>DATAKR010000114.1:0-4121 GCA_036261495.1 Acidimicrobiales bacterium | reverse complement strand
CGGGCGGGAGGTCGAGCTGGAGCTGGCGCGACGCGTCGCGCTCTGGCACGCCGGCCCGCGGCTGGAGGCTGCCACGCGCTGACGGCAGAAGTCCGCCTCTTGGGTTCAGGTGTCGAGGTCGCGGAGCCGCCGCGTGTCGGGGCCCTCGGGCGGCGGCGGGGTGACGCGGATCCTCGCCCCGGCGACGTCGAGGCCGTGCGGGCCCACGATCACGGGGCCGAGCTCGAGGTCGGCGACCTCCGGCAGGTCGTCGGCGATCCTCCCGACCCTCAGCAGCAGCTCTTCGAGGGCGGGCACATCGGCGGCCGGGGCGTCGCGGTAGCCGAACAGCAGGGGTGAGGTGCCGAGCGATCGCACGAGATGGGACGCGTCGACATCGGTGAGCGGAACGGCACGATAGGCACGGTCGCCGAGCAGCTCCGCAGTGAGGCCCCCCATCCCGAACATCACCAAGGGCCCGAACGACGGGTTCTGCACGATGCCGACGAGCGTCTCGACGCCCTCACGCGGCGTCGGCCCTGTCGCGGACTCTCGCGTCACCGCGATCCCGTAGGCCGCGAGGACGGCGTCCGCCTCCTCGGCGGTGAGCGGGCGACCTCCGGGCGAGCCGACCAGGGCCGCTGCGACGACCGCTCGCGCCGCCGCGGCGTCGACCTCCTCGAGGTCGGGCACCGCGCCCTCGGGCGACGTCCGCCACTCGGCGTAGCGAGCCACCCTGGCGAGGGCGAGCACGGCCCCTTCCGGCGCCGGGTAGAAGGGGATGCACGCGCCCGGGCCGTGAGGTTCGGGCGGCCGAAGCGCTCGGGGGATCACCGGCGTCGCGAGGAAGCACGACAGCACCGGCTTGCCGGGCCGGCGCGCCACGGCGCCGGCGATCGCCTCCGCGACCTCGTCGGCCGTGGCCCGGGCGGTCGGCGTGAAGATGGCGATCGCGGCGTCGACGGCATCGTCGTCGAGCACGGCACGCAGCGTCTCCTCGTACTCGGCGCGGCCGGCGGCGGCTACGAGGTCGACAGGGTTGCGCACGACGGAATCGGGATGCAGGAGCGCCCGGAGGTGGGCCTGGGTCGACTCGCCGAGCTCGGGCACCTCGAGCCCGGCGCTCGCTGACACGTCGGCCGCCATCACACCGGGCCCGCCGGAGTTGCTCACGATCGCCACCCGCCGGCCGCGCGGGAGCGGCTGGTGGGCGAGGATCTGGGCGACGTCGACCATGTCGCGAACCGTCTCGACCCGGATCACCCCCGTCTGGCGGAACAGCGCTTCGACCGCGACGTCGGTGCCGACGTCGGGCACCCACCGGGGTGCGACCGCTCGCAGCGCGGCGGCCGTGCGGCCGCTCTTGACGGCGACGATCGGCTTGGCCCGGCCCACCCGGCGGGCGATCCGGCTGAACTTCCGCGGGTTCCCGAACGACTCGAGGTACAGCAGGATCACCGACGTGCGCGGGTCGTCCTCCCAGTACTGGATGAGGTCGTTGCCGCTCACGTCGGCCTTGTTGCCGACCGACACGAACGACGACACCCCGAGGTCGACCTGACCGGCGAGGTGGAGCAGCGCCACCCCGAGCGCCCCCGACTGGGACAGGATCCCGATGGGGCCGGGCTGGGGAGGCTCGGTGGCGAACGTGGCGTTGAGCGACACGTCGGGATCGGTGTTGATGATCCCGATGCAGTTCGGACCGACGAGCCGCATGCCCCCGCCCCGGGCCGCGGCGACGACGTCGCGCTGGCGCAGGTCGCCGGCGACGTTCGCCTCTCCGAATCCCGCGCTCAGGATGACGAGCCCGTTCACGCCCTTGCGGCCGCAGTCGCGCACGACGTCGACGACGGTCGCCGCGGGAACGGCGAGCACGGCGAGATCGACCGGATCGGGGATGTCGAGCACGCTCGGGTAGCTCCGCACGCTGGCCACGAACGCGGCCGACGGGTTGACCGGATAGACGGCGCCCTGGAACCCGCCCTCGAGCAGGCTTCTGAACACCGCCCAGCCGACGGTGCCCGGCTCGCGGCTCGCGCCGATGACCGCGATCGAGCGCGGCGACAGCAGGCGGGCGACCGACCGGGCTTCGGCGCGGTGCTCGCGCCGCTCCTGGCGCGCCTGGGACTCCTCCGTCGGGGAGATCGGGAACTCCACGTGCACGACGCCGTCGTCGAACTTCGTGGTGGCGGTGAACCCTGCCTGGCGGAACACCTGGAGCATGCGCGAGTTCATCGGGAGCGTCTCCGCGACGAAACGGGTGATGTTGCGCCGCCGCGCCGCGGCAGCGAGGTGCTCGAGGAGGAGCATGCCGAGGCCCTTGCCCTGCTGGGCATCCTCGATGACGAAGGCGACCTCGCCTTCGTCGGAGTCGGGCTGGCGGTCGTAGCGGGCGACACCGACGAACTCGTCGTTGCGCACCGCGACGATCGCGAAGCGGTTCCAGTAGTCGACGTGGGTGAACCGGTCGATCTCGCGGGGCAGGAGCACCGGATGCGGCGAGAAGAACCGGAGGTACTGGGTGTCGGGGGAGAGCCGCGAGTGGAACCGCACCAGCCGGTCGCCGTCGTCGGGGCGGATCGGCCGGATGTGCACCGTGCTGCCGTCGGAGAGGACGACGTCGGCGTCGACGTCGGTCTCCGGCGACACGTCGGCGGCGGGCGGTCGCCCGTCCCCGTGCTGCTCGGCAGGGTCGTGGCTGGTCGTCACGGCGCTCCTCGTGTCGCTCGGTGCTCGCCACCCTAGGCTGTCGTCCGAGTGCTGCAACCGGCCGCTCCGCCCCCGAAGGAGCCGAACGGCCTTGCCGATCGCGAACTACGTCCCTGTCGAGGGCTCGGGGAGGGGAAGGAGCATGGCGCCATGACGATCAGGCGGATCGTCGTCGGTCTCGACGGCTCACGCGGGTCGGAGCTCGCCGCCGGCTTCACGGCCGACCTGGCCGCGGCGCTGGGGGCCGACGTCGTGGCCGTGCACAGCATGGGCATGCTCGAGGACCGCGGCGACGGCACCAAGGTCCCGGCCGAGACGGTGCGGGGTGAGACCGCGGTCGTGCTCGAGACGGAGTGGTGCCAGCCGCTGCGCGACGCCGGCGTCGCCTTCCACGCCGAGATCGTCGCCGGCAACCCGGTGACGGTCCTGCTCGACGTGGCCGACCGCGAGGCGGCCGATCTCGTCGTGGTCGGCAGCCGCGGCATCGGCGGCATCTCGGGACTGCACCTCGGCAGCACGAGCCACGAGGTGGCCGTACGGTCACCTCGGCCGGTCGTCATCGTCCCCGACGACACGGCCCGGAAGGGAGACGTCCGTGGGTGACGGCAAGGGTGTGATCGTCGTGGGGGTCGACGGGTCGCCGGGTGCTCGCCGAGCGCTCGAGTGGGCCGTCGCCGAGGCTGCGGTCCGCAAGGCGCGGCTCGTCGTGGTCCACACGTGGGTGTACCCCTACGTCGGGTCGCCGGCCTTCGTGCAGGTGGATCCGGCGTTGCTGCGCGACGCGGCGCGGGACCTCCTCGCCCACGTCGTCGCCGAGGCGCGCGAGCAGAACGCCGACGTCGAGGTGGAGGGATCCCTCGTCGAAGGATCGGCGGCCCACGCGCTGATCGACGCCGGCAAGGACGCCGACCTGATCGTCGTGGGGTCGCGCGGGCACGGCGGGTTCACCGGGCTGCTCCTCGGCTCGGTCAGCCAGCAGTGCGTGCACCACGCCCCGTGCCCGGTGGTCGTGGTCCCGGCGACCGACTGACCGTGGGCGTCCCGGTGCGAGCCCGTCGCGCCGGTGCCTCGGCGGCCGAGATCGTCGAGACCCACGTGTCGGTGATCGCCTTCATCGGTGACCGGGCCTACAAGCTGAAGAAGCCCGTCGACCTCGGGTTCCTCGACTTCTCGACGCGTGAGCGGCGCGAGGAGGCGTGCCGCCGGGAGGTCGAGCTCAACCGCCGGCTCGCCCCCGACGTCTACCTCAGGGTGCTCGACGTCGTCGACGACGCCGGCCGCCCGGTCGACCACCTCGTCGAGATGCGGCGCATGCCCGCCGACGCCCGCCTCTCGACGCTGCTGCACCGCGACCGGGATCGTGCGGCCCGCGGGCTGCGCGACGTCGCCCGCCTCGTGGCCGCGTTCCACGCCTCGGCGCCGCGCTCGGCGGC
>DATAKR010000113.1:0-2379 GCA_036261495.1 Acidimicrobiales bacterium | reverse complement strand
GCTCGTGGCCGAGGTGCTGGAGGCCCGACCGCACAACACCGCGGCGCTCGTGCTGCGGGCGCTCGTTCAGGCTGATCTCGGGCAGGAGCGGCAGGCCGTCGCCGACCTCGTCCGTTCCGTCCTCGAGGCGACGACCGACGTCGACACCCAGTCCTACCGTCGCGCCCTGCGCGCCTACGCCGACGAGATCGCCCCCGCCACCACGACCTGACCCGTCCGACGCCTGGAGGTGCCCACGCGACTCCCCGAGTCGAGTGGGCACTTTCCAACGCGCCCGCGCGGACCGGCATACACCAGGGCGCGGGCCCGCGAGCCGGAGCGCCCGGCAGCCACAAGCACGCCGTGGCGCACTTTCGGTCCGGAATCGGCCACGCCGGCGGCCGGAGCTGCGCCGTGGCGCACTTTCGGTCCGGAATCGGCCACGCCGGCGTCCGCAACTGCGCCGTGGCGCACTTACAGTCGGGAATCGGCCACGCCGGCGGCCGGAGTGCGCCGTGGCGCACTTTCGGTCCGGAATCGGCCACGCCGGCGGCCGGAACTGCGCCGTGGCGCACCTTCTGCGGCGTCCGCGTCCGGCTCCCGACCCCGGAGCCGGGCGCGCGGGCGGGGGCGACCACCACTGCGCCGTGGCGCACTTTCGAGCCGGAATCGGGCACGCAGACGGTCGGAACTGCGCCGTGGCGCACTTTCGGTCCGGAATCGGGCGGGTTCCCGGTCGGAACTGCGCCGTGGCGCGCTTGTGGCGGGAGCCGGGCGCCCGTGCGGTCAGACCGCGGTGTCGTCGAGCGCCGCGGCCTGGGGCTCCGGTGGCACGGTCGCGAGCGCCTCGCCCTCGGCCTCCTCGCCCTCGGCCTCGGCCGTCTCGGTGAGCGTGCTGGGGTCGAGGTCCGGGTCGCTGGTGCCGGCGCCGGGCGTCCCGAGGCGTGCCCCGGCCTGCGCGGAGCTGGTGCGCTCCTCGAGCTCGGCGACGACGCGGGCGTGGTTGTCGACGCACATGACGACGACGTCGCCGGGGTTGGTGCGTGCCAGCACGTGCCGGGTCGCCTCGAGCTCGTCGAGGACGATCTCGACCTGGCGGCAGCGGGCGCCGTCGGCCATCGCCTTGCGGGCGCCCTCGGCGACCAGCTGTGCCGACTCGCCGGGCCGGCGACCCCGCAGGCGTGCGTCCTCGCGGACGACGACGACGTCGAAGTGGTGGGCCGCCACCTCACCCAGCTCGCGGATGTCGTCGTCGCGACGGTCACCCGCGGCACCGACCATGCCGATGCGCGAGGTGCGTCCGAGGTCCGACTGGCCCTGCTTCTGCTCGGCGTACCGGTCGACGAAGACGCCGAGCTCCTTCATGCCGGCGGCGTTGTGGCAGTAGTCGACGAAGACGTCGGCGTTGCCCACCTGCACGAGGTTGAGGCGCCCGGGGGAGAGGTAGTAGGTCGTGGCGAAGGTGCGCAGGCCCTGTCGGATGTCGTGGAGCGGGGCGCCGGCGGCGAAGGCGGCACCGGCGGCGGCGAGCGCGTTGGCGATGTTGAAGCGGGCGGCCCCGCCGAAGGTCGCGGGCAGAAGGTGGGTCCAGGCGAGCTGCATGCTGCGACGGCCGTGCTTGATGACGATCATCTCGCCGCGCTCGCTCGGCTCGAGGACGACCGCGCGCCCACCGCGACGGCAGTAGTCGTCGACGAAGTCGCGGACCTCACTGCCGGGCTCGGCCATCGAGAACCAGACGATGCCGCCGGAGCAGCGACGCCGCATGTTGCGCACGTGCGGGTCGTCGGCGTTGAGCACGGCGAAGCCGTCGCGGGGGACGGCCTCGACGATGACGGCCTTCACGTCGGCGAGCTGGCGCAGGGTGTCGATGCCCTTCATCCCGAGGTGGTCGGGGGCGATGTTCGTGACGACGGCGATGTCGTTGCGGTCGTAGCCCAGACCCTCGCGCAGGATGCCGCCGCGGGCGACCTCCATCACGGCGAAGTCCACGCGGGGGTTCTGCAGGACCATCCGGGCCGAGCGCGGCCCGGAGGCGTCGGCCTTGATGACGAGCCGCTCGTCGATGACGACGCCATCGGTGGAGGTCATCCCGACCTTGCGCCCGAGACCCTTGAAGATGTGGGCGATCATGCGCGAGGTCGTCGTCTTGCCGTTCGTGCCGGTGACGGCGACGATCGGTACGCGTGACTGCGTGCCGGGCGGGAAGAGCAGGTCGACCACGGGCTTGGCGATGAACTGCGGCTCGCCCACCGTGGGATGCGTGTGCATGCGGAAGCCCGGCGCCGCGTTGACCTCCACGATGCCGCCACCGGTCTCGCGCACCGGCAGGCTGATGTCGGGGCAGATGAAGTCGATGCCGGCGATGTCCAGGCCGACCATGCGGGCGGCCTCCTCGGC
>DATAKR010000109.1:0-24324 GCA_036261495.1 Acidimicrobiales bacterium | reverse complement strand
ACCGCCGCCACCCGCCCGCACCCGACCCGCCGACCCGCACCCGACCCGCCGACCCGCCGGCACCCGCACCCGACCCGCCGACCCCCCGAGAAGCACACACTCGCCGATTCGTGTGCACTTACCCGGCCGAGACCCGCCTGTCGGGCCGATCAAGCCGGGGCAACTGCACACGAACGTCGCGCCGTGCGGAGGCGGCGGCCCGCTACGCGGTCGCGCCCGTCGCCGGCGTGACGCCGTCGGGGACGAGCGCGGAGCGCAGGAACGACAGGATCTCGGCCCGCCGGCGGACGAGCGAGCGAACGGTCGGCTCGTACCCGAGCGCGCGCAGCACGTCGACCTCGGTGGCCGCCCCGATCACCGTCGAGTAAGCGGAGAGCAGGAGCAGCTTCGGCTCCTGGCGCCGCATCCGCCCGGCCGCCATCTCCGCCTCCAGGAACCCGGTGGCACGGGCGACGAGCGGGTCGAGCGCCGCCGTCAGCCGGGTCGCCGCCGGCGGTCCGAGACGGCTCACCTCCCGCACCAACCCGAGCAGCTCCGGCCGCCGCGCCGCGATGCGGAACACGGCCCGCACCACCGCCTCGACCCGAAGCCAACCCTCGCCGGCCCGGGCGAGGCCGTCCTCGAGCGCCGTCGCCAGCTCGACCGCGCTGCGGTCGATCACCGCGGCGAGGAGCGCCTCCTTCGACGCGTAGTGGTAGAGGATCGACTGCTTCGTGATCCCGAGGCCGAGCGCGAGGGCGTCGAGGGAGGTCGCGTCGTACCCCTTCGTCCCGAACGAGTCGAGGGCGGCGTCGAGGATCCGGTCGCGTGTCGCAGGGGGCACTTACCAGATGGTAGAGAAGAGGGGTGATCCCCGACGCACTCGACGGTCGCCGCATCGCGGTCACGGGCTCGACCGGCTTCCTCGGCACCGCCCTGGTCGAGCGCCTGCTCCGGTCCGTCCCCGGATGCGAGCTGGTGCTGATCGTCCGCCCCGGCCGCCGTGGTGTCGCCGAGCGGGTGCGCCGAGAGATCCTCCGGAACGACTGCTTCGACCGGCTCCGCCGCGAGCTCGGTGACGCCTTCGACGAAGAGATGGCCCGCCGCATCACGCCGGTCGCCGGCGACGTCGCGGTCGACGGGCTCGGCCTCGGCGACGAGGGGCGGGCGGCCCTGGCGACCTGCGACCTCGTCATCCACTCGGCCGCCACCGTCAGCTTCGAGTCGCCGCTCGACCACGCCGTCGAGGTGAACCTCCTCGGCGCCTCCCGAGTGGCCAAGGCGATCCAGGAGGCCGGCACCAACGCGCACCTGATCGCGGTGTCGACCGCGTACGTCGCCGGCACCCGTCGGGGCGCCGCGCCCGAGATGCTGCTCCCCGACACGCCGTTCGCCACGTCGGCCGATTGGCGAGCCGAGGTCGACGCCGCCCGCCGCGCCCGGTCCGACACCGACGCCGCCAGCCGCACGGCCACCAAGCTCGACGGGTTCCGCGCGGCCGCACGGCACGAGCTCGGCGCGGCCGGCACTCCGCTGCTCGCCGACCGGACGGAGAAGCTGCGCGACGAGTGGGTCAAGGAGCAGCTGATCGCGCTCGGCAAAGCGCGAGCCCGCTCCCTCGGGTGGCCCGACGCCTACGCCTACACGAAGGCGCTCGGTGAGCGCGCCCTGCTCGAGCAACGAGGCGACGTGCCGGTCACGATCGTCCGCCCGTCGATCATCGAGTCCGCCCTGGCCGAGCCGGTGCCCGGGTGGATCCGCGGCTTCCGGATGGCGGAGCCCGTGATCATCTCCTACGCACGCGGCCTGCTCAAGGCGTTCCCGGGCGTGCCGGAAGGCATCGTCGACGTGATCCCGGTCGACCTGGTCGTGGCCGCGATCATCGCCGTCGCCGCCAAGGGACCCGACCGGGACGGACCGAGCGTCTACCAGGTCGCGTCGGGCAGCCGGAACCCGCTGCGCTACCGCCGCCTCGTCGACCTCGTGCAGGACTACTTCACCGAGCACCCGCTCTACGACTCCGAGGGCCAACCGATCGTCGCGCCCGACTGGTCGTTCCCCGGCCGCGGTCGTGTCCAGCGTGAGCTGTCGCGCGCCGCCAAGACCCTCGGGTTCGCGGAGAAGGTCGCGGCGGCGCTGCCAATCCGCGGCAAGCAGGCGTCGTTCACGGCGTCGCTCGAGGAGAAGCGCGGCCAGGCCGAACGGGCGCTCGGCTACGTCGAGATCTATGGCGCCTACGCCGAGACCGAAGCGATCTACCAGGTCGATCGCCTGCTCTCGCTCTACGAGTCGCTCGACGAGGCGGATCGCCGCGAGTTCGTGTTCGACCCCGCGGTGATCGAGTGGGACTCGTTCGTGCAACAGGTGCACCTGCCCTCGGTCGTGCAGCAGGCGCGGGTGAAGACGACACCGGGCAAGACCGACCGCCTCTCCCGGGCCGAGCGCGGCCGCCGGGCGATCCTGTCAGCCGACCGGCACATCGCGGCGTTCGACCTCGAGAACACGTTGATCGCGTCGAACGTCGTCGAGTCGTACTCGTGGCTCGCGACCCGTCACCTGCCCGACGACGAGCGGGTCGCGTTCACCATGCGAATGCTGCGCGAGGCGCCGTCGCTGCTGGCCCTCGACCGGCGCGACCGGGGTGACTTCCTGCGCCACTTCTACCGCCGCTACGACGGAGCGCCGGCGGCCCGGATCCGCACCGACGCATGGGAGCTGTTCTCCCAGCTGATCCTCACCAAGTCGTTCCCCGCCGGCATCCGCCGGGTCCGCCAACATCGGGCGCTCGGTCACCGGACGATCCTCATCACCGGCGCCCTCGACTTCGTGGTCGAGCCCCTGCGTCCGCTCTTCGACGAGGTCGTCTGCGCGTCGCTGGGCGTCGCGGCCAACGGCACGTTCACCGGAGAGCTCACCGAGGCGCCCCCGACGGGCGAGGCGCGCGCCCAGATCATGATGGAGTACGCCGACGCCGAGGGTCTGCGCCTCGACGAGTCCGTCGCCTACGCCGACTCCGCGTCCGACCTGCCCATGCTCGAGGTCGTCGGCTTCCCGGTCGCGGTCAACGCCGAGCCCAAGCTGGCGTCGATAGCGCGGAAGCGGGGATGGCACGTCGAGCAGTGGTCGAAGTCCCCCGGGTCGGCGCGGCCGCTGCTGCCGATCGGTCCACGCGGACCGCACGTCGTGCGCGGAGGCGCGTCGTCGTGAAGGCGCTCCTGTTCGAGAGGAAGCCGGCCAAGTTCGCGGCGGCCATGGTGGCCGGACGGGTCGCACCGGGGCGCGGGGCGCGGGTCGGGCCCCTTCGCCTCGCCGACGTCGACGAGCCCGAGCTCCACGGCGCCGGCTGGCACCGGGTGCGACCGCGGCTCGCCGGCATCTGCGGCTCCGACCTGGCCACCATCGACGGCACGAGCAGCCGCTACTTCGAGCCGATCGTCAGCTTCCCGTTCGTGCCCGGTCACGAAGTGGTCGGCGAGCTCGACGACGGGCGACGGGTCGTCATCGAGCCGGTGCTCAAGTGCGCGGCGCGCGGCATCGATCCGCAGTGCGAGATGTGCGAGCGCGGGCTCACCAACCTGTGCGAGCGCACCGCCTTCGGCCACCTCGAGCCGGGGCTGCAGACCGGGTTCTGCACCGACACGGGCGGCGGCTGGTCGACGGCGCTCGTCGCCCACGAGAGCCAGCTGCACTTCGTGCCCGACGAGATGAGTGACGAGGCCGCGGTGCTGGTGGAGCCGACCGCGTGCGCCGTCCACGCCGCGAGGGCGATCGGCGCGCGGCCCATGGCGGTGATCGGCGCCGGCACGCTCGGCCTCTTGACCATCGCCGCCGTGCGCACCCTCGGCATGGCGCCCGGCCCGCTCATCGCCACCGCCAAGCACCCCGACCAGCGTCGCCTCGCGAAGGAGCTGGGCGCCGACGTGGTCGTCGCGCCCGGCGAGCTCGAGGGCGCCGTTCGCAGCACGACGCGTTCGCTGAAGACCGGCGGCCAGCTCACCGCCGGCGTCGAAGGCGTTGTCGACTGCGTCGGCTCCGACGCCTCCATCGCGCAGGCGTTGTCGATCGTCGCGCCGGGCGGCACCGTCCTCCTCGTGGGCATGCCCGCGAAAGTGACAGTCGACATGACAACGCTGTGGCACCGCGAGGTGTCGCTCAAGGGTTGCTACGCCTACACCCACGACGACTTCGAGACGGCCTTCGACGTCGTGACCGAGGCTCGCCTCGAGCGGCTGGTCTCGGCCACCTACACCCTCGACCGCTACCGCGACGCGATCGAGCACGCCGCCGAGGCCGGCCGGCGCGGCGCGGTGAAGATCGCCTTCGACCTCCGCAAGGAGAGGACCCGCTGATGCCCCGACCCGGATTCGTCCTCGAGGTCGACCGCTCCACTCCTCCGACGCTCTTCTGGCACGGCGAGGGGTTCCGGCTCGAACGCCTTCCCGTCGGGAGCCGCGTCGTCTACGCGCCGGAGCCGCTCGACGGCATCAAGGATGCCGACGCCGCCATCCGCCACGCGCTCGAGAACCCCGTCGGCGACTCGCAACCGCTGTCGTCGCTGCTGTTCCCGGGCATGAAGCTGACGATCGCCTTCGACGACGTCTCGCTCCCGCTCCCGCCGATGCGCAAGCCCGACGTGCGCCAGCGGATCATCGAGGCGGTCCTCGACGCGGCCGCCGCGGCCGGCGTCGACGACGTCGTTCTCGTCGCGGCGCTCGCCCTCCACCGGCGGATGACCGACGGCGAGCTGCGCCACGCGCTCGGCAGCCGGGTGTTCGACGCCTTCGCGCCGCACGGCCTCCTCACCCAGCACGACGCCGAGGACCCCGACAACCTGCTGCACCTCGGCCAGACCGACGCCGGCGAGGACGTCGAGATCAACCGGCGCGCCGCCGAGTCCGACCTGCTCGTGTACGTGAACATCAACCTCGTCGCCATGGACGGCGGGTGGAAGTCGACGGCGACGGGGCTGTCGTCGTACCGCTCGCTGCGCCACCACCACAACGTGCGCACGATGCAGCACAGCCGCTCGTTCATGGACCAGCGTCACTCCGAGCTGCATTCGTCGAACTGGCGCATGGGCAAGGTGATCCGCGACGCCGGCGTGAAGATCTTCCAGATCGAGACGACGCTCAACAACGACACGTTCCCCGGCCAGTTCCAGTTCCTGCAGAAGCGTGAGTGGGAGTGGACGGCGCGCGACCGCGCCGCCTTCCTCGCCGTCTCGAAGACGCTCGACCGCACGCCGGACCGCCTGAAGCGCTCGATCTTCCACTCGATCGACTCGCCTTACGGCCTCACGAGCGTGCAGGCGGGCGAGGTCGAGGCCGTGCACGAGCTCACGACGGCGAACGTCTACAAGCAGCAGCTGGTCGAGGTCGAAGGGCAGACCGACGTGCTGACGATGGGGCTCCCCTACATCTGCCCCTACAACGTGAACTCGGTGATGAACCCGATCCTCGTGATGTGCCTCGGGCTCGGCTACTTCTTCAACCTGTACCGCAACAAGCCGCTCGTGCGGGAGGGCGGTGTGCTGATCCTCAGCCATCCGACGCCGTGGGCGTTCAACCCGGTGCACCATCCGAGCTACATCGACTTCTTCGAGCAGGTGCTCGCCGACACCACCGACCCGCTCGAGCTCGAGGCCAAGTACGAGGAGCAGTTCGCCACCGACCCGTGGTACATCCACCTCTACCGGACGAGCTACGCGTACCACGGCGTCCATCCGTTCTACATGTGGTACTGGGGATCGCACGCCCTGCAGCACCTGGGTCAGGTGATCATCGTCGGCGGCGACCCGAGGGCGGTGCGGCGGCTCGGCTTCAAGCCGGCCTCGACGCTGCGCGACGCGCTCGAGATGGCGGAGGACGTCGTCGGTCGCGACCCGTCGATCACCCACCTGCACAACCCGCCGCTCCTCATGGCCGACGTCCGATGAAGGTCCGGGTGCCCGGGATCGGTCGACTGCGCGCCCTCGGGTTCCCGTTCGTCGCGCCGTCGTGGCCCGGCACCGTCGACCGCCCGCCCGTCGAGCGCACGACCGGCGTCGACTTCGACACCGACTGGGCGCGCAAGTACCCGACCCGGCTGGCACGAGCGGTCGTGCTCGACACGGTCGGGAAGGCGGGCATCGGCGTGCTCGCGGCGCCGCGCATCACGGGTGACGACCGGCTGGTCGACGTCGAAGGTCCGGTCGTGTTCGCGGCCAACCACGCGAGCCACGTCGACACCCCGCTCCTCCTGACCGCGCTGCCCGACCGGTTCCGCCACCGCACCGTCGTAGCCGCCGGCGCCGACTACTTCTTCGACAAGCGGTGGAAGGGCTACCTCTGGGCGTTCGCGATCAACGCCATCCCGATCGAGCGGACACGCCCGTCGACCAAGTCGTTGCGGCTGGCGGCCCAGATGCTCGACGAGGGCTGGAGCCTCATCATCTTCCCGGAAGGTGGACGCAGCCCGCACGGCTGGGCCCAGGAGCACCGGCCGGGCGCGGCGTTCCTCGCGTCGCGAGCCGGCGTGGCGGTCGTGCCGGTGCACCTCGAGGGCACCCGCCGGATCCTGCGCAAAGGAGCCAACCGGCTCACGCCCTCCACCACCCACGTCACCTTCGGGCATCCGCTCGTCGCCGGCCCGGGTGAGGACGCCCGCGAGTTCGCGGTGCGAGTGGAGGACGCCGTCGCCGCGCTCGCCGACGAGCAGGCGACCGACTGGTGGACCGCCCGCCGGCGGGCCGCCGCGGGCACCACGCCGCCGCTTCGTGGCCCCGACGCCGCCGCCTGGCGACGCTCGTGGTCGCTCGGCGAGGGCCGGCGCGCGGCCAAGCCTCGCGCCGAGCGCTGGCCCAACCGCTGACGCGGGTCGAGGACGCAATTCGCCAAACCGGTCACATGGTCCGCCCGAGCCGAGACGGCGGGCGGCAGACTGCGCGTCCATGAACGTCGAGATCCGTCACGCCCCGGTGTTCGCCGTCGCGACCGTCACCCTCTCCGCCGGAGAGGCGATCCGCGCCGAGGCCGGCGCCATGATGACCATGTCGCCCGACATGACCATCGAGACCGGCGCCCAGGGCGGTTTCCTCAAGTCGCTGACGCGGAGCCTCGCCGGCGGCGAGTCGTTCTTCACCAACGTGTTCCGGCCGGGCGCGGCCGGCGGCGTGGTGCAGCTCGTGACCGCGCTCCCGGGCGACATCGCCACGATCGAGATGGACGGGAGCCACGCCATGTTCGTGCAGTCGGGTTCGTTCCTCGCCGCCCATCCCGACATCGACGTCGACACGAAGTGGGGCGGGGCCAAGACGTTCTTCGGCGGTGAGGGCCTCGTGCTGCTGTCGTGCCGGGGCGCCGGCACGATGCTCGTGAGCAGCTACGGCGCCATCGACCGGTTCGTCCTCGAGGCCGGCCAGGCGATCACGGTCGACTCGGGCCACGTCGTCGCGTTCGCCGACACAGTCACCTTCAACGTGCGGGCGGTCGGTGGGATCAAGTCGACCATGCTCTCGGGCGAGGGGCTCGTCGTCGACCTCGCCGGCCAGGGCGAGGTGTTCCTGCAGACGCGTGCCCTCCCCTCGCTCGCCGACTGGGTCCGGCGCCAGATCCCGACGCAATCGTCCTCCTGAGCTCGCTGCCCGATCGGGCAACCTCGACTGCCCGCCTGTCCGCACGGGATGCCATGACACGGCCGGTGCACGCCCGTCACCCTGGATGGAAGTGGGCGATCTGGGGCGAGAGCACCGGGCCGACCTCGACGACGCGGCGGCCCGTCGAAGCGCCGCTCGTGGAGACACGGGACCGACGGCACGCGTGCCGGGTCCCGGCGCGCACGTGCCCGGCCCACCGGCGCGCGCCCGACCGACCACCGCGCGTGGGATGTCGCCGGCGATGCTGCAGCGGCTCCACCGCACCGCCGGCAACCAGGCGGTCCGGTCGCTCGTCGGCCCGCCGGCGCAGGCCCGCAAGGGTGCGGCGACAGTGGCAGGGCCGACCACCACCGGCGGCGCGGGGGGCGGTGCCGTCGGCGGCGCGCTCGCCCCGGCGACGACCGAGAGCGCCCTCCCGCTCCAGCGCTACGCCGGCATCCTCTCGGCGCCGGTGCCGCCTGCCCCGCCAGCGCCGACGGAGGACCCGCGCTTCGCCAAGGTGGTGGGGAAGCTCTCGAAGGCGGCCAAGAGCACCAAGAAGCACGACAAGCCGACGGCGGCCGCGAAGAAGGCGCAGGCCGCGGCCAAGGCGCCGTCCGACGACAAGCTCTCCCAGGCGAAGGCGGCGCAGGTCGCGAAGATGGGCACCGCCAAGCCCGGGACGTTCGACAAGAAGGCGTTCATCGCCGCGGTGAAGGCGGCCATCGCCAAGGCGGCTCCGAAGAACCTCGACGAGGCCGACAGCTTCGCGGGGTCGGGCAGGGCCGACGCGGTGAAGGGCGAGGTCTCGGGCAAGGTCACCGAGGGCAAGAAGACGGCCGCGCAAGACGTCGTGGCCAAGGAGAAGGAGCCGCCCGACCAGTCGAAGTCCGTCGACAAGCCGGTCACGCCGCTCGAGCCGCAGAAGGTGCAGCACCCCGCCGATCTGAAGGCGGGCGACGCCATGCCCGCCAAGGCGCCGCCCGAGCAGCTCGACTTCCGGGGCCCGAAGGTGGAAGCCGACGCCGAGATGAAGGACGCCGGCGTCAGCGAGCAGGCCCTCGCCAAGTCGAACGAGCCGCAGCTGCAAGGAGCGCTCGAGGCGAAGAAGGCCGGCGAGGAGCACTCGAAGAAGGCGCCCGGCGAGGTGCGCAAGGCGGAGGCGGAGACCCTGAAGAGCGCGACTGCCGGCGCCCAGCAGGACGGCAAGACGGGGCTGCAGGCGCTGCACGGGGCCGCGTCGGCGGCGGCGAAGAAGGTCGGCTCCCAGCAGGGCGCGACGAAGAGCAAGGACGAGCAGAAGCGCCAGCAGGTCAGCGCCAAGCTCAACGGCATCTATGAAAAGGCCAAGACCGAGGTCGAGGGCATCCTCAACGGCCTCGACGACAAGGTCTCCAAGACGTTCGACGACGGCGAGGGCGCGGCCCGGCGCAAGTTCACCGCCGACCACAAGCGGCGGATGGACGAGTACAAGTCGCGGCGCTACTCGGGTTGGACGGGCGCCGCCAAGTGGTTGAAGGACAAGTTCGCGGGGCTGCCCGACGAGGCCAACCAGATCTTCCAGGTCTCGAAGGCGCAGTACGAGCGCGACATGGAGGTCGTGATCTCGAACGTCGCCGACGTCGTCGGCGGCGAGCTCACCCGGGCCAAGAACCGGATCGCGCAGGGGCGCGCCGAGGTCGAAGCCGAGGTCAAGCGGCTGCCGAAGGATCTGCAGAAGTTCGGCCAGGACGCGGCGAAGGACATCGCGTCGAAGTTCGACGACCTCGACAAGAGCGTCGACGACAAGCAGCAGCAGCTCGCCGACGACCTCGCCCAGAAGTACGTGGACGCCCGCAACGCCGTCGACGACGAGATCAAGGAAGCGCAGGAGGCCAACAAGGGGCTGTGGGACAAGGCGAAGGACGCCATCAAGGGCGCCATCGCCGTCATCAAGAACCTCAAGAACCTGTTCCTGAGCATCCTCGCCAAGGCGGCCGACGCATTCACCCGGATCATCGCCGACCCGGTGAAGTTCATCTCCAACTTCTTCACCGCGGTGAAGACCGGGTTCATGAACTTCGCGTCGAACATCTACGAGCACCTGAAGAAGGGTCTGAAGGACT
The DNA here is from genome assembly GCA_036261495.1 of Acidimicrobiales bacterium. Taxonomy (GTDB): domain Bacteria; phylum Actinomycetota; class Acidimicrobiia; order Acidimicrobiales; family CADCTF01; genus DATAKR01. The sequence goes on along the minus strand of DATAKR010000109.1, from coordinate 14,628 downwards.
GGCTCTTCGGTCAGCTCGCCGAGGGTGGTCTGGAGATCCCCGACAAGCTCGACGCCAAGGGCATCTTCCAGATGATCCTGTCGATCCTCGGGCTCACGTGGGCCAACATCCGCAGCCGGCTCGTGAAGGCGATCGGCGAGCCGGCAATGGCCGCCATCGAGAAGACGGTCGACGTGTTCAAGACGATCGCCACCCAGGGCGTGATCGGCCTCTGGAAGTGGATCGTCGACAAGCTCGGCGACCTCACCGACATGGTCCTCGGCCCCATCAAGCAGTTCGTGATCGAGAAGATCGTGAAGGCCGGCATCACGTGGCTCATCGGCCTGCTCAACCCCGCCGGCGCGCTCGTCAAGATCGTCCAGGCCCTCGTGTCGGTGGTGCAGTGGCTGTTCGAGAAGGGCGAGGCGCTCGTCGACCTCATCCGCACCGTCATCGACGCGGTGCACGACATCGCCTTCGGCGGTCTCGGCGGCGTGCCCAAGAAGATCGAGGAGGCGCTGGCGAAGGCCGTGCCCGTCGTCATCAGCTTCTTGGCCAGCCTCCTCGGCCTGGGCGGCATCGGCGAGAAGGTCAAGTCGGTGATCTCGGCCGTCCAGAAGCCGGTCAACAAGGCCGTCGACTTCGTCATCAAGGGCGCCCTGAAGATCGCCCGGCCGCTCATCAACGCCTTCAAGCGGGGCGCCGGCTTCGCCAAGAAGAAGATCCAGCAGGGCAAGGACTGGGCCAAGAAGAAGGTCGACCAGGGCAAGAAGCTGGTCAAGGAGAAGGCGCAGTCCGTCAAGGACTGGACGAAGCAGAAGGTGCAGGGCGGGTTCGCCTTCGTGAAGGGTCTGCTTGGCCTACCGAAGGCGGAGAAGCTGTCGATGGCTGGTGCCGGCCACACCGTCACGATGGACGCAACGAAGAACCACGTGTCGCTGGTCATGGCGTCGGCGCCCGCCGATCTTTTCAGCAAGATCGCGACAGAACACGACGTCGCCTCGAGAAGCGGCGACAACGTGCGGGTGGCAGCGATCACCAGCATCGGGCGGCTCGCCGGCGCGATAAGGCAAGCGGGCACCACGGCCGTCGGAAGTCCGGACGAGGCATCCGCCAAGAAGGCGGCGCGCCGCATCGACAAGTTGATGAAGGCGTTGGGACGCGCCATCTCGAGCTACGGCACCAAGTACGGCGTGCACGACTTCGGCGACAAGGCCGGCAAGGTCATGACGCCGACAGAGAAGCTCGCCGGCGACCAACTCGACCACCTTGCGCTCGAGGCCGGCGCGCTCGTGGATGTCGCCGTTCAGAAGCAGAACAAGAAGGCGGCCGATGAGGCACGGGCGATCGTCACCGAGGCGAAGGCGGCGAAGACGACCGACGAGCCGCACCGAGTCAAGGTCGTGGCCAAGTTGACGCCACTGCTGACGGCGGTTCGGGCGAAGCTCGGCATCAAAGGCGCCGCCGGCGAAGATCTCTATTGGGATCAGTCGAAGGATGGCATCGTCGGTGAGGTTGGCAAACATGGTGATCAGGGCAGCCGCGGCCGCTCAAACGGCCGACCTTCGGAGCTGTGGCTCGAGAGCGAGCACGTGATCCCCCGCGGCTGGCTGAACCTCTACTTGCTCGAGCACCACAACAAGGCGATCACCGACGACTTCTACCACCGCATGACGACGGTGCTGCTGTACGCGAGCGCGTCGAAGATGAAGACGAATCAGGACAAGCCACCGACGTCGGGAGCGGGTGCGGGTCGCGTCGGTGGTTTCGCGAAGTCGTCCGACAATCCGACGCTCGCGGCGATGAAGAAGGTTCTCGCCGGAAACTCTCAGGGACGCAACGCGGCCGCGGACCTCAAGGCCCTGCGCGACAACCTCCGCACCCTGCTCGATAGCCGGGTGAGCGTGACCATGACCGCGGTGAAAGTCGACCACGCGACCCATGGCCCCGCGCGGGCGAAGGCGAAGGCTCCAGAAGGGCCGACCGAGTCGCAGGTTCGCCTCGCGGCAAGCCGCCAGCTCGCCGAAGTGGACGGCTACATCGGCGGAGCCGAGGGCACGAGGACCGCCAGTGGCGCCAAGCTCTCGAACGTCTCGGTCCCGGTCACGATGGACGGCGAGAAGCACACGCTCATCTACACACCTCCGGGCAAGCTCGAAATGGCCTCGACCCGCGGGGTTCTAATCGACAAGCTCCAGCAAAGCCTTGCGGCGCTCTCTTCGGGCGACCCGAAGCCGGAGCTCCAGATCAAGCACCTCACCGGCGTTCTTCGTCTGGCGGAACGTGTCGAACAGGCGATGGCGGCTGCAGAGGCCATCAGCAAGGACCTCCTAGCCGATGACAAAGACGCCCCTCCGCAGCTCAAGAAGCTGCAGGCCGAGATCGCCGCGCTCGCCAACGCGCTCGACTTCTACGCCGGCAAATACCACAAGAAGGACCTGCCCAAGGAGGCAGAGGGCCACGTCGTTGGCATACCGGAGGACACCGGGAAGACGGCGAAGGATCTCGAGGGCACGGATCTCTACAAGAAGTTTGGGATGCCCGCGCGAAACGCTCTGCAGGCGCTGAAGGTCGCAGGTCAGTTCGACGTCGTTCTGCTCGTTCGACCTACAAATCCGACGGCGCCGGTGCTACTCGAACAGGGCGCTCTGCCGAAGCCGCAGGAGATCAAGGCCAAGACGATCAACAGCGACGACGTCGTCCTGGGCGCGAACGCGGGGATCACGAAAGCCGACATCGGCAAGGTCGGGTTCTTCAAGCCCGAGCTACCGCCGCAGGGTGCGATGAGCGAGGACGCATACCGGAAGCTCTACACCCGCTTCGTCCAGCGGCAGAAGGAGCAGGCCGACGACGCCCGCAAGATCCAGTCCATGATCAAGAAGGGCAAGATCGACCTCTCGAACGGCAAGATCATCGATCGCGCCACGCAGAAGGAGTTCACGGGCGACCACGACCTCTACGCCATCCTCGATGCCAACGAGCGCCCGATGGTCGACCTACCCGGGGAGACCAAGTTCCGGCAGCTCAAGGACCGGGTCGTCGCGGCGCTCCAGAGCGGTTCGTTCCGAGCGCAGCATGGCGCCCATCTCGACTGGACGCCGAAAGACGCCGTCGAGAAGCGAATCTTCAACGTGATTGTGCAGGCCCACCAGTCCGGCGAGCCGCTTCTGAAGGTCACGTCGAGCGGATGCTCGCTGACCTTCCACAAGCCCGTCTACATGGCCGGCGGCCAGGAGTGACCGTCGACGACGCGGTTCGCGAGCGCCGTCGCTTGGCGCTCGCGGAGTATTTCCTGATCTACGAGGACACCGACGACGACTCCGACACCCTCGTGATGGAGTTGACACAGCGTCGGGACGAGCTGAGGGAGCAGTATCTCGACACACTCGTCGATATCGCGGTAGCGCGCTGCCCGTTCACCGGCGAGGTCGTCACGTGGCGCGTCGACGTCGTCGATATCGACGGACTGTTCTGGGACGCTCGCAATCCGGCGCGCTTGGCTCCCGCTGCCGCCCCGCCGACGTTTGTGGGTCTGTCGGGAGCCCTACGGCTCGGCGACGTGCCGTGGGCTCCCTTTCTGTCGCGTCCCGGCCCAGAGGTGCCCTTCCTCGTGCCACAAGCACTCGAACCCGCGGACGTCCGCGCGGTGGTGTCATCGCTGGCGATCGGGTCGCATATGGGGTTTCCCATCGCCTACTTCGCCGACCCCAAGGTGCTGCCACTCATGCAGAGCTTCCCAAGAGTGAACGAGTGGGGCACCGACCGCTATTGGGTTCAGGACGCCTCCGGCGCTTGGAGGTGGGGCGAGTCCGCCGAGGACGAGGCGTCATACGATTACGACTTGGCTCGTTGGATCGACGGCCGCCGGCTTTCGTGGATCGCACCCGGTGATGCGTCACTAACCCTCCGGACCACGGTCGACGACTGCCCCTATCTCGATCTCCCCGGCCATCGTTCCGTGACGAGGGTGGAAGAGGGCGACGCGTGGTGGCCGGAGGACGTCGGCGAACTCGATAGCAGGCCCGGGTAACATCGCCCTACTGCACCGGGGCTGGCAATGGCGCCTCCTTCAACGAAGAGGGCGCCCCGGTGGTTGATCACCCGACCGACCACCACCTTCCAGGAGCACACGATGCGCCCCGTTCCCCGGGCCTCCCGCGCCGTCGAGCGCGACGCGTGCGGCATCGGCTTCGTCGCCGACGCCCACGGCCGTCCGTCCCACGCCATCCTCCGGGCCGCGCTCGCCGGCCTCGCCAACATGAAGCATCGCGGCGCGGTGGCCGCCGACGCGCGCAGCGCCGATGGCGCCGGCGTCCTGATCCCGATCCCGCCGGCGATCTTCGGTCAGGGCCGCGGTGTCGCCGCCCTGTTCGTGCGGCGCGACGACCCCGATGCGGTCCGCGCCGAGGTCGAGGCGCGGGCGGCCCGTGAAGGCCTCGAGGTGGTCGAGTGGCGGGTGCCCCCGACCGACGACGGCCAGCTCGGCGCGTCGGCGCGAGCGAGCCGTCCCCACATGCTCCACGCCGTCCTCGCCGACGCGGCCGCCGGCGAGCGTGACGGCGAGGGGCGCGAGCGGGCCGCGTACCGACTGCGGCGGCGCCTTGCTCGGGACGTCGCCGGCGTCTACGTGGTGAGCTGCTCGTTCCGCACCGTCACCTACAAGGGGTTGGCGGCCGCCGACGTGCTCGGGGCCTTCTACCTCGATCTCGTCGACGAGCGTGCCGAGGTCCCGTTCGCCATCCTCCACCAACGCTTCGCCACCAACACCCGGCCGACATGGGAGCGGGCCCAGCCGTTCCGGATGCTGTGTCACAACGGCGAGATCAACACCATCGCCGGCAATGTGAACCGCATGCGCGCCCGGGCGGTCCTCGGCACCGAGGAGGCCGGCCTCGGCCCGGAGGAGCTGTTCCACCCGGTCGTCGACGACGACGACTCCGACTCCGGCGCCCTCGACAGCGTTGTCGAGCTGGTGACGAGGGCCGGTCGCGACGTGCGCCACACCGTCCGCATGCTCGTGCCGGAAGCATGGGAGGGCGCGCGCGACCTGCCGCCCGCGGTGCGCGGCTTCTACCGCTACCACGCCTGCCTCGTCGAACCGTGGGACGGGCCGGCGGGCCTGGTGTTCACCGACGGCCGCGGCGTCGGCGCCGCCCTCGACCGCAACGGGCTGCGCCCGCTCCGGTACGCCATCTGCGACGACGGCCTCGTGGTCTGCGCGTCCGAGGCCGGCGCCGTCGACGTGCACGGGCACGGCGGCGTGCAGCGCGGCCGCCTCGGCCCCGGCGAGATGCTCTTCGTCGACCCGGCCCGAGGGGTGCTGCTCGACGACGAGTGCAAGCACGACCTCGCCACCGTCGCTCCCTACGCGCGGTGGGCGGCCGACGGGCTGCAGACGCGGGGCCTCGGGAACCCGGTGACGTCGACGCCGGACCCCGACGACGTGGCCCGCCGTCACGTGGTGCACGGCTACACCGACGAGGAGCTGCGCCTCGTGCTCAAGCCGATCGCACAGACGGCGAAGGAGCCGACCTTCGCCATGGGTGACGACTCGCCGCTGCCACACATCGCCGGCTGGCCCCGCCCGGTCCACCACTACCTGCGCCAGCGGTTCGCGCAGGTGACCAACCCGGCCATCGACCACCTGCGCGAGCGACTGGTGATGAGCCTGCGCACGCTGCTCGGGCCCCGGCACCCGCTGCTCGCGGAGCGCGCCGAGGCGGCCCGTCTCCTCGCACTCGACTCGTTCTTCCTGTTCCCCGACGCCGTGGAAGCGCTCCTCGCCGAGACGCCCTTCCCGACGAGGCGACTCGACGCCACCTTCGTGGTTCCCGCAGCCGACGCCGAGCCCGGCGCGCTCCGTGCCGCCGTCGAGGCGATCGCCGAGGAGGCCGAGCGGGCCGTGCGCGACGACGGCGTCGCCATCCTCGTCATCGACGACGGCAACGTCGGTGCTGACCGAGCGCCGATCCCGACGCTCCTCGCCGTCGGCGCCGTCCACCAGCGCCTCGTCGCCGCCGGCCTCCGCACCGCGACGAGCCTGGTGGTCGCGGGCGACGACGTGCGCGACACGCACCACCTCGCCTGCCTGCTCGGCTACGGGGCCGATGCCATCTGCCCGCGGCTCGCTCTGCTGTCGGTGGCCGCGGATGCGGACGCCGCCGACGACTCCGACCTGTCGAGCCCCGAAGCCCAGGAGAACCTGCGCGCCGGGTTCGAGGACGGCGTGCTCAAGATCCTCTCCAAGATGGGAATCGCGACCGTCGAGTCGTACCGAGGCGCCCAGGCCTTCGAGGCGCTCACGCTGGGCGCCGACGTGATCGACCGCTGCTTCACCGGCACCGCGTCGACGGTCGGCGGCATCGGCTTCGACGGCCTCGAGGCCGACGTGCTCGCGCGGCACTCCGCGTCGCGACTGCTCTCCCCCGGCTACTACCGCGACAAGGGCGTCAAGCGCGGCGGCGAGTACCACACCCACAACAAGGAGGTCCACGAGGCGCTCCGCGCCATGGCGGTCGCCCACCTTCTGCAGCGCGCCATCCGCGAGGGGCGAGACGACGTCTACGACCACTTCGCGGCGACCGTGAACGAGCGCCGGGCGGTCGAGCTGCACGACTTCCTCGAGCTCGTGCCCGCCGGCGCCGTCGTCCCGATCGAGGAGGTCGAGCCGGTGCACTCGATCGTGCAGCGGTTCTCGACCGGCGCCATGTCGCACGGATCGTTGTCGCGCGAGGCCCACGAGACACTCGCCGAGGCCATGAACCTGATCGGCGCCAAGTCGAACTGCGGCGAGGGTGGCGAGGACCCGGCCCGGTTCCGCACGCGGGGCCATCGGACCGGCGACAAGAACTCGCGGATCAAGCAGATCGCGTCGGGCCGCTTCGGTGTCACGCCCGAGTACTGCGCCTTCGCCGACGAGCTGCAGATCAAGATCGCCCAGGGCTCGAAGCCGGGCGAGGGCGGCCAGCTCCCCGGCAACAAGGTGAGCGAGGAGATCGCCCGCCTCCGCCACACCCAGCCCGGCGTGACACTGATCTCGCCGCCGCCACACCACGACATCTACTCGATCGAGGACCTGGCGCAGCTCGTCTTCGACCTGAAGCAGGTGAACGCCTACGCCGACGTGTCGGTGAAGCTCGTGGCGGAGCAGGGGGTCGGTGTCGTCGCCGCCGGCGTCGTGAAGGCCCTCGCCGACGTCGTCCACATCAGCGGCGCGAACGGAGGTACCGGCGCGTCGCCGCTCTCGTCGATCAAGCACGCCGGCCTCCCCTGGGAGCTGGGGCTCGCCGAGACGCAACAGGTGCTCGTCGACGAAGGGCTCCGCTCGCGCGTGCGGCTCCGCGTCGACGGCGGGTTCCTGACCGGTCGCGACGTCGTCGTCGCCGCGCTGCTCGGTGCCGACGAGTTCTCCTTCGGCACCGCCGCCATGATCGCCGAGGGCTGCATCATGCTGAGGTCGTGCCACAAGGACACGTGCAAGCCGGGCATCGCCACCCAGCGACCCGACCTGCGCAAGAACTTCACCGGCACCGCGGAGGGCGTGGCCACCTACCTCACATTCGTCGCGCAGGAGGTGCGCCGGCTGCTGGCCTCGTTGGGCTTTCGCTCGATGGACGAGGCGACGGGCCGGGTCGAATGCTTGCGCCAGCGCACACTCGGCGACGCCCGCGCCGACGCCGTCGACCTCTCACCGCTGCTTCGGCCTCCCGCCGACGGCAACGCCGCGCGCGGCTTCGTCGAGTCGCATCCCATCCAGCGCCCGCGTTCGTCCCTCGGCGACCGGGTGCTCGCCGATGCGTTCCGAGGGGTGTGGGACGGTGAACGCCTCCGGCTGGCGTACGCCATCACCAACGCCGACCGCACCGTGGGGGCGGCCCTTGGCGGCGCCCTTGCCCTCGAGTTCGGCGACCGTCCGCCCCTCGGCTCGGCCCATCTCCGCTTCGACGGCGAGGCCGGGCAGAGCTTCGGCGCGTTCCTCACCAGCGGGGTGACCCTCGAGCTGGTGGGCGAGGCGAACGACTACGTGGGCAAGGGCATGGGCGGCGGCACCATCGTGATCCGCCCGCCCGCCGACGACGCCGGCCCGACGCCGGTGCTCGCCGGCAACACCTGCCTCTACGGCGCGACGGGCGGGCGGGTGTTCATCGCCGGCGGCGTCGGCGAGCGCTTCGGCGTGCGCAACTCCGGCGCCGACGCGGTGATCGAAGGAGCGGGTGACCACCTGGCCGAGTACATGACCGGGGGCACGATCGTGGTGCTCGGCGACGTGGGCTACAACATCGGCGCGGGCATGACCGGTGGCGAGCTCTACGTCCACGACCCCGGGATGCGACTGCCCGCGCGGCTCAACCCGCAGCTCGTCGAGGCGGTTCGGCCGGACGAGGAGCACCTGGCCGAGCTGCGCTGGCTCCTCGAGGCCCACGTGGAGCGAACGGGATCTCCACGCGGCCGGCGCCTGCTCGACGACTGGGCGCGCGCGGCGGCCGACGTGTGGCACGTGGTGCCGATCGACCGCGGCAGCCGGCTCGAGGGGCGCGCCGGCGCCCGGGTCGGAGCGAGCGTGTGAGCACCCCGTCGGCGCGTGGGTCCGAGGCTGCCGGGTGCTCGGCGCGTACCCTTCGCGCGTGAGCACGAACGAGCCCGAGTCGCCGCGCGATCCGGCGGAGGGATGGCAGGCACCTCCGACACCGGGAGGCGACGCCGTTTCGCCTCCGCCCCCACCGCCCCCACCGTCGACGCCGCCGCCCTCCTACGGCGACCAGCCCGGCTACGGTCAGGCGCCCGGCGGAGGCTACGGCCAGCAACCGCCGTACGGCCAGAGCCAGCAGCCGCCCTACGGGCAGGGGTACGCACCGCCGGGCTACGGCCAGGACCCCGGCTACGGCCAACCGCCCGGCTACGGTCAACAACCGGGCTACGGGCAGCAGCCGGGCTACGGGCAGCAAGCCGGCTACGGCCAGCCCTACGGCCAGTACGGCTACGGCCAGCAGCCGTACTACGCCGCCCCGAAGACCGAAGGCAGCGCGATCGCGGCGCTGGTGTGCGCGATCGCGGCGTGGGTCGTGTGCCCGGTGATCCCGGCGATCGTCGCCCTCGTGCTGTCGTCGAGCGCGCGGTCCAAGATCGAGTCGTCGGGAGGAACGCTCACGGGCGAGAGCCTGCTCACGGCGACCAAGTGGGTGGCATGGATCAACATCGTGCTGTGGGGCGCGGGGATCGTGTTCCTCGTGTTCCTCGGCGTCATCGGAGCGTTCACGTCATCGAGCTCCACCTACGGTTTGTCCCACCTGTTGGTGGGCTGAAGTCCTGACGCGGCGGGGCGTCGCGCCGGCGGTGCCCTGGTACCGTCATCATCGATGGCGGGTGTCGTAGTCGAGCCGAGCTCTCTTCAGGTTGCCCCCGGTGGCGAGGCGGTCGCGATCGTCCGGGTTCGCAACACCGGTGTGGTCGTCGACGCGTTCAACATCGACGTGCTCGGCGCCGCCGCACCGTGGACCACGGTCGTGCCGCCCGTGCTGTCGCTGTTCCCCGGCGCCGACGGCACCGCGGAGCTCCACTTCCGCCCGCCGCGTGCCGCGTCCCTGCCCGCGGGGCCGCTCGACTACGGCGTGCGCGTCGTCCCGGCGGAGGACGCCGACGCCTCGACCGTCGAGGAGGCGGTGCTCGAGGTGCTGCCCTACGTCGAGCTGGCCGGGCGGCTCACGCCACGGACGAGCGAGACGAAGCGCACCGCCCGCCACGTCGTCGCCCTCGACAACAAGGGGAACGCCGGCGTCGAGGTGGCGTTGTCGGCGCTCGATCCCGACGACCAGCTCGCGTTCGACATCCGGCCCCCGTCGGTGAGCCTCCCCGGCGGCGCCTCCACCGAGGTGAGCGTCAAGGTCGCCACCCGGTCGGGATTCCTCAAGGGACCGGATCGGCATCGCCCCTTCCAGGTCACCGCCACCGCTGCGGGTCAGCCGCCGATCACCATGGACGCCACGCTGGTGCAGCGGGCCGGCATGCCGAAGATCGTCATCCCGCTGATCGCGGCCGCGGTGGTGCTCGGCGCGTTCCTGCTCGTGCTGCCGGCGCTGAAGAAGAACAACACGGGCAGCATCAGCCTCACCTCCAAGGGCGCCACGACGACCACGGCGGCAGCAGCCGACGACGGGAGCGCCACGCCCGCCGGCGACGCCCAAGCCCAGCCCGACGCGGGTGGCACCGGCGGCGACCAGCAAGCGCCGGTGACGACGGCCAAGCCCTCGGGTAGCGCCCCAACCACCGTGGCCGCGAGCGGCGGCGGCGTCGCCCCTCCGCCCGCCAAGGTCACGACCACCACCGCCGCGCCCACCGAGACCACCGCGCCCGAGGCGGTGGCGTCGACGACGACCACCACGATCCCCGCGGCGGCGGCGCGGTTCGTCGGCACGTGGAAGAACACGAACGCGAGCACCAACTTCGAGCCGCAGACGATCATCCGAGCCGACAGCACCAACCTCTACGTGCACGGCTACGGCGCATGCAGCCCGAGCTACTGCGACTGGGGCGAGGCGCCGACGGCGTTCGCCGATGCCAACGACGGCACGATCAACGTCACCCTCTCCGGCGGCGGCTTCGTCCAACGGATCACGTACCAGTCGAACGGTCAGCTCGCGATCCACACCGACCGCTACAGCGGCGGTGCCCTGCAGTACTCGAAGGACGAGGTCTTCGCGAAGGCCTGACGCGGACGTTCCGAGTCGAGCGGCGTTCTACGCCGGCGGCTTGGTCCGCTTCAGCTCCTCGTCGGTGGGCTCGCGCGCCTCTCGCGCCTCGGGCGGGAGGAGGTCGACGAGCGCGGCCATGATCCGCTCGGTGTCGCGGTGGGGATCGTCATGGGCGAGCTCGACCGGCGGGCCCACGCGGATGCGGATCAGCGGAGGCGAGACCACGTTCACGACGTTCGGCACGCGTGAGGAGCGAGGCCACACGCGCTCGGTGCCCCAGATGCCGACGGGGATCACCGGCGCCTTGGTCGCCGCCGCCAGCCGCGCCGCACCCGTCTTGCCCTTGAGCACCGGATCGAAGAAGTCGCGGCCTCGAGGGATCGTGCCCTGCGGCATGATCGCCACGAGGTCGCCGGCCTCGAGCGCCTGGAGGGCCTCGTCGAGCGGCTGGGCCGATCCGCTCCCGCGGTCGACTCGGATGCCGCCGAGCGCGCGGGCGAGCTGGCCGACCACCGGTGCGTCGAACACCTCCTTCTTGCCCAAGAACCGCAGCGGCCGGCCCGTCCGGGCCACGGCGAGCCCCATCGCCACCGGGTCGAAGTAGCTGCGGTGGTTCCCGGCGACGATCCCTGGGCCGCGGGCCGGGATGTTCTCGGTGCCGGCGATGTCGAAGCGGGCGAAGGGGAACATCTCGGGGCGGGCGCCGAGGCGGATCACGTCGTAGGGCTCGACCCCGAGGAGCTTGGGCACGCCGGGTGGCACGTCGAGGTGTCGCACCGGCCAGCGGCGCAGCGTGGCGAAGGCGTGGAGGCGGGGATCGGGGTTGACCGCCGTCGGATGGCCGACCGCGGAGAGCAGCGGCAGGTCGTAGATCGAATCGGAGTAGGCGTAGCTCTCCGAGAGGTCGATGCCGTGGGCGTCCGCCCACTTGCGGACGGCGGCGAGCTTCCCGGTCGCCCACACGAACTCGCCGGCGAGCTGGCCGGTGTAGCGGCCAGCGTCGTCCTCGGCGTAGCGGGTGGCGACGACGCCATCGAACCCCATCCGTTCGGCGAACGGCTCGATCAGGTCGTGAGGCGTCGTGGTCGCGAGCACGACAGCACGGCCGGCGTCGCGGTGCTCGTCGAGAAGGGGTCGCGCGTAAGGCGCCACGATCGTGTCGAGCCGAGCGGCCGCCTCCGTCGCCGCAGCCCGCACGGCCTCGCGCGACCAGCCGCGGGCGATGAGCGCGGCGCCCCGGGCTAGGACCATCGAAGGGATCGTCTCGCCGATCACGTCGAACATCCGGTAGAGCAGCCCCTGGCCCGGCACCTGGCGGCTGGGCGCGATCCCGGCCGCGACGAGCGCCTCGGTCAGAAGGGGTCCGCTCGCACCGCGCAAGAGCGTGCGGTCGAGGTCGAAGAACGCTGCGGCCTTCGCCATGCCCGCAACGTACCCCTCCGCAGCGAACGAGTGGCCAGCGGCGGCCCAACCGCAGCCCAGACGCGACGAAGGACCCGGTTGGGGGGGATACCGGGTCCTTCGTAGTTGCTTCGGGCCGGCTAGTGGGGGGTTCTAGCGGAGCCCGTGCTGCATCTGGTGGTTATTCAACCGGATCCCGGTGAATCTGTCCAACAGTTTGTAGCGATACCTGCTATCACTGATGGCGATGGACCTCCGCCAGCTCCACGCCCTCGTCGCGGTGGCCGACCACGGCACGTTCTCGGCCGCCGCCGACGCCCTCGCGACGGTGCAGTCGAACGTGTCGGCCCACATCGCCCGCCTCGAGCGGGAGCTGGGCGCCACGCTCGTCGACCGCAGCGCCGGCCGCCTCACCGAGGAGGGGCTCGCCGTGGTCGACCGGGCCCGGCGCATCGAGGCCGAGCTCACGGCGCTGTCGGCCGATGTGGCCTCGTTGAAGTCGGAGGTCACAGGTCGCACCCGCGCCGGCATCATCGGCACCGCGGCCCGATGGCTGGTGCCACCCCTCCTCGATGTGATGGAGGAGCGCTTCCCTCGGGTGGAGCTCGAGATCGTCGACGCCACGTCGGCCTCTCTCGAGCCGCAGCTCCTGAGCGGCCGCCTCGACCTCGCCGTCGTGAACCTGCCACTGCCGAGCGTCGACCTCACGACGCGACCGCTGTTCGACGAGGACCTCGTCCTCTTCGTGCCGGCCGACCACCCCCTTGCGGCGCGCGACGAGACCGACATGGCCGAGCTCGCGGGCATCGACCTGTTCCTCTCCCCGCGGGGCACCGCCTTCCGCGACCTGCTCGACCGTGCCGCCGCCGACGCCGGCGTCCGGCTTCGCACCCGCGCCGAGGTCGACGGCATCCGGCTCGCCGGCTCGCTCGTCATGGGCGGCCACACGCCGGCGATCCTTCCCGCGACGGCGATCCCTCCGCTGTTCCAGCACCTCACCCACCGGCTCGTCATACGTGGCCTCCCCCGGCGTCGGGTGGGCGTCGCGACCCGCCGTCGCGGCTTGCCGTCGGCGCCGGCGCGAGCGCTGCTCGGGGTTCTCGACGAGGTCGTCGCCAACCAGGCCACCCCCACACTCGGCCTGCACCCGCCGGCTGAGGAGTGACGGCGGCCGGCTGAGCGACCGCCGTGACGCCGGCGTTCGACTACGGCGCCCAGGCCGGCTCGGCGTCCTCGCCCGGCGTCGTCGTGAGGCGCTTCGGCTTCCCACCTCCGGCGGGGATCGTGTAGAGCTCGGGGTCGAGGTCGACGAGGCTCTGGAACACGAGGTGCGTCCCGTCCGGCGACCACGAGGGCCACACGTCGATCACGTCGTTGGTGGTGAGCCGCGTCGGCAGGCTGCCGTCGGCGCCCATGAGGTAGAGCTCGGCGCCGGCGCCGTCGCGGGTGGAGTCGAACGCGATCCGGGCGCCGTTGGGCGCCCACGCCGGGTCCTTGTCGGCGGCCGGGTTGTTCGACACGTCCTGCTGGGCCGACCCGTCGGCGTTCATCACATAGATCTCGTAGTTGCCATCGCGGTCGGTGTGGAACGCGAGCCGGGCACCGTCCGGCGACCACACGGGATGCGAATCGTCAGCCAGGTTCTTGGTGAGACGGCGCTCATCGGACCCGTCGGCGTTCATCACATAGATCTCGCTGTTGCCGTCGCGAAAGCTCGTGAAGGCGATCTTCGTGCCGTCCGGTGACCAGGACGGGTAGCCGTCGGGCGCGGGCTCGTGGGTGAGCTGCACCACGTTCGTACCATCGGCGTTCATCACGTAGACGTCGAAGTTGCCGCCACGGTCGCTGTCGAAGGCGATCTTGGTGTGGTCGGGCGACCAGGCGGGCTCGCCGTCGTGCGACGGGTCTTTGGTGATGTTCTCCGGTGAGGAGCCGTCGGGCGCTGCCGTGTAGATCTCGTAGTTGCCGTCGCGCTTCGACTGGAAGGCGATGCGGCGCCGGTCGGGCGGGACGGTCGTCGGTGCCGGCGGCTGACCGGACGCCACCGGGGTCGCCGTCGTCGTGGTCTCGGCGATCGTCGTCGTGGGCGACGGGAGCGTGACCGGCGGCTCGGTCACGACGCGCGCACCGCCGTCGCCACCGCCGAACAGCTTCACCGCGGCGAACACCAGGAGGGCGACGACCACGACCGCCCCGGCGGCACGGGGACCGAGCCCGGCCAGAAGGGACCGCTGCACCATCGCGCCCTCGGCGCTCACACGTGCCCCACCGAGCGGCTCGATCGAGACCGAGTAGCGGTGGGTGCGGGGCGCACCGGCGAAGAACCGTGCCGTCGGCCGGACGTGGACGTGTGCGAACCCGGTCGCGCCGGGGTCGACGACGATGCTGTCGGGCGCGATGTCGACCCGCGCGGCGGCGTCGGCGGCCTGGGCCTCGAACTGGACGCGCGCCGGCGCGGCGCCCAGGTTGTCGACGGCGACCTTGGCGCGCCCGGCCACCGTGCCGGTCGCGGTGCCGGGCAGGACCCGCAGCGCGATCTCGGCCTGCCCGACGATGTCGA
>DATAKR010000103.1:0-6785 GCA_036261495.1 Acidimicrobiales bacterium | reverse complement strand
GCCGCCACAAGCCGGAGGCGTGGGGCCGCCATCGCGCCGACTACTCCACGACGATCTTCGGCGACCCTTCCGGGGCCGCGTGGGGGTGGCGGTTCGAGGGTCACCACCTGTCGGTGAACGTGACGGTGGTCGACGGCGGTGTGTCGATCGCTCCGCTCTTCCTCGGTGCGAACCCGGCCCGGCTCGCCGCCCGACCCGGTTCTCCGTTCGTCACCGCGCCGCTCGACGAGGAGGACGTGCTCGGCGCGGCCGTCGCCCTCCACGTCCCCGGGGTGCGCATTGCCGGTGCCGTCCCCGACGACATCCTCACCGAGAACGCGTCACAGCTGCTCGAGCTGCCGCCGGCCGAGGGCACCCGCGTGGCGGAGATGGACGAGCCCGGACGTGACCTCGTCGCCCGGCTCATCCGCACCTACCTGGAGCGGCTCCCACCGCCGGAGGCGCGGGAATGGTGGGCCCGGATCGAGACCTCCCTCGGTGACGTGCGCGTCGCCTATGCGGGTGCGCCAGCGCCCCACGCCGCTGCGTACTACCGCGTGCAGGGGCCACACCTGCTGATCGAGTACGACAACACCCAGAACGACGCCAACCACATCCACACGGTGCTCCGCGACCCCGAACGGGACTTCGGCGACGACGCCCTCCGCCGCCATCGCGCCGAGCACGCGCACGAGGGGACGTGCACCGGCTGACGCGCCGGCTGACGCGCCGGCGATGCGGCCGGCGATGAGACTCGGCGCGGGCCGCGTCAGCCCTGGCTGCGCCGGTCGAGCGCGGCGTCGATGTCGGCAACGAGGCGCGCCGCCTCCGCTCGGGCGCGGTCCCGGGCCGCCTCGGCGGTCACCGCGTGACGCTCGGCCTCGGCGGCGTCGGCGCGGTCGTCGGGACGGTCCGACGCCAGCGCCCGGACGCGAAGGTCGTCGGCCTCCTCGCGAAGCGCGAGCGCCTGTTCCGCCGCGACCTCGGCTTCGGCGCGCGCTCGGCGGAGCCGGTCCTGCAGCTTCGCGAGGTCGTTCTTCCGGCGGAACACCACACGTCGAACCTAGAGCAGCGCGGCGGCGCCCGGCGCGACCCGCGGCACTCGGGCTGCCGCTACTATTTCTAGTAAGAACTAGAACAACGATGCGATCGCCCGGTCGCATCGGAGGGGAGCCCGATGACCGCCGTGACAACACCCGTCCTCTCTCCCTCGCCGCCAGCCGTGGCGCCGGCAGCCCCCGCCGCGACGGCGCCGTCCGCCGCGGGTGGCGACACCCCTCCGGTCGGGCGCGCCGCGGTGCGGGGAGCGCTCATCGGTCTCGTGCTCGCGACGGTGGGGGCGACGATCGTCGGCGTCGCGGCGGGATTCGAGGTTGGCGCCTCGATCGGCTTCGGCCTGTTCGTCGGCGCCTGGGGCGGCGTGGGGTTCGGCGGCATGCTCGGCGCGGTGATCGCGGCGATGCGGGCGGAGACGGCCGAGACCCGCTGACGGCCCTGCCCTGCCGCCGGAGCCCCGGCTACCGGCGGGCCAGATCGGCGACGGTGCCGCCGGTGACGCGAACGAGGTCCGACGGCTCGATCGAGAAGTTCACGTGGGGAGTGCCGGCGGCGGCCCACAGCTCGTCGTAGCCGAGCAGGTCCTCGTCGACGAACACCCGGAGCACGTCACGGTGCCCGAAGGGCGGCACCCCGCCCACGGGGTAGCCGGTCGCTTCGCGGACGGTGTCGGCGTCGGCACGGGCGGCCCGGCTCCCGCCGGCCACCGTCGCCAGCTTGTGCTCGTCGAGGAGGTTGTCGCCGCTCACCAGCGCGACGACGGGGGCTCCGTCGACGACGAACACGAGCGACTTGACGATCTGACCCACGGCGACACCGATGGCCCGGGCCGCGTCGTCGGCCGTCCGCGTGCCCTCCGGGAACTCTCGCGGGTGGACCTCGAACCCGAGGGCGCGACCGGCCTCGACGACGCGCGTGACGTTGCGGTGCATCCGGGAGACATTACGGAGCCGCTCGCGAGCGTGCAGACTTGTGCCCGTGCGCGAATGGCTGGTCGCGAGCGGGATCGTGGAGGGGCCTGATGGCCTTCTCCTGGTGCAGAACCGCCGCCGCAACGGATCGGTCGACTGGTCGACGCCCGGCGGCGTGATCGAGGTCGAGGCCGGCGAGTCGGTGCTCGAGGGCCTGACGCGCGAGGTCCGGGAGGAGACGGGGATCACCGTCACCGAGTGGCACGGGCCCGTCTACGAGGTCGAGGCCGTGGCCGAGGGGCTCGGCTGGCAGCTCCGCGTCGAGGTGCACCGGGCGGTCTCGTTCTTCGGCGACCTCGTGGTCGACGATCTCGACGGCATCGTCGTCGACGCCCGCTGGGTGCCCGTGGCGGAGTGCGAGCCCCACCTCGACGCCTGCCCGCTCTGGGTGCGCGAGCCGCTGTCTGGCTGGCTCGGCGAGCGCCCCGACGAGCCCCGGTCGTATCGCTACCGCGTCGAGGGCGCCGACCGCGCGTCGTTGGCGGTCGTGCGACTCTGAGCCCCCGGCCCGACGTGGACACGACGCGGACGATCCTCCACGTCGACATGGACAGCTTCTACGCGTCGGTGGAGGTCCTCCTCGACCCGACGCTGGCAGGCAAGCCGGTGATCGTCGGCGGCCGCGGCGAGCGGGGTGTGGTCGCGTCGTGCAACTACGAGGCGCGGTCGTACGGCATCCACTCGGCCATGCCGTCGGTGCGCGCCCGCCGGCTGTGCCCCCACGCCGTCTTCCTGCAGGGCCGGTTCGAGGTGTACCGCGACACGAGCCGGCACCTCCACGACATCTTCCGCTCGTACACCCCGCTCGTGGAGGGGATCTCCCTCGACGAGGCGTTCCTCGACGTCACGGGTGCCCGCCGCCTGTTCGGGTCCGGTCCCGAGATCGGGCGGGCCCTCCGCTCGCGCGTGGCCGACGAGGTAGGCCTGGCGTGCGCGGTGGGCGTGGCGCCCAACAAGTTCCTGGCGAAGCTGGCGTCGAAGGCGGCCAAGCCGGCGCCCGGCCGGCCGGGGCAGGGGTCGCGGCCCGGACGGGGGGTCGTCGTGGTCGAGCCCGGTGAGGAGCTCGCCTTCCTCCATCCGCTGCCCGTACGGGCGCTGTGGGGGGTCGGACCCGCTACCTACGACCGGCTCGCACGCTTCGGGATCGCCACCGTGGCCGACCTCGCGGCGACACCGGTGGAGACGCTCGTGGCCGCCCTCGGCAAGGCCCAGGGACAGCACCTCCACGAGCTCTCGTGGGGTCGGGACGACCGGCCGGTCGTGCCCGAGGCGAAGCCGAAGTCGGTCGGCCACGAGGAGACGTACGCGCGCGATCTGCACGACCTCGACGCCCTCGGCACCGAGGCCGTGCGCATGGCCGACGCCGTCGCGGCCCGGCTCCGCAAGGCCGGCCTCGATGGCCGCACGGTGACCATCAAGGTGCGGTTCCACGACTTCCGCACCATCACCCGAAGCGTCACCCTGCCGGCGCCGACCGCGGCGGCCCCGACGATCGGCCGAGCGGCCCGCGACCTGCTCGAGGCGATCGATCCGGGCCCGGGCGTCCGCCTGTTCGGCGTCACCGTCTCGAACCTCGCGGAGGCCGGTGACCGCCAGCTCACCCTCGAGGACGCGGTCGCCGGCGACGCGACCGGGCGGGGGTGGGAGGAGGCGTCGAGGGCGGTCGACGCCGTGCGGCAGCGCTTCGGCGACGCGGCCGTCGGCCCCGCCGTGCTCGCGGGCGACGACGGGCTCCGGCTGAAGCGCGAGGGCGACACGCAGTGGGGACCGAGCGGCGCCCGGGGACGGACCGACCGGTGAGCCGGCGCCGCCGGTCGGCGCCTCGTGCGCGGCGAGCGACGGAACTGGCCGCCCCGCGGGTGACTACGCGTCGGTCGTGCGCGATGATGGCGGAGAGAAGGGACCGGGGAAGGGAACCAGGGCGTGCCGCTCTCTGAAGACGAACAGCGGATCCTTCAGGAGATCGAGCGGAGCTTCTATGACTCCGACCCGGCCTTCGCCCACGAGGTCAGCACCACGACCCTGTACCGGCACGCCGGGCGCAACCTCAAGTGGGCCGGCCTCGGCCTCGTCGTCGGCCTGGTGGTCCTCGTCCTCGGGTTCACCACGTCGGTGCTCCTCGGGTTCCTCGGCTTCGTCGTGATGGTGGCGTCGGGGTTCTGGATGTATCGGAACCTCGCCAAGATGGGCCGGGCCGGGCTCAACTCCGTGTCCGAGCGCACCGGGGCGTTCACCGAGATCCTCAACCGGCGCACCACCGGCATCCGCGACCGCTTCCGCCGCGAGGAGTAGCCCCCCGGGTCAGGCCGGTTGGCGGCGCGGACCGTCGTCGTCGCCCACCGCTCGCGCCCTCGACCGCCACCCGCGCCGGGGAGCGCGGGCCGCCGCAGCGCCGTCGCGGACCACGAGCGTCCTCGGGTCGATCCACGATCGCGTGCGGTCCCACCACGTGAGCTGCGCCATGACCTCGGCGCGGACCGAGGCCGCCGCATGGCGTGACCGGTCGGCGGTCTCCTGCACGACCGGCGCGGTCGAGTAGACGACGCCCGCGGCATCGCGTGACAGCAGCCGAAGGGCGCGCGCCGCGTCGGCACCCAGCCCGGCCTGGTTGGCCGAGCGCGACCCGAACTCGATCGGTGTCTCCGACGAGGCCCGCCGGATGCCGGCCGTGCGGAGGGCGTCGGCCGCGTCCTCCCACGCGGCCCACACCTGCGCCACCGGCGGCGGTGCCTTCCCGGCCGGCTCCGCCGAGGTCGCCGGCGTGGCGGGGTCGCCGATGTCGGGCCCACCGGCGTCGTCGTCACGCGGCGGCGACGAGGGGATGCCCTCCCGCCAGCGACGCCGCTGACGCAGGCGGAGCAGGGCGGTCGCCGCCGCCAGCAGCGCGAGTGCGAGCACCACGGCGAGGAACGTGCCGACCACCGGGTTGAGGCCGCGCCGGCTCGCTGCCTTGTTCTTGGCGCCGGCGCCGCCGGCGTCGGGCCCGAGCGGCTGTGTCGACGGCGTCTCGTCGGCCGGGTTGATCGTCGTGGTCGGCGCCTCGGTGACTCCCGTCGCCCCGGGTGCGGCGGCCTGCTGGGGCGGCACGCCGGTGTAGGACTCGGTCAGCTGGTTGCCGCGTCCGGGGGTCGGCTCGAACGGGACGAACCCGTAGCCGTGGAGGTACACCTCGGGCCACGCGTGGGCGTTGACGTCGTAGACGTGGTAGACGCCGTCGTCTCGCAGCTCGCCGGGAGTGAAGCCCACGGCGACGCGCGCCGGCAGGCCGATCGCCCGCGCCATGACCGCGTAGGCGCCGGCGAACTGCTCGCAGTAGCCCCGCCGGTCGCGGAACAAGAAGTTCTCGAGCGCGGTCTCGTCGTGGCCTTGGCGCACGTTGAGCTCGTACTTGAAGTTGTCGCGGAAGAACTGCTGGAGCGCGAAGGCCTTGTCGTAGGGAGTCGCCGCGCCGGCGGTGATCCGCAGAGCGAGGTCGCGCACCCTCGCCGAGATCGGCGGCAGCGGGAGGTACCGGTCGGCGACCTCCTGGGGGACGATCGCCGGCGCCGCCCGGAGCTCGTCGCGGGTCGGCGTCGGGACGTCGCTGTCGATCGAGTATTCGAGGTAGTTGCTCACCTCCGACGGCGTGATCAGGCTCGCGGTGTCGGCGTTGTAGCTGACCTGCCGCAGGCCCGACACCCGGACCGGGCGGTAGGCGAGTGGGAGCCAGATCGTGTTGAGGTTCCGCAGGTTGAACTGCTGGGTCACGCGAACGGTCGGGACATCGGGCAGCAACGGTTCGGTGGTCGTGAGGCGCGACCGGACGTTGCGGTAGCTCTCGTTCGACGACCAGATCTTTCCGTCGAAGGTGTCGAGCGCGGTGACGCGCCAGTACGCCGGCGCGTTGGCGACGACGGTGAACACCTCGACGTTCGACTGGTCGGCGAGGCGCCCGCGGATGTCGACCAGAGGGCTCAGCGTCGCCCTGGCCCCGGGGCCGCTCGCGGCCTTGGGCCGAACGAACCCCTGCGTGCCGTACCCGGGCAGGGCGATGCCGAGGATGGGCCCGCCGATCACCGCCACGGCGATGAGCGACGCGGCGAGCGACACGAGCGCGCCGATGCCGCCGGCGGCGCGACCGCCGAACCACATCCCGGCCCGGTTCTGCCGCATCATCCCCTGGGCGACGAGGAACGCGAGCGCGCACGCCGCGAACACGACCGTCGCGATGATCGACGACCGGCCCCTCGCGAACACCGACTCGAACAGGAACAGGCTGAACGCCGGGACGCACGACTCGAAGACCGACTGCACTCGGAACGCCGCCCAGTCGGCGAGGAACGCGGTGATGCCGATCGAGAGGACGACGCCGGCGACGAACCCGGGGAGGTCGTCCGCCGGGGGCTTGGCGACCTCGAAGGCGTCGCGGGCCCGCGCCAGCTCGTGCCCGAGCACGGAAAGGGTGTCGCCGGTGGGCAGGCCGTAGGCCGTGGTGTGGCCGAGCACGGTCCATGCGCCGACGAGGAGGGTGGCGGCGATCGTGGCCACCCCGGCGATCGCGGTCGGCACCCGCGCTCGCCGGCACCACCAGGCCACGGCGTGCGCCGCGAGCGTCGTGAGGATCGCCGGCCAGAGCCAGTGGCGGCCGGTGAGCAGCCGGGCGTACCCGAGCGCCACCGACATCGTCACGGCCGTCAGGGCGAGCGTCGGCACGAAGGTGGGGTCGCGCTCGGTGAGGCGGGGCCGCGGCCCACGCGGCGCGGGGGCGGCCGGCGTGCCGCGCTCCGGCGCGGCGGCGGG
>DATAKR010000096.1:0-11451 GCA_036261495.1 Acidimicrobiales bacterium | reverse complement strand
CCCGCCGCCTACGCCACGAAGTACTTGGCCTGGGGGTGGGGGACGATGATCGCGGAGGTCGTCTGCTCCGGGTGGAACTGGTAGCTCGTCTCCTCGCTGACCTCGACGCCGATGCGCGAGGCGTCGAGCAGGCGGGCGACGGTCTCGTTGTCCTCGAGGTCGGGACACGCGGGGTACCCCCACGAGTAGCGGCCGCCTCGGTACTGCTGGCGGAAGAGGCCGGCGAGCGTCGGCCCGTCCTCGTCGGCGTAGCCCCACTCCTCGCGCACGCGCCGGTGCCAGTACTCGGCCAGCGCCTCGGTCATCTCGACCGACAACCCGTGCAGGAACACGTAGTCCTGGTAGTGGTCGGCAGCCTTGAGGCGGTGGGCCTCCTCGGTGGCGGCGGGTCCCATCGACACGATGTGGAACGCGGCGTAGTCGACCTCGCCCGACTCGACCGGGCGGAAGAAGTCGGCGATGCACAGGAACGGCGGCTCGACCTGGCGGGGGAACACCAGCCGGGCCAGCTCGACCGCCCGACCGGCGGCCACGTCGTCCCCCGTCACCTCGCCGTCCCACACGATCAGCTCGTTGCCGTCGGCGTTCACCGCGAAGAAGCCGTAGACCACCTGGGGCACGAGCACGCCCGACGTCTTCACCCGCGCGAGCTGGTCGCGGAGCATCGGCCGGACGCGGTCCTTGAACTCCTGGTCGGACTCGCCCTTCTCCGGCCGGTAGCCCCACTGGTTGCGGAAGAGGGCGGTCTCGTTGAGGTACTCGGCGACGGCGTCGAGCGGGATCCCCTTCACCACCCGCGAGCCGACGAACGGCGGCACGAACACGGGCACGTCGGCGGGCACGTCGGGCGAGCGGCGCGGCAGGGTCGCGACGTCGACCGCCTTCTTCATCTCCGACTTCCGGGGCGGCAGGTTGCGCCCGCCGAGCTTGCGTCCGAACTCGGGGTCCCACTCGCCGGACCGCTTCATGTCCATGAGCTGGTCCATGGTGTGGAGCCCCTCGAAGGCGTCGCGCCCGTAGAACACGCGGCCCTCGTACACCTGCCGCAGGTCGCGCTCCACGTAGGTGCGGGTGAGCGCGGCGCCACCGAGGATGACGGGGACCTCCGACAGGCCCCGGGTGTTGAGCTCCTCGAGGTTCTCCCGCATGATCAGCGTGCTCTTGACGAGGAGGCCGCTCATGCCGATGGCGTCGGCCGACACCTCCGCGGCTCGCTCGATGATCTCGGCGATCGACACCTTGATGCCGAGGTTGTGCACCGTGTAGCCGTTGTTGGTGAGGATGATGTCGACCAGGTTCTTGCCGATGTCGTGCACGTCGCCCTTCACGGTGGCGAGCACGAGCGTGCCCTTCGTCGTCGACTGGCCCTCCACCCGCTCCATGTGGGGCTCGAGGTAGCGGACGGCGGTCTTCATCGTCTCGGCCGACTGCAGCACGAACGGCAGCTGCATCTGCCCCGACCCGAACAGGTCGCCCACCACCTGCATCCCGGGCAGGAGGTGGTCGTTGATCACGTCGAGCGCCGGCGTGCCCTCGCCGAGGGCGATGTCGAGGTCGGCCTCCAGGCCCTCCCGGTCGCCCTCGATGATCCGCTGCTTCAGCCGGTCGCCGACCGGCCAGTCCGACCGGTCCTCCTTCTCGAGCGCGGCCGACGACACGCCCTCGAACAGCCCGATGAGCTCCTGCAGCGGGTCGTAGCCGTCGCGGCGGCGGTCGTAGATGAGATCGAGGCACACCTCGACGGCGCGCTCGTCGAGCCGGGCCAGCGGGACGATGCGGGCCGCATGCACGATGGCGGCGTCGAGGCCCGCCTGCTGGCACTCGTGCAGGAACACCGAGTTGAGGACGTGGCGGGCCGCGGGGTTGAGGCCGAACGACACGTTCGACAGCCCGAGGATCGTGTTGACGCCGGGCAGCTCGGCCTTGATGCGGCGGATGCCCTCGATGGTCTCGATGCCGTCCCGCCGGCTCTCCTCCATGCCCGTGGCCAGCGTGAGCGCGAGCGGGTCGAAGAAGAGGTCGGACGGTGACAGGCCGTAGCGCTCGACGGCGAGGTCGTGGATGGCCCGGGCGGCGCGCAGCTTCCACTCGGCCGAGCGGGCCTGGCCCTCCTCGTCGATGCACGTGCACACGACCGCGGCGCCGTACTCGCGCGCCAGCGACAGGAACCGGTCGAGGCGGGTGCCGGGTGCCGAGCCGTCCTCGAGGTTGACCGAGTTGAGGATCGCCTTGCCGCCAATCCACATGAGGCCGGCCTCGATGACCTCGGCCTCGGTGGAGTCGAGCATCACCGGCACGGTCACCTGGGTGGCGAACCGCTTCGCCAGCTCGTCCATGTCGTCGACGCCGTTCTCGCCCACGTAGTCGACGCACAGGTCGACGACGTGGGATCCCTCGGCCACCTGCTCCTGGCCCATGCGGACGCAGGTGTCCCAGTCGCTCTCGAGCATCGCCTCGCGGAACTTCTTCGATCCGTTGGCGTTGGTGCGCTCGCCGACGGCGAGGTACGACGGCGTCTGGTCGTAGGGCACGTGGCTGTAGATCGACGCGCACCCCGGCTCGGGCGTGGCGGCGCGGGCCCCGGGGGTGAGGTCGCGGCAGCGCTCGACGACGGCGCGCAGGTGGTCGGGCGACGTGCCGCAGCAGCCGCCGACGATCGACACGCCGAGCTCGGTGATGAAGCGGGCGTGGTAGGCGGCCAGCTCGTCGGGCGTCAGGTCGTAGTGCATCTTGCCGTCGACCACCGACGGCAGGCCGGCGTTCGGCAGCACGGAGATCGGCAGCGGCGAGTACTGCGACAGGTGCCGCAGGTGCTCGCCCATCTCCTTCGGGCCGGTGGCGCAGTTCATGCCGATGACGTCGGGCCGCATCGCGAGCAGCGACGTGAGCGCGGCGCCGATCTCGGTGCCGGGCAGCATGCGGCCGGTGAGCTCCATCGTCACCTGCACCTGGATGGGCACCTCGCGGCCGGCGGCGGCCATGGCCCGGCGGGCCGCGACCATCGCGGCCTTCGCCTGGAGCAGGTCGAAGACCGTCTCGATGATGATGAGGTCGACGCCGCCCTCGAGCAGGCCCCGGCACTGCACCTCGTAGGCGTCGCGCACCTCGGCGAAGCGGATCTGGCCGAGGCTCGGGAACTTCGTGCCCGGGCCCACCGACCCCGCGACCCAGGCGCCGTAGCCGGACGCGACCTCCTTCGCGATCTGGGCCGCCTTCACGTTGAGCTCGTGGGCCCGATCGGCGATGCCGTACTCGGCCAGGGTGATCGGTGACCCGCCGAAGGTGTCGGTCTCGACCACGTCGACGCCGACGTCGAGGAACGAGCGGTGGAGGTCGGCGATGACGTCGGGCCGGGTGACGCAGAGCATCTCGGGGCAGCCCTCGAACTGGGCCCCGCCGTAGTCGTCCATCGTCAGCTCGCGCACCTGCAGGTTGGTGCCGGTCGCGCCGTCGTAGATCACGACGCGCTCACGCGCGGCTTCGAGGTAGCTCTGACGGGGGGTCACGAACGGAAAGTCTACGGGCCACCCCTGACCAACCCTTTACCCTTTCCGATTCGTGTTGACCGCCGCCCATGTGTCGAAGTCGTTCGGGGCGGCCGTCGTGCTCGACGACGTGAGCCTGAGCATCGGCCCCCGCACCCGCCTCGGCATCGTCGGCCCCAACGGCATCGGCAAGACCACGCTGCTCCGCATCCTCGCCGGCCTCGACGAGCCCGACTCCGGCTCGGTCGAGCGCGCCCCCGCCACCCTCCAGGTCGGCTACCTGCCCCAGGAGGTCGTGGCGCGTGCCGGCGAGACGCTGTTCGGCTACCTCGCCCGCCGCACCGGCGTGACCGACGCCGAGGCCCACCTCGACGCCTGCACGAAGGCGATGGAGGACGACGCCAACTCCGAGGCGGTCGAGGCCTACACCGACGCCCTCGACCGCTTCCTCGCCCTCGGTGGCGACGACCTGCGGGCCCGCGCCGGGGAGGTGTGCGCCGACGTCGGCCTGCCCGCCGAGCGCCTCGACGTGCCCATGGCCGACCTCAGCGGCGGTCAGGCGGCCCGCGCCGCCCTCGCCGCGATCCTGCTCGCCCGCTTCGACGTGTTCCTCCTCGACGAACCCACCAACAACCTCGACTTCGCCGGCCTCGACCGCCTCGAGCGGTTCCTCACCTCGCTGGCCGGCGCCGTGGTCGTGGTGTCACACGACCGCGCCTTCCTCGACCGCATCGCCCCGCGCGTCCTCGAGATCGAGGAGGAGTCGCACCGCGCCGTCGAGTACGCCGGCGGGTGGAGCGACTACGTCGCCCAGAAGGAGCTGGTCCGCACCCAGCAGTACGAGGCGTTCGAGAAGTACCAGGCGGAGAGGGGCCGGCTCGCGGCCCGGCTGCGGGAGCAGAAGGACTGGGCGGTCAGCGGCGTCGCCAAGGAGAAGAAGCGGAAGGAGGGCCAGCGTGAGCGCTCGGCCGCCGACTTCCGCATCAACCGCACCGAGAAGCTCGCCGGCAAGGTGAAGATCACCGAGAAGCGGCTCGAGCGCCTCGACAAGGTCGACAAGCCGTGGGAGGGGTGGAAGCTCGACCTCCAGCTCGCGCCCGAGGCGCGCAGCGGCGACGTGGTCGCCCGCCTCGAGGGCGTCGTCGTGCGCCGGGGCTCGTTCACGCTGGGCCCCGTCGACCTCGAGATCGGCTGGCAGGAGCGCGTCGCCATCGTCGGCCCGAACGGCGGCGGCAAGACCACGCTGCTCCTCGCGCTGCTGGGCGAGCTGCCGCTGGCGGAGGGCCGGCGCTACCTCGGCCCCGGCGTCAAGGTCGGGTCGATGGACCAGCGGCGCGACCTGTTCGCCGGCGACGAGCCGGTGCTCGACACGTTCCAGCGCGAGACCGGGCTCGCCGTCGTGTCGGAGGCGCGGTCGCTCCTCGCCAAGTTCGGCCTGGGCGCCGATCACGTCGCCCGCCCCGGCTCCCGCCTGTCACCCGGCGAGCGGACGCGTGCGATCCTCGCGACGCTGATGGCGTCGGGCGTGAACTGCCTGGTGCTCGACGAGCCCACCAACCACCTCGACCTCGCCGCCATCGAGGAGCTCGAATCGGCGCTCGACGGCTACGAGGGGACGCTGCTGCTCGTCACCCACGACCGCGCCCTGCTCGACTCGGTGTCGACGACGAGGACCGTCTCGGTCGAGGACGGTAGGGTCACCGCCGGCGGTCCGCCACCTGCTTTCTGAGGATCGACGTCGTCGGGACGACGTCGATCCTCACAAAGCGCGACGAGGGTGAGGGCATGAGCTTCTACACGCGCAAGGGCGACGACGGCACGACCGGTCTCTTCTACGGCGGCCGCGTCCGCAAGGACGATGCCGCGCCCGAGGCCTACGGCACCGTCGACGAGGCCCAGGCGTGCCTCGGCGTGGCGCGCGCCGAGGCGGAGCGGGGGAGCGAGCTCGACGGCCTGCTGCTGCGCGTGGAGCGCGACCTCTACGTCCTCATGGCCGAGCTGGCGACGCTGCCGGCGAACCGCCGCAAGCTCACGCCGGGCGCGTCGCTCGTCACCGACGAGATGGTGAAAGAGGTGGAGCGCCACACCGACGACCTGTCGGCCCGCTTCGAGATGCCCAGCGAGTTCGTGCTGCCGGGCCAGACCCGGGTGTCGGCGCTGCTCGAGGTGGCCCGCACCGTCGTGCGCCGGGCCGAGCGGGCGTCGATCCCCGTGGCCGTCGACGGATCGTTCGTGATCCCGTACCTCAACCGCCTGTCGAGCCTGCTGTGGGCCATGGCCCGCTGGCAGGAAGGCGAGGCGGTGCCGGCGAAGAGCGACCAGCAAGGAGACCGACCGTGACCCTCGCGTTCTCGACCGCACGAGACATCCCCACCGAAGCCGACGTCGTGGCGGTGCCGGTGCTGAAGGGCGGGACGGCGCCGGCGGGCGCGGCGGTGGAGGTCGACGAGGGCTTCCTCGCCGCCCGCGGCTTCAAGGGCGACGTGGGCGAGACGCTCCCGCTCCTCGCCGACGACGGCGGCACGATCCTCGTCGTGGGCGTCGGCGAGGCCGACAAGATCGACGCCGAGGTGATCCGCCGGGCCTCCGCGGCGGCGGTGAAGGCCGCCGGCAAGGCGACCACGCTCGCGACCACGCTCCTCGACGTCGTGCCGGCCGGTGTCGACCGCGCCGGCGCCGCCCAGGCCCTGGCCGAGGGCACCGTTCTCGCCACCTACCGGTTCGTCCAGTACAAGAGCGAGTCGCCCGACCGGCCGCTCGAGCGGGTCGTCGCGATCACCCGGGCCGGTGCGACCGTCGACAAGGCGCTGCAGCGCGGGGCGGCGGTCGCGTCGGCCGTCTGGCTGGCGCGCGACCTCGTCAACGAGCCGCCCACGGCGATGACGCCGCGGCGCATGGCCGAGATGGCCCAGGTGATCGCCGGCAACGCCGGCCTCGACCTCACCGTCCTCGACGAGAAGCAGATCGTGGCCGAAGGACTGGGCGGCCTCGCCGGCGTCGCGGCCGGGTCCGACGAGCCGGCGCGGCTCATCAAGCTCGTCTACGAGCCGAGCGGACGCGTCAGCGGCACGGTGGCGATCGTCGGCAAGGGCATCACGTTCGACTCGGGCGGCCTCTCGCTCAAGTCGGGCGACGGCATGATGACGATGAAGGACGACATGGGCGGGGCGGCGGCGGTGCTCGCCACCATGTCGGCGCTGCCGGCGATCGCGCCCAAGGTCCGGGTCATCGGCTACGCCGCCTGCACCGAGAACATGCCGAGCGGCAAGGCCACCAAGCCCGGCGACGTGCTGCACATCCGCAACGGCAAGACGGTCGAGGTGCTCAACACCGACGCCGAGGGCCGGCTCGTGCTCGCCGACGCCCTCTCGCTCGCCGTGGAGGACGGCGTCGACGCCATCGTCGACCTCGCCACCCTCACGGGGGCGTGCATCGTGGCGCTCGGCTCCGAGATCGCCGGCCTCATGTCGACCAACGACGACCTCGCCGAGCAGGTGCGGCGCGCCGGCGAGCGGGCCGGCGAGTCGCTGTGGCCGCTCCCGCTGCCCGACCGCTACCGCAAGCACATCGACTCACCCGTCGCCGACATCAAGAACATCGGCGTCGCCGGCAAGGCGGGAACGCTCATCGCCGGCCTCTTCCTCAAGGAGTTCGTGGGCGACCGCCCGTGGGTCCACCTCGACATCGCCGGGCCGGCGTGGGCCGACGCCGACGACTCCTACATCGCGAAGGGCGGCACCGGCTTCGGCGTGCGCACGCTGATCGAGCTGCTGTCGACCTTCCGCGCCCCCCGGTAGCCGCCGGCGGGCGCACGCGGCCCGGGACACCCGCGCTGGTACGTTCCGCCGGTGACCGACCTGGCCCGGGCGTGCGCCCTCGTGCTCGCGCTCTTGTTCGCGTGGGCGGCGGTAGCGAAGGTGGTCGCCCATAGCGCGACCGTCGAGGCGTTCGCCGGCCTCCTGCTGCCGGCGCCGGCGGTGCTGGCCATCGCCGTACCGGTCGTCGAGGTGGCCGTCGCCGCCGGGTTGGTGCTGCGGCCCGACGCCGTCGGGTGGACCGCGATCGCCCTCCTGGCCGGGTTCTCGGCCGTGATCGTCCGGGCCCAGGCCAAGGGCGTGTCGACCGGATGCGCCTGCTTCGGCGCGCCGTCGTCGGCCGACCCCGTGTCGGCCGCGGACCTCGTGCGGAACGCCGCGCTCGCCGCGGTCGCCGTCGTCGCCACCGGCTGCCACGACGCGCGCTGGCCGTCGCCGCTCGCCGGCGTCTCGGTCGTCGTCCTCTTCATCGGCGGCGCGGTCGCGCTCGGCGCCCTCCGCCGCCGGCTCGCGGTGTAGCGACCATCACCCGCCGGCGGGTCGGGCGCCTCTACCCTCCGAAGGCGGTGCCCCGCCCAGTGGAGGTGCAGTGACCACCACCGACCTCGACCCTCTCGCCGCACTCGACTCGCGGAGGGAGGTGACGACGGCCGGTGCGACCACCCCCACCACCGCCACCGCCACCGTCGTGCTCGACACGTGCGTGCTGGTGAGCGATCCGGACGCGCTCTACGCGTTCCCGGGCGACCACGTCGTGCTCCCGCTGACCGTGATCGAGGAGCTCGACCACCAGAAGTCGCGGATGGACGACGTCGGCCGCGCCGCCCGCGCCGCCCTGCGCGCCATCGAGGAGATGCGTGTCGTCAACGGCGGCGACATCCGCCGGCCGGTGCCCCTCGCCACCGGCGGCGACCTGCGCATCGAGACCAACGGCCTCCACCTCGCCGAGGTCGCGGAGCGCGGCCTCGACCCGACCAAGTCCGACAACCGCATCCTCGCCGCCGCCCTCGGGCTGTCGTCGGCGGGCAACGACGTGCTCGTCGTGTCGAACGACGCCGCCGTGCGCATCAAGGCCGCCCAGCTCGGCCTGCGCGCCGGCGAGCACCACCGGCGGCGGGGCGCCCACGTCGACGAGGCGCCGGCGGGCTGGCGCTCGGTCGAGGTCGACGGTGACACCGTGGCCGCGCTCTACTCGAGCGGGCACGAGGGCGTCGCGCTCGACGACCACGTGGCACCGGCGTTCCGCACGCTGCGCGACAACGAGTTCGCGGTGTGCACGGCCGGCACCGCGTCGGCCCTCGTCCGGGTCAGCGGCGGCCGGGCGCGCGTGCTCGGCACCCACCAGACCGCGTGGGACCTCAACCCTCGCTCGAAGGAGCAGCGGTTCGCGCTCGACCTCCTGCTCGACCCGTCGGTGAACGTGGTCGCCCTCGACGGCCACGCCGGCACCGGCAAGACCCTCGTGGCCCTCGCCGCCGGCCTGGAGCAGGTGTTCGAGCGCGACGCGGTGTACGACCGGTTGCTGATCCTGCGGCCCCTCGTGTCGGTCGGCCGCCAGGACGTCGGGTTCCTCCCCGGAAGCCTCGAGGAGAAGCTCGGGCCGTGGTTCGAGGCCATCGTCGACGCCATGGTCGCCCTGGGCGACGGCCTGTCGCACAAGCGGGCCAAGGAGGAGCTCACCGACTGGATCCGCCAGGGCCGCCTCGCCATGGAGTCGGTGACGTTCCTGCGGGGCCGCTCGTTCCAGCGGACGTTCATCATCGTCGACGAGGGCCAGAACCTGGAGCCGACCACGCTGAAGACGATCCTCACCCGGCTCGGCGAGGGCTCGAAGATCGTGTTCACGGGCGACCAGTCCCAGATCGACTCGCCTTACCTCTCCGAGCGCAACAACGCCCTCGGGGTGCTGGTGGAGGCGTTCGCCGGCGAGGCGTGCTTCGGGCACGTGCGGCTCACCAAGGGCGAGCGCTCCGACGTGGCCGAGCTGGCCGCCTCCCGGCTGTAGCTGGTCGGGCGGTCAGGCGGTCGCGAGAGGCGTAACGTCCGCTGGCATGGCCAGCATCGCCGACCTGCTCGCCGAGGCGGTCGCCGCCGACCGGGTGGTCGAGGGCGACGACATCAGCGACGACTACGCCCACGACGAAGCGCTGGGGGCGACGCCGCAGCCGCCGGCCGCGGTCGTGCTGCCCGAGTCGGCGGAAGAGGTCGCGGCGGTGCTGCGCGTGGCCGACGAGCACCGGATACCGGTGACCGCGCGGGGGAGCGCGACCGGGCTCTCGGGCGCGGCCATCCCGTGCGCCGGCGGCGTCGTCGTGTCGTTCGAGCGCATGAACCGGGTGCTCGAGATCGACGACGACAACCTCGTCGCGGTCGTGCAGCCCGGCGTCACCCTGGCCGAGCTCGACGAGGTCACCAAGCAGCACGGGCTCGTCTACCCGGTGTTCCCGGGCGAGTACAGCGCCAGCCTCGGCGGCAACGTCGCCACCAATGCCGGCGGCATGCGGGCGGTGAAGTACGGCGTCACGCGGCACCAGGTGCTCGGCCTCGAGGCCGTGCTGCCGAGCGGCGAGATCATCCGCACCGGCGGCCGCTTCGTGAAGGGCTCCACCGGCTACGACCTCACGCAGCTGATCATCGGGTCGGAGGGCACCCTCGCGCTCGTCACGGAGGCGACCCTCAAGCTCTATCCGCGGCCCGAGCACCAGGCGACGGTGCTGGCGCCGTTCCGCACGCTCGACGGCGTCACCGCGGCGGTGCCGAGGATCGTCGCGAGCGGCATCGGCCCGCTGATCCTCGAGTACATCGACCTGCTGACGATGGCCGGCATACAGCGCAACGTCGGTCTCGACCTCGGCATCCCCGACGACGTGAAGAACGAGGCGCTCGCCTACCTCGTCGTGATGATGGAGAACGCCCACGCCGACCGTCTCGACGCCGACGTCGAGACGCTCGCCGCGCAGCTCGCCGACCTCGGCGCCATCGACGTGTACGTGCTGCCCGCCACGGCGGCGGGCCAGCTCATCGAGGGGCGGGAGAAGGCGTTCTGGATGGCGAAGGCCAGCGGCGCCCACGACATCGTCGACGTGGTCGTGCCGCGCGCGTCGATCTCGGCGTTCATGGCCGCGGTCAACGAGATCGCCCAGCGCGACGGCACCTTCGTGGCCGGGTGCGGGCACGCCGGCGACGGCAACGTCCACCTCTCGGTCTTCCAGAACGACCCCGGCCTGCGCTACCGCACGCTCCGGTCGCTCTTCGAGGCGGGGCTCGGCCTCGGCGGCGCCATCACCGGCGAGCACGGCGTGGGCAAGACGAAGAAGAAGTACTTCCTCGAGCTCGAAGACCCGGTGAAGGTCGACCTCATGCGGCGGATCAAGGCCGCGTTCGACCCTAACGGCATCCTCAACCCCGGAACCCTGTTCGACTGATCGCACCGAGCGAAAGGCCCCACTCGATGAACGGCGCATCCGCACTCATCCGCACCCTCGCCGCCGCCGGCGTCGACGTCTGCTTCTCCAACCCGGGCACCTCCGAGATGCACTTCGTGGCCGCGCTCGACGAGGTCGCCGAGGTCCGCGCCGTGCTCGGACTGTTCGAGGGCGTGGTGACGGGCGCGGCCGACGGCTACGGGCGCATGACGGGTCGCCCGGCGGCGACGCTCCTGCACCTCGGACCGGGCCTCGGCAACGGCCTCGCCAACCTCCACAACGCCCGGCGGGCCCGCACGCCGCTGCTCAACATCGTCGGCGACCACGCCACCTATCACAAGCAGTACGACGCGCCGCTCGAGTCCGACATCGACACCGTGGCCCACAACGTGTCGAGGTGGGTCCGCCGGTCGATGTCGCCGGCCGACGTCGCCCGGGACGCCGCCGACGCCATCGCCGCCGCGCTCGGCCCCCCGGGCGAGGTCGCCACCCTGATCCTGCCGGCCGACGTGTCGTGGAACGACGGGGCCTCGCCCGCACCGGCACCGGCGGCGGCGTCGCCCGCCACGGTCGCCGGCGACCGCGTCGAGGCCGTGGCCAAGGCGCTGGTGTCGGGGGAGCCGGCGGTGATCCTCGTCGGCGGTTCGGTGGTGCGCGACGACGCCGCCCTGCGGGCGGTCAGCCGGGTCGCGCGGGCGACGGGAGCGAAGCTGCTGTGCGAGACGT
>DATAKR010000070.1:0-16909 GCA_036261495.1 Acidimicrobiales bacterium | reverse complement strand
AGAACACCGCCGGCGGGCTCATGACACCGGAGCCCCTGATCCTGCCGGCGGACGCGACCGTCGCCGAGGCCCTCGCGCGGATGCGCGACAGCGACGTGCCCGCCGCCATCGCCGCCCACGTGTTCGTGGTCGAGGCGCCGTTCGTCACGCCCACGGGCCGCTACCTCGGGCCGGTCGGCTTCCAGCGCCTCCTCCGCGAGGCGCCCGGCACGTGCATCGCCGACTGCGTCGACGACGTCCCGGAGGCCATCCCGCCCGAGACGCCCGAGGCCGAGGTGGCGCGTCGCCTCGCCGCGTACGACGTGGTCTCGCTGCCGGTCTGCGACGCCGCCGGTCGCCTCGTCGGTGCGGTGACCGTCGACGACGTGCTCGACCGCGTGCTCCCCGAAGGGTGGCGCCAGAGGACGGCACCGTGAACCGGGCGGACCCGTGAGGCGTTCGGGGGTGCGCCGCCGCGACGACGTCTTCTCGCCTCGCGGTGGCATCCGGTTCGACATCCACTACGACCCCGACGCGTTCGGTCGGTTCTCGGAGGCCATCGCGCGCCTCCTCGGCACCGCCCGGTTCCTCGTCATCCAGACGGCCATCGTCACCGTGTGGATCGCGATCAACATCGCGGCCGCAGGCCTGCGATGGGACCCGTACCCGTTCATCCTGCTCAACCTGGCCTTCTCGACGCAGGCGGCGTACGCGGCGCCGCTGATCCTGCTCGCGCAGAGCCGCCAGGCCGAGCGCGATCGGATCGCCACCGAGCGCGATCGCGAGGTCGCGGCGCGGTCGCTCGCCGACACCGAGTTCCTCGCGCGCGAGCTGGCGTCGATCCGGATCGCGCTCGCCGACGTGGTGACGACGGGTGATCTCGACCGCAGGCTCGAGCGGCTCGAGGAGGCGATCGGCCGTGCCGTCGACCCCGGCGGGGCGGGCGGCGACGCGAACCGACCGGCGCCGGGGACCGCGTAACATCGCCGCTCGTGTCGAGCCGCCCCACGGAGCCTCCCAGTCGTGGCGCGGGCCCGCGCCCGTCGCCGCTCCGTCGCGCCCGGCGTCACCGATCGTCCTGAGCGCCGGATCCCCAACCCGTTCCGCGCCCTCCTCGGCCCGGACGTAACCGGCGCGGGCCAGGGTCTGGCCGCGCTGCTCGTGTCGTCGGCGGGCGACCTGCTCGCCGGCCTCGCGCTCGGTGGGATCACCGGCACGCTGAAGGCGCTTCCCGGGCTGCTCGTGCTCGTCCCCGCCGCCATCGGGATGCGGGGCAACGTGTTCGGCGCCCTGGGGTCGCGGCTCGGTACGGCGATCCACACCGGCACGTTCCGCCTCTCGACGCGGCGCGACACCGTCGTCGGCCAGAACATCCTCGCCTCGCTCGCGCTGACGATGGCGGTGTCGCTCGCGCTGGCGGTGCTCGCCAAGTCGGTCGCCGTGGGGTTCGGCCTCGGCCACACGATCTCCATCGTCGACTTCGTCATCATCTCGGTCGTCGGCGGGGCCGTGTCGTCGGTCGTCGTGCTCGCGATCACGCTCGCGGTCGCGGGTGGCGCCGTCCGCTGGGGATGGGACATGGACAACGTCGCGGCGCCGCTCGTCACCGCGGCCGGCGACGTCGTCACGCTGCCGTCGCTGTTCCTCGCGACCTACCTCGTCGGCCTGCGCTGGGTGAGCCCGACGCTCGCGCTCCTGACCGGCGCCCTCGCCCTGGCCGCCGGCGTGGCGGCCGTCCGTGCCGGCCTCCCGCTCGTGCGCCGCATCGTCCGCGAATCGTTGCCCGTGCTCCTGGTCGCCGGCACGGTCGACGTGATCGCCGGCCTGACGATCGAGAAGCGGCTCGAATCCTTCCTGGCGTTCCCGGCGCTCCTGGTGCTCGTGCCCCCGTTCCTCGAGGACTCCGGTGCCCTCGGCGGCATCCTGTCGAGCCGGATCGCGTCGAAGCTCCACCTCGGCGTCGTGGCCCCCGCAGCCATCCCGTCGAAGCCGGCGCGGCGCGACTTCGTGCTCACCACGCTCTACGCGCTCCCGGTGTTCGTGCTCGTCGCCCTGTCGTCCGACCTCGTCGCGCTCGTGTTCGGCCTCGCCAGCCCCGGGCCGCTCCGGATGGTGGCGGTCTCGCTCCTGGGCGGCGCCTTCGCCACGTTCTTCGCCATCGTCGTCGGCTACTACGGATCGATCGTCACCTACCGCCTCGGGCTCGACCCCGACAACCACGGCATCCCGCTCGTCACGTCGTCGATGGACCTCGTTGGGGCGTTCGCGCTGATCCTGGCGATCGTCGTCGTCGGGCTCACGTGAGTACCATTGGCGCTCTCAGCGATGGCTCCACGACGAACCAATGGATGAGCGCCCCCGAACGCTGAAGGCCATGCTCGCCGAGGCCAAGGACACCTCGGAGCTCATGGTCGACCTGGCCTACGCGGCGCTGTACTTCGGCGACCACGACATGGCCGAGGAGGTGTTCGACCTCCACGACAACCTCGAGGAGCTGCAGCACGACATGCGCGCCGTGTGCGTCATGGCCGCGCGCTCGCCGCGCGACGCCGATGCCATGGCGTCGGTGCTGCAGGTGATCGGTGCCATCGAGCGCATGGCGAACGCCGCAGTCGACATCGCTCGCATCGTCACGCGGCGCCTGGGCATCCCGCGCGCGTTGATCGCCGACCTGTCGGCGGCCGAGGAGGTGTCGCACCGCGTCGCGGTGCGCGAGGGATCCCACATCGCGCACCGGCCGCTCGCCGCCCTCGAGCTGCCGACGCGCGCCGGCATGCGGGTCGTCGCCATCCGCCGCGGCCGGCAGTGGATCACCGCCGTCAACGGTGACGAGGTGCTCGTCCCCGGCGACGTCCTGTTCCTCCAGGGCGCCCGCGAGGGGATACCCGTGCTGCGGTCGCTCGCCAACGCGCCCGAGTGGGAGCCGCCCGCCCCCGACGGCACGCTCACCGAGCTCGATCGCGCCATCGACATCCTCGTCGAGATGAAGAACATCTCCGAGGTCGCCGTGGGCCTCGCCTACTCGGCCCTGGTCCTGCGCGACCAGGGCCTCGCGGCCGAGGTCAACCACCTCGAGGACCGGCTCGACCAGATGCGCGAGCGGCTCGAGGCGTGGGTGTTGCGGGCCGCGGCCGAGCAGGCCGACCCGTCGCCGCTGCGGGGCCTGCTCCACCTGTCGGGGGCGGCCGAGGAGATCGGCGACGCGGCCCAGCAGATGGTGTGGCTGATCGAGCAGGGCGAGGAGCTGCATCCCATCCTCGCACTGGCGCTCGGCGACGCCGACGAGGTCGTCGTGCGCGTGCCCGTCGCCGAGGGCTCCCAGGCGGTCGGCCATCCGCTCTCCGACCTCCGCCTCGAGACCGAGACCGGCTTCTACCTGCTCGCCATCCGTCGCGGCGGTCGGTACTTCTACCGCCCCCGCCCCGATGTCGTGCTCGCCGCCGGCGACGAGCTGATCGCGACCGGCCCCGACGAGGGCCACGCCCTGCTGGCCGAGCTGTGCGGGTACCGCCTCGTCGAGGACGAGGAGACCGGCGAGGAGGAGCTGATCCCCGCGTCATGACGGCGCCGCGCGGCGTCGAGCGCGCGTTCCAGCGGCTCGTCGCCCGCCTCGACTACCCGATGTTCGTCGTCACCGCGGCGGCGAGCGGCGGGCGCTCGGGGTGCCTCGTCGGATTCGCCTCGCAGTGCAGCATCTCCCCGCCCCGGGTCGTCGTGTGGATCTCGAAGAAGAACCACACGTACGAGGTGGCACAGGAGGCGACCGCGCTCGGCGTGCACGTGCTCGGCGCCCACGACACCGGACTCGCCACGCTCTTCGGCCACGAGACCGGCGACGAGATCGACAAGTTCGAGCGGTGCGCGTGGCACGAGGGCGCCGAGGGTGCCCCGCTCCTCGACGAGGCCGCCGGGTGGTTCGTCGGCCACGTCCTCGACCACCTCGACACCGGTGACCACCTCGGCTTCCTGCTCGAACCGATCGACGCCATGATCCGCGACGATCCCGCGCTCGGGTTCCAGGACGTCAAGGATCTCGAACCCGGCCACCCGGCATGACGGCGACGGCGTCGCGCCGCCGGCTCCTCAGAGCCAGTCGCGGCGCTTGAAGAACCAGTAGAGGACGGCGGTGAGCAGGGCCATGGCGCCGAGCGCGCTGGGGTAGCCGTAGCGCCAGCCGAGCTCCGGCATGTCCTTGAAGTTCATCCCGTAGATGCCGGCGATGAGGGCCGAGCCGAGGAGGATCGCACCCCAGCTCGTCATCTTCTTCATCACCTCGTTCATGCGGTTCGAGATGATCGCCAGGTGGGCGTCGACGGCGTTGCCCATCAGCTCGCGCTGGCTGTCGAGCTGGTCGACGGCGCGCAGCAGGTGGTCGTACACGTCCTGGAAGTGGGTGAGGGCGATGTCGTCGATCCAGTCGACCTCGCGG
This sequence comes from Acidimicrobiales bacterium, assembly GCA_036261495.1. Classification (GTDB taxonomy): domain Bacteria; phylum Actinomycetota; class Acidimicrobiia; order Acidimicrobiales; family CADCTF01; genus DATAKR01. The sequence continues at coordinate 12,501 of DATAKR010000070.1, read as the reverse complement.
CGGAGGATCTCGGCGACGACCTCGCGCATCGGCACGACCTTCCGGCGGAACGCGAGGAGGTCGCGACGCAGCCCGTAGAGCGCGCGCTGCACCTCGCGCTCGTCGGGCGGCGTCTCCGAGAAGATCTGCTCCTCGAGCGCCTCGAGCTCGTCCTCCACCCGCTCGGCGTGGACGAAGTAGTTGTCGACGAGGTCGTCGAGGATCGTGTAGAGCAGGTAGCCCGGCGTGGTCTCGAGCGGTCCGCTCTTCTCGAACCGGGCCACGGCCTCGGTGGGATCCCATGGCCGGTCGTCGCCCCCGCGCGCCCGCACGGTCACGAGCCAGGAGGGCCCGCAGAACATGTCGACCTCGGCCAGCTCGGCCCCGTACGCGACCAGGAACACGTGGTCGGGATAGCGCTCGAGCTTCGGGCGCTGGCCGTGCTTGCGGGCGTCCTCGAGGGCGAGCGAGTGCAGCGAGAACTCGTGCTGCACGCAGTCGAGCTCGTCGTCCGTCGGGTCGGTCAGGTCGACCCAGAGCAAGGTGCCGTCGCGCCCGACCTCGTCGGAGATGGTCGCCGCATCGATCGCGCGGCGCGCGCCGTCGGCGAACAGGTGGGCGGCGATCACCGGAGTGCGGCCCGGCCGGTGACGTGGTTGCCGCCCATGCGGTGCACAGTAGAGCCGTGACCCGGATCGACCTCGAACCGTCGGCGATGGCCGCCGGCGGCGACGCGATAGCGCGCGACCGCGACGGGCGCGTCGTGTTCGTGGAGGGGGCGCTTCCCGGTGAGCGCGTGGTCGCCGAGCTCGTCGAGGAGCGGCGCGACTACGCCCGGGCCCGGACGGTCGAGGTGGTGGAGGCGTCACCTGATCGGGTCGCGCCACCGTGTCGCGCGCGGGCGGAAGGGTGCGGCGGATGCCCATGGCAGCACGTGGCGCCGGCGGCGCAGCCGCGCCTCAAGGCCGAGGTCGTGGCCGACTCGCTGCGGCGCATCGCTCACGTCGATGCCGCGACCGACGGCGGGCGCGGCGTCGCGGTGACGGCCCTCCGCCTTCGCGAACCGGCGCTGCGGACCACCGCTCGCGTCGCGGTTCGCGGCGGCCGGGCCGGGTACCGCCGCCACCGGTCGCACGACGTGGTGCCCGTGACCACCTGCCTCGCTGCTCATCCGCGGCTCGAGGCCATCCTCACGGCCGGCGACTTCGGTGGTGCTCGCGAGGCGGTGGTCAGGGTCGCGGTCGCGACGGGCGACGCCGCCGCGATGCTCGAGCCGTCGGCGAGGGGCGCCCGGCTGCCCGCCGGCGTGGTGGTGGTGGGGCAGCGCGACCGCGCCCTCGCACCGGTCGTCGAGGTCGTGGCCGGCCGGCGGTTCCGGGTCTCGATCCGCTCGTTCTTCCAGTCCGGGCCGGTGGCCGCCGAGGCGCTCGTGGACGCCGTCGACGCCGCGCTCGCCGGTGCCGTGGGTCCCGGCGATCGGATCGTCGACGCCTACGCCGGCGTCGGTCTCTTCGGCTCGACCCTGGCCGCCCGGCACGGCGCTCGGGTCACCGCCATCGAGTCGGCGGCGGCCGCCGTCGCCGATGCCCGGGTCAACCTCGCCGACGTGGATGCCGACATCGTTCACGGTGAGGTGGCTGCCTGGCGCGCATCCGGCGGGTCCCCGGTCGCGGTGGTCGCCGATCCGGCCCGCCCCGGCCTCGGTCGGCCGGGCGTGGACGCGGTCGCCTCGTCGGGCGCGCCGCTCGTCGTGCTCGTCAGCTGCGATCCCGCGTCCCTCGGCCGCGACGCCGCCCTCCTCGCCGGCCGGGGCTTCACCCTCGAGACCGTGGCCGTCGTGGACTCGTTCCCGCACACCTTTCACGTCGAGACGGTCGCCCGCTTCGCCCGGTGACCGCCACGAGCGGGTCGATTCACGAAGAGTGGTGAATCAAGCGCATATCGTGACGACTTGTGGGTATGATTCGGCCGAAATGCGGCGCGCCATGCGGGAGGTCGACGGACCGGTGAGGGTCGGGCGGTGAGCGCCGCGCCGCGCTCGCTGCTGCGCGAGCTGCTCCCGGTCACGGCCGTGGCCGCCGTCGCCGCCACGGGTGTCGCCGTGATCGCCGGCGTCACGACCTCCTCGCTACGCCATTCCGACGGCTCGCCGCTGCCGACGATGGTCGATGCCGCGCCGGCCCCCGCCGCCGGCAACCCCGTCACCGTCACGGTCGCGCCGAGGCCCGCACGCGCCCGTGACACCTCCGCCGGCCCCAACGCGGCCATCGAGACGGGCGTGGTCTCGGCGCCCGGATGGGTCACCGGGGCGCGGTCGTCGGCGGCGTCACGACGTTCGATCGGGTCGTCAGCGTCGACCCTGCAGGTGATCCTCGCCTCGGTGCCGGCGGCCTCGCCCTCGCCCTCGCCGGCGATGGCGCCCGCTCCCGCGACCACGCCGGCTCCAGCTCCGGCCGTCATCACGACGTCGTCCGCCGGCACCCGCGGCCGGCGCACGGGCATGGCGTCGCTGCTGAGCCTCGGACCGACCAACACGTCGGCCACGACGCGGTCGCCGGCGTCGGCGACGAGCCCGATCCTGGCGGCCTCCACCGTGTCGCCCCACGACGGTCGATCCGCGCCGTCCTCCGAGGTCCCCGCACTTGGCCCCGCGTCGCCCTCGCCTGCCGACGGCACCGGTGCGGACGCGCCCACCGCGGCCCCTGCGGGCGACGCCTCGACCATCGGCGACGGTGGTGCGCCGGCCGATCAGGGTGTGGCGGGGAGCGCGAGCGCCGCGTCCGACGCGCCCCGCCGGAACGCGGTGGCGCGAAGGGCCTCCCCGCCGGCCGCGGCGAGAAGGAGCGGCACGCCCGAGGGCGACACGCACAGGGTCTCCGCCCCGCCGGGCGCGGCGGTGTCGTCCGAGGCGCGGGGTGACGCGACGAGGCAGTCGGCCTCGACGCCGGCGACCTCCCGCGGTTCGGCCCGCAAGGAGTAGGCGTCGCGGCTCGCCGCGAGCGACTGGGCCACCGTCGTCACGAGCTCCGGGTTGAACGCGCCGGCGCCCTGGGCCACCGGCCCGGTACGCCGGCACGACCACCGCGGATCGCGGTCGCAGGCGTAGGTCGCGTCGGCGGTGACCACGTCGGCGTGGTCGGGGGCTCCGGCCCGGCGGGTGTCGACGCGCCGGCGGGGTGGCCGCTGGGCCACGACGACCGTGGCATCACCGACGTGATAGGTCGCGGTGAAGGTGGCGGCGACGCCCCTCGCGGCGGTCTCGAGGAACGCCGTCACGTCCGCCGGCAGGCCGGCGTCCTTGGCGAGCTGGCGGGCCTGGGCGGCCCGGAGATCGGCCGTTCGCTCGGCCTCGGAGCGGCCGGAACCGCACCCGCCGAGGAGGCCGAGCGCGACGCTGACGGCGGCCAACGCCGCCGCGGTCGCTCGGACGGTTGGGCCTCGCTTCTTGACCGGGCGGTCAATTACGCTTTCAGCCATGACGATCACCGAGCAGACGTCCTCGCTGTCGGACGAAGAGATCCGTCAGCAGGTCGAATCCTGGCTTCGCGAGAACCTGCCCGCCGACTGGGTCAAGGCCATCGATTCCGGTGACGACGAGCTCCTTCGCAAGGCGCGCGCCGGCTTCGACCAGCAGGCGTTCCTCGAGAGGCTGGGTGAGTCGGGGTGGGCGCAGCCGACGTGGCCGGTGGAGTACTGCGGCAAGGGACTGAGTGTGCCTCAGGCGCGGGCGGTCGAGGAGGTCAAGGGCCGCTACAAGACGCCGCGGTCGTGGAACGTCATCGGCCTCGGCATGGGCGCCCCGACGGTGCTGCAGTGGGGCTCGCACGAGCAGAAGCTGCAGTGGCTCCCTCCGATGGCGAAGAACCAGGAGATCTGGTGCCAGCTGTTCTCCGAGCCGGGCGCCGGCTCCGACGTGGCCGGCCTCGCCACTCGAGCCGTCCGCGACGGCGACGAGTGGGTGGTCAACGGCCAGAAGGTCTGGACGACCATGGCCCACATGGCGAAGTGGGGGATGCTGGTCGCCCGCACCGACCCCGACGCGCCGAAGCACAAGGGTCTCTCCTACTTCATCGTCGACATGCACTCGCCCGGCGTCGAGGTGCGCCCGCTCAAGCAGATCACCGGCGACGCGGAGTTCAACGAGGTGTTCTTCACCGACGCCCGCGTGCCCGACGCCAACCGCCTCGGTGAGGTCGGTCAGGGTTGGTCGGTCGCCACCGAGACGCTCATGAACGAGCGGGTCGCGCTGTCGGGTGCCGGCTCGAGCGGGGGCGAGAACGTGGGCGGCGGTCCCGTCGACGATCTCGTGCGGTTCGCGAAGAAGACCGGGGCGTGGGACGACGCCGTGCTCCGCCAGCGGCTGATGAAGGCGCTCACCGAGGGCCGGCTGATCCGCATCACCAACTACCGCGCCGGGGCGCAGCGCAAGAGCGGCCGGCCCGGGCCGGAGGGCTCGATCACGAAGCTGTTCCAGGCCGAGTACAACAAGCGCCTGCAGGAGCTGGCGATCGACATCCTGGGTGCCGGCGCCGCGGCCTGGGACCCCTCCGACGCCGACACCCACATGCGCGTCCGCGGCTTCCTCCGCTCGCGGGCGAACACGATCGAGGGCGGCACCTCCGAGATCATGCGCAACATCCTCGGCGACCGCGTGCTCGGCCTTCCTCGCGAGCCCGACGCCTCGAAGACGATGGCGTGGAAGGACATCCCCCGCAACGGCTGACCCGCGTCAGGGCAGGTCGGGCTCGGCGACCTCGTTGAGGAGCGGCTCACCGGCGCGATAGCGGGCCAGGTTCTCGCAGAACAGGGCGGCCAGCCGCTCGAACCGCCCGGTGCCGGTGGCGGCATTGTGCGGGGTCAGCACCACCCGAGGATGCGACCACAGGCGCGACTCGGGCGGCAGCGGCTCGGTCGCCGTGACGTCGAGCAGGGCCGCCTCGGGGATCCCCGTGTCGAGGGCGGTGAGGAGCGCCGCCTCGTCGACGAGCGATCCGCGCGCGATGTTCACGAGCACCGACCCCGCCTTCATGCGCGCCAGGAACTCGGCGTCGACCAGGCGCTCGGTGGCCGGGCCGCCGGGGGCGGCGAGCACGACCACGTCGGCGGTGGGGAGGTGCTCGCCGAGCGCCGGGGGAGCGACCACCAGATCGGCGGCCTCCCGGCCCGTGGGTGAGCGGCGCACGCCGACCACCCGGGCGCCGAACGCGCGCGCCCGCTCGGCGACGGCGTTGCCGATGCTCCCGATGCCCACGACGAGCCAGGTGGTGCCCGCCACCTCCCGGAACTCGTGGCGCCGCCAGGCGCCCGCCGCCTGCGCGGCGCGCCACTCCTCCGGCCGCTGGTAGTGGTCGAGCACCGCCCGCAGGACGTACTCGCTGATGGCCACATCGGCGATGTGCGCGTTGGTGAGGCGGACGCCCCGCCGGACGACCTGGGCGAACACCGGGGCGTCGATCCCGGCCGCGGGCGACTGCACCCACCGCAGCGTCTCGCTCCGCAGGAGGAACGCGAAGAACGGGCGCAGCGGGCCGCCGTCGAAGAGGTCCGACGTGGGCCACGCGACCTCGACCGCGGCATCCTCCCAGGCGACCGGACGACCATCGTCGTCGAGCGCCCCGTCGCCGAGCATGCGCACGAGGGTGGCGTCAGGAGCGACGTCGAGGATGCGGTGGCCGAAGTCGGCGGCCGCCCGTTCGGTGAGGAGGATGCGCACGGCGCCCGATTCTGACCGGCGCGTCCGACGGCCACGTCATCGCACGTTCCGCCGGCACAGACCGCGGGTACAGCGTCACCGTGCGCCTTGCCCCCACCTTCCCGCGCGTGTCGGAGCGGCCCGCGTGGTTGCCCCACGTGGCGCGGCTCCTCATGGCCCTCGCGGTGCTCGTCGCCGTGCTCGCCGTCCTCAACAACGCCGGTAGCCACCAGCGCGCCCAGGCCGCGCCGGCTGCGGCGCCGACCACCACCGCGAAGGGGACGGTCGGCGTGGCCCAACCCGGCGAGATGCGTGCCGGCGGCCAGCTCGTGTTCCCGCTCGCCGCCGGGTCGCTCCAGGTCTTCACCAACCGGCCGGTCGACGCGCGACAGGTTCCGGTGGTCGAGGTGGAAGCCCACGGCGTGTGGGTCGGAGCGGCCGACGCCCCGGTCTTCGTGCGCTCCGACCGCCTGCCGCGGGGCATCGCGCCGGGCCGCGCCGTCGACGTGACCGGGTGGATGGTGCCCGTCACGCCGGCCGATCGTGGCCTCGCCGGCACGGGCGCCGACGCCGCCCGCCTCGACGCCCAGCGCCAGCTCGTCGACGCCGACCACGTCACGCTGCACTGACCATACCGTCGGGCTGACGGGTAGCCTCGGGCGCCATGGACGAGCCGCTCTGCCTGCTCACCGTCCACGCCCACCCCGACGACGAGTCCTCCAAGGGCGCGGGCACCGTGGCCAAGTACACCGCCGAGGGCGTCCGGACGGTGCTCGTGTGCTGCACCGGCGGCGAGGCCGGCGACATCCTCAACCCGGCGATGGACACCCCCGAGGTGCGCGAGAACCTGCCCGAGGTGCGCAGGCGCGAGCTCGAGCGCGCCACCGGCATCATCGGCTACACCGACGTCCGCCTCCTCGGCTACAAGGACTCGGGCATGCCGGGCACGCCGGCGAACGAAGACCCGGCCTGCTTCGCCCGGGCCGACTTCGACGAGGCCGTCGGCAAGCTCGTCGCCATCATCCGCGAGACCCGCCCGCAGGTGATCGTCACCTACGCCGACGATCAGCAGGGCTACCCGCATCCCGACCACCTGCGGGTCCACGACATCACGCTGCCGGCGTTCGACCTCGCCGCCGACCCCGACGCCTACCCCGAGCTCGGTGAGCCCTGGCAGCCGCTGAAGCTCTACTACACCGCGTGGTCGCGGGCCCGCATGGTCGCCACGCACGAGAAGTTCCTCGAGCTCGGCCTCGAGTCGCCCTACGACGAGAAGTGGTTCAGCCGGCCGTCGCAGGACGACCGCATCACCACGAAGATCGACGTGAGCGACCATGCCGACGTCCGGCGGGACGCGCTGCTCGCCCACGCCACGCAGATCGACCCGAACTCGCCGTTCTGGTTCGGCCTGCCGCCCGAGGTCGCCCGCACCGTCTACCCCGTCGAAGACTACGTACGGGCCCGATCGCTGGTCGGGGTCGACGACGCCGGCCTCGAGGACGACCTCTTCGCAGGTGTGCCGTCGCGCGTCGGGGCCCCGGCGCCCGTCCGCTGACCGCCCGCCCCACCGCCATCCACCCGACAAGGAGCGTTTGCATGCCCAAGTGGCTCAGCCAGGAATGGCTCGACGAGCAGAAGAAGCTGGCCGCCGATCAGCCCGAACGCCCCGGCGCGACGGCGCGGATGCAGTACGTGCTCAACCGCGCCAACGACGAGCCGGTCAAGTACTACTGGGTGCTCGAGGACGGCAAGCTCACCGAGAGCACGCTCGGCCAGATGGACGAGCCCGAGCTCACGCTGATCATGTCCTACGACGACGCCATGAAGGTGCAGAAGGGCGAGCTCGACGAGCAGGCGGCGTTCATGCAGGGCCGCATCAAGGTCGAGGGCAACATGGCCAAGCTCATGGCGCTGATGCCGATCACGAGCTCACCCGAGTACCGCGCCCTGCAGGACAAGATCCGCGAGATCACCGACTACTGATCACCGTTCTGCGACGCTGGACGACACCAGCGGAGCAGAGCAGAGTCGACGGGCCCGCCCTCGTGGCGGGCTCCGCCGCGTAGGTGGACCCGAAGAGAGCCGACACACCACATGAGCCACGACATCGCCGGGGAGGCTGAGCGCCGCCGGACCTTCGCCATCATCAGCCACCCCGACGCGGGCAAGACCACGCTCACCGAGAAGTTCCTGCTCTACTCGGGTGCCATCGCCGAGGCCGGCGCCGTGAAGGCCCGGCGCAACCGGCGGTCGGCGACCTCCGACTGGATGGCCCTCGAACAGGAGCGGGGCATCTCCATCACCTCGACCGTGCTGCAGTTCCGTTACCGCGACGCGGTGTGCAACCTCCTCGACACGCCGGGCCACCGCGACTTCTCCGAGGACACCTACCGCGTGCTGGCGGCCGCCGACGCGGCGGTGATGGTGCTCGACTCGGCCAAGGGCGTCGAGCCCCAGACGCTCAAGCTGTTCGAGGTGGCCCGGACCCGTGGCATCCCGGTGCTGACCTTCCTCAACAAGTACGACCGGCCCGGGCGCGACCCCCTCGAGCTGCTCGACGAGATCGAGGAGCAGATCGGCCTGCGGCCGACCCCCGCGACGTGGCCCGTCGGCCACCCCGGCGACTTCCGGGGCGTGCTCGATCGCCGCACCGGCGTCTACACGCGGTTCCTGCGAACGGCCCGAGGGAGCACCGAATCGCCGGAAGAGGTCGTGCCCGTGGAACGGGCCGCAGAGGAGGAGGGCGAGGCGTGGCGGCACGCCATGGAGGGGTGCGAGCTCCTCGACGCCATCGGCGCCGATGTCGACGCCAAGACCTTCCTCGCCGGCGAGTCGACGCCGGTGTTCGTCGGCTCGGCGCTCACCAACTTCGGCGTCCGCATGCTCCTCGATGCCGTCGTCGACCTGGCGCCGCCCCCCTCCCCCCGGCTCGACGACCACGGCGCGGCGCGCCCCCTCGAGGCGCCCTTCTCGGCCCAGGTGTTCAAGGTCCAGGCCAACATGGATCCCGCGCACCGGGATCGCGTGGCCTTCATCCGGGTGTGCTCGGGCCGCTTCGAGCGCGGCATGACGGCGATGCACGGCCGCACGGGCAAGCCGTTCGCCACGAAGTACGCCGCCACGGTGTTCGGCAGCGAGCGCGACACGGTCGACGAGGCGTTCCCCGGCGACGTCGTGGCCCTCGTCAACGCGTTGCAGCTGCGGATCGGCGACTCGCTCTACGTCGATGACCCGGTCGAGTTCCCGCGGATCCCGTCGTTCGCTCCGGAGACGTTCTCGGTGGCGCGCCCCCTCGAGAGCGGGCGGCACAAGCAGTTCGCCCGGGGAGTCGACTACCTCGACGAGGAGGGCGTCGTGCAGGTGCTCCGCGACCCGCAGGGCATGGACCCACTGCCGATGATCGGCGCGGTCGGGCCCCTGCAGGTCGAGGTCTTCTCCTACCGGATGGAGACGGAGTTCGGGGCCAAGGTCGAGCTCCGGTCGACGCCCTACCGGGTCGCCCGCCGCACCGACGAGGCGTCGGCGGTCGAGCTGGGAGGGCTCGGCGGGGTGCGGGTGATGCGGAGGACCGACGGCACCCTGCTCGCGCTGTTCGAGAGCCCCTACTGGCTGGCGCGCGTCGAGGCCGACAAGCCCCAGCTCACGCTGGAGCACATCGTCGCCGGCGAGTAGCTCCGTTCAGACGCCGGTGCCGGGCGCGACCGCACCGGTCGCGGCCTGGAACGACGCCGGAACGGCCGGCTGGTTGACGACCGGCGCGAGCACGGCGACGTGGCGGGCCTCGATGCCGCCGACGCTCATCGTGGGCTGGACGAGCACCGGCGTCGTGTACTTGCCGACGTACGACATGTACGACGCCGCGGCGGCCTGCTCGATCTGCAGCGCCAGGGTGACGAGGGCGGGCTCGGTGGTGGCCTGCGACAGCGGCCCCTGGAGCTGCTGGGCGACGACCGGGTTCGGCTTGTCGAAGGCGGTGCCGCCGTAGCGCTTGGTGAGGCCGGCGAGGAAGTCGGCGTGGTCCTGGTGGTGCGACTGGAACAGCTTGGCCGCCTCGGCCACCGCCGGCGTGGTGAGCAGACCCGACGCGATCGCCTTGCCGTACACATCGACCGCCAGGAGCTCGAGCGAGGTGGCGGTGCGGAGGATCGTGAGGTCGTTGCTCGTCGGGCCCGCGGTCGTGGTGGTGGTCGCCTCCGCGGCGCCGCCCGAGGATCCGCCGTTGCCGCACGCGGCGGCGATCGCCGCGGTGGCGATGCCGAGGCCGCCCACCCGGAACAGCTGGCGCCGGTTGAGACCGCCCGTGACCGCGTCGTCCTTGTCCTGCGCGGTGGCGCGGGCATCACCGAACAGCCGTGACACCGCGTCGCGGATCGAGCGCATGGTCGCGACGTGCTCGGCGTGCGCCTCGCGCGCCGCGCGTCGCACCTCGTCGGTGGAGACGTCCATCCCGGTGGTCCTCACTTGGTGCTCGTGGTCGTCGTCGGGTTGATGGTGAACTTCTGCAGGTCGAAGGCGCGGGTCGTGACCTCGAAGGAGTTGTTCTTGAAGCCGGTGTCGGCGACCGCCGGGAACTGCGCGAGCAGCTCGCCCCCGGTGACCTGGGAGAGCACCATGGCGTGCGCCGATTCGACCGGCAGGATCGAGGCCGCGAGCTGCAGGGCCGACGAGCTCTGCATCACGCCCAGCACGTAGAGGTAGGTCGACGAGGCGCTGTTCTCGAGATCGGTGCAGATCTTCACCACGCCCTTCTCGTCGCGGGCGTTGGAGAGCTGATCTCTCGCCCGGGCGACGACGCCGCTGTTGGCCTTGCCCTTGGCCTTGGAGCCGCCCGCCGCGGCGAGGGCCTTGGCGTGGTCGGAGTGGTGGCCGGAGAACTGCGTGATCGTCTGGGCGACCGGCGCCGACAGCTTGCCGGTGGCGATGGCGTCGGCATAGGCGTCGACGATGGCGAGCTCGATGCTCTCGCCGAACGCGGCCAGCTCGTCGTCGCGCGGCTTCTCGGTGGTGGCGGTCTGGGCGGCGGCGACCAGGGAGTCGATCGGCAGCACGGCGGCGCCGATCACGATGGCGGCGCCCACGCCGGCGCCGCGAAGCACCTGGCGGCGGCGGAGCGGTCGCGTCGACGAGTGCAGATCGGCGATGTCGGACGCGAGCGTCGCGAGGCCGTCGTGGTGCTGCTCGTCGACGTCACGGGTGAGGCTGCGCAGCTCCCGTGCACTGATCTCCATCTGCGGTCTCCTGGTGGCGAAGCGTCCCGGCGGTGGCGCGAACCTACGCGAGAAGGGCGCCCGAGTGAGAAGTCGAGCGCCCGGGCGGCCCGCCGAGGAGCACCGTCATCCGGGCGATGGCCGCGTACCGTAGACGGGGCGATGGCCCCATCTCTCAAGGACGCGAGCGATGCCGCGCTCGTCGTCGCCATCGGCCGGTGGCGCGAGGACGCGCTGGCCGAGGCGTACCGCCGGCACGCCGGTGCCGTCTACGCCCTCGCCCGGCGGGTCACGGGCGACACCGCGTCGGCCGAGGAGGTCGTGCAGGAGGTGTTCCTGCGGCTCTGGCACGCGCCCGACAAGTTCGATCCCGAGCGGGGTTCGCTGCGCTCCTACCTCCTGGCCCACGCCCACGGCCGGTCGGTCGACCTCCTCCGGTCGGAGAGCTCGCGGCGCCGCCGGGAGGAGACGGAGGCGAGGCAGGCGGCCGAGTCGGGCTACGACGTCGAGCACGAGGTGTGGGACCTCGCCGTGGCGACCCATGTGAAGGACGCGCTGGCGGTGCTGCCGGCGGACGAGCGGACGGCGATCGAGCTCGCCTACTTCGGCGGCCACACCTACCGGGAGGTCGCCGCCCTGCTCGACCAGCCGGAGGGAACGGTGAAGAGTCGCATCCGGTCGGGGATGCGGCGGCTCGCCGGTCACCTGTCGGCCGCCGGGATCCGGGGGGTGGACGGATGACGCACGAGGAGATCCAGGAGCTGCTCGGGGCCTTCGCGCTCGATGCCGTCGATGCGTCGGAGGCGGAGGCGGTGGAGGCCCACCTGCCCGGCTGCCCGCGCTGTCGTGCCGAGGTCGAGGACCACCGTGAGACGGCCTCGCTGCTCGCGTTCGCCGGCACTGCGGCGCCGGAGGATCTGTGGAACCGCATCGCCGCCGGGCTCGAGGAGGCGCCTCCCGCGCTCGATCTGGCCGTCGTCACCGCCGGTGGCGGCACCCGGCCGGTGCGGAGGGGAGGAACGGTGCCGGCGCCGCGCCGGCTGCGGTGGCTCAGCGGACGCGTCCTCGCGGCAGCGGCCGTCGTGATCTCGGTGGTCGCGCTCGGTGTGGCGGTCACCGGCCGCACGTCCGGCCGGTCGCGCGCGGGCAACGGCGAGGTCAGCGAGCTCGCGGCGGCCGCGGTCGACCCCTCGGCCCGTCACGTCCACCTGGCCTCGGCCGACGCCGCCACCACGGTCGAGCTCGTCCTCCGGGGCCATGAGGGCTGGCTCGCGCGCAGCACGCTCCCGGCGCTCGGCGACGACCGCACCTACCAGGTGTGGGGCGTGAAGGACGGCACCAAGGTCTCGCTGGCCGTGCTCGGCAACAGCCCCGGCATCGTCCGGTTCCCGGTGGGCGCCGACTACGACCTCATCGCCATCACCGCCGAGCGGGCCCCGGGCGTCGTCTCGTCGCAGAACGCGCCGGTCGTCGCCGGCGCCGTGCCGGCCAAACCTCCCGCCTAGGGTCGACGGCGTGGAGGCATGGGCCAGGAAGCGCTCGTCGGAGCTGGCGGCGCTGGTCGACGTCGCCCTCCCCGGCGAGAACCTGAGCGAGGACGAGCTGGTCGCGTGCCTCTTCGAC
>DATAKR010000067.1:0-20532 GCA_036261495.1 Acidimicrobiales bacterium | reverse complement strand
GCCGCCGGCCGGCGAGGTCTCGGGGAGGAGGAGCGCGAAGGTCGCGCCGTCGATCCGGAACACGCCGTCCTGGGCCCGCAGGTTGGTGGCGAACACGCCGGCCAGCCGGCGCACCTGGGCCTCGGCCGCCTCGTCGAGGTCGCCCTGGTCGACACCGTCGAAGCCCGCGATCACCACCGTGAGGTCGCGCTCGTAGCGGTAGGCCCGGTTCAGCTCCGACTCGAGCTCGGCGTCGAACGACCGCCGGTTGCCGACGCCGGTCAGCGGATCGAAGGTCGCCTGCCGCTGAAGGCGGGCGGCCGCGACGCGCGACGTCGTCCAGATGGCACGGTCGATGAGCATGTCGACCCGGGCGCGGGTCTCCTGCTCCTCGCCCGCCGGCACCTGCCCGGCGATGTGGCGCCGGAACGCCTCGCGGAGGCACACGAGCTGGCCGATCGCCACGTCGATGGCGCCGGCGCTCGACGCGAACAGCTCGGTCACCGAGGCCAGGGCCGGGTCCGGGCCCCACCCGATCGGCTGCGGCCGCTGCAGCGCGTCGATGATGGCGTCGACCACGAGCCGCGGGACGGGCGGCTCCGAGTCGGGCGGCAGCAGCGGGTCCCAGCGGCACAGCTCACGCCAGTCGCCGACGAGGGCCTCGGCCTCGGCGCGCACGAGATCGACGACCGCCAGCTCCGCGCCGGCGACGCTCGTCGCGGTGAGGTCGAGACCGCGCACGATCTCGGGCAGGTCGCCCTTGTCGACCTTCACGACCCACACCGGCTCGCGCCGGTCGTCGACGGTCGAGTTCACCACGATCGGCACGTCCGGGCAGGTGGTGCCGATGTCGGCGAGGAGCTCGAGCCCGTCCCCGTCGGGCAGCTCGCGGTCGAGGACGACGCCGTCCATCCGCCGGTTCAGGTACTGGCGGGCCCGCGCCAGCGTGTCGGCCTCGACGACAACGGCACCCTCGAGCTCGAGGCCCATCCGCACCAGCCGGCGGGCGCTCTCGTCGTCGTCGACGACGAGGATCACGGGAGCGGTGTCGACGGCCATCGCGACGCCATCGTCCCCCGATCCGCGCGGGCGGAATCATCCGAGCCGATATCGCGCGACCAGGAAGTCGACCGTCGTCGTCAACGACGGGCGCGCCGACACTGCTACCCGCGTGGCCGAATCGACATACCACGCATACGGCACCATTCCGAGGAGGTGGCCCACCGCCGCCGGCGAGTCGAGCGTCACCTCGTAGCGCACGCGGGTGAGCCCGTCTTCGGCGAACCGCGTCGCGGCACCGTCGAGCGGGCCGCGCTCCGGATGGCGCTCCGGCTCGTCGAACAGCAGCCGCTTCAGGCCGTCGAGGTGATCGGGCCCGGGCGTCGCGGTCACGAGGAGGCCGCCCGGCCGCAGGACCCGCTCGAACTCGTCGGAGTGCACCGGGGCGAACACGCTCACCACCGCGTCCGCGGCGGCGTCGACGACGGGCAGGTCGTACACGCTCCCCACCGCGTAGTGCGCACCCGGCCCGCCCCGCTTGGCCGCCATCCGCACGCCCGCCTTGGCGATGTCGACGCCCCACACCTCCCCTCCCCACGCCGGCCACTCGCGCGTGTAGTAGCCCTCTCCGCACCCGGCGTCGACGACGACCGGCGCCCCGCCGGTGGCGTCGCGCACCGCGGCCGCCACCGTGTCGCGCAGCGGGCGGTACCAGCCGGCGTCCAGGAACGCCCGGCGGTCGCGCAGCATCTCCGCGCTGTCGCCCGGCTCGCGGGCCCGGCGCTGGTGCGTCACGAGCAGGTTGACGTAGCCCTCCCGCGCCACGTCGTAGGCGTGGCCCGCGCCGCACCGCCACGTCCGACCCTCGAGCGCCAGCGCCGCCCTGCACACCGGACACCGCCATATCGATTGTCTCGCTCCGGGCGTGGGGCCCTCCGGGCGAGGGGCCTCTCCACTCGACTGTTGCGGTTGCTCGCTGGGAGAAGTGGTCACCGCGGCGTCGGCGCCACCAGGGGCGTGGGCTCGCCGAGGGCGCCGAGCTGCGACACGTCGCGCGAGAAGAGCAGGGCGAGGGTCCAGTCGGTCACGATCCGCGCCCGCCGCACGAACCCGGGGACCATCAGCAGGTGATAGCTGCGGCCCATCCACCATGCCAGCGCGCCGGTGAAGATCAACCGCTTCACCTGGGCCGTGCCCTTGTGCTTGCCGAGCGTCACCGCGAGGCCCCGGTTGTGGTACCCGAACGGTCGGGGTGCGCCGACGCCGAGCGCGGCCGCGGCGTTCACGCCCGCGGTGCGCCCCTGCCGCATGGCGTGCTGGGCCGTGGCCGGGCAGACCCGCCGCTCGCCGGGAGGGCTGTCGGGGTCGGGAACCGCGGCTGCATCGCCGGCGGCGAACGTGTCGGTGAAGCCTCGCACCCGGAGATGGTCGTCGACGACGACACGGCCGCGCTCGTCGACCGGGAGGCCGGCCTCACGAGCGAGCGTCGACGGTCGCTGGCCCGTGGTCCACACGACCGTCGGCGACGCGTAGGGCGGAACCCGATCGTCGGAGAGCCGCACGATGCCGCCGTCGACGGACGTCACCTGGGTGCCGAGGTGGATCTCGATGCCCCGCCGCCGCAGCTGGCGCTCCGAGTAGGCCGCCAGCCGGCGATCGAGGCCCGGCAACAGCCCGCCGGCGGCTTCGACGAGCACCCACCGGAAGTCGTGGGCGCCGAGCCGGGGGTAGGTGGCCAGCGCGTCGCGTGCGAGCGACTCCAGCTCGGCCAGCGCCTCGACGCCGGCGTAGCCGCCGCCCACGAAGGTGAAGGTCAGCAGCTCCCGGCGCCGGGCCCCGTCGTCGGTCGCGTCGGCGGCCTCGAGCTGGCGCAGGACCCGGTTGCGCAGCCAGATCGCGTCCGGAAGCGTCTTGAAGCCGACGGCGTGCTCGACGAGCCCGGGCACGTCGAACGTCGCCGGCACCGAGCCCGGCGCCAGGACGAGGACGCGGTACGCGACGTCGTGGCGGTCGCCGTTGAGGTCGCGGAACGTCACGGTGCGAGCGGTGGGATCGACGGCGCCGACGGTGCCGGCGACGATCGTCGTCCGCGGCAGCATCTGGCGGAGCGACACGACGGTGTGCCGGGGCTCGAGCGTGCCCGACGCGGCTTCGGGGAGCAGGGGCGTGAAGGTGAGGAAGTTCTCGGCGCTCACGAGCAGCACGCGCTCCCCGCGGCCGCGGAGCCGGCGCTCGAGCTCGGCTGCCGCGTAGGAGCCTCCGAAGCCGCCGCCGACGATCACGACCTCGTAGAGCTCCATCGATCCTCCTCGTTCAGGACTGCGCCGGCGGGTCACGGCGCGCCGCGGCGACACGGAGCCCCGGCGACGCCGGCGATCCCGCCGGCCGCGGTCCGATCCCGCGCACCGATCGGCGCTGCTCGAGGTGCCGCTCGAGCGCGGCGAGCCGCGCGTCCCACTGGCCGCCGACCTGGGCCAGCCACCGCATGGCGTCGTCGAACGGCGCCGGCGTGAGGTGCCACCGCGCCTCCCGGCCCGCACGCTCGACATCGACGAGACCGGCGTCCGCGAGCGCGTGCAGGTGCTTGGCGATCGCCTGGCGGGTGACCGGGAAGCGCTTCGCGAGCTCGGTGGCCGTGGCCGACCCACCGGCCGCCAGCGCTTCGATCACGTCGCGGCGGGTGCCGTCGGCGAGCGCCGAGAACACCGGGTCGAGCGGCTGGCGGGTCACGCTCGTCCGGTCACGCGGCCATCGCGAGTGGGCGCGCCACGGAGAGCCGCGTCTCGACGACGCGGATGCGGGTGCCGCGCCCGGGTGCCGGTGACAGCTCGATGGTCACGCGGCTGGCGGCGCCGTCGCCGGCCGCGGGCCACCACGTGAGGCCGAGCCGGGTGTGCTCCTCGACCTCGTCGACGCGGGCGAACCGCAGCTCGTCGCCGAACACGAACCGCCCGATGCCGCCCGGCTCGACGTCGAGCGCCAGCTCGTCGGCGCCGAACCACTCGCCCAGGCGCTCGTCGTCGACGATCGCGTCCCACACCTCCTCCACGGGTGAATCGAGCTCCCTCTCACGCTCCACCGACGGCATTTCGACGGTCCCCTCTCGGCCCCGGGCCTTGTGCAACTTCGCGGTTGCGCGTACGATTCGCAACCACACGGTTGCGAGTGTAGCTCCCCCGCACCGGGCGGGGGCGATGACGACGAGGAGGCCGCATGTCGTACCTGGTGCCCACGGTGATCGAGTCGACCGGGCGGGGCGAGCGCGCCTACGACCTCTACTCACGCCTGCTGAAGGACCGGATCGTGATCCTCGGGGCGGCGATCGACGACGGCGTCGCCAACCTGATCATGGCCCAGCTCCTCCACCTCGAGTCCGAGGACGACGAGAAGGAGATCCAGCTCTACGTCAACTCGCCGGGCGGATCCATGAACGCCATGTTCGCCATCTACGACACCATGCAGCACGTGAAGCCGCCGGTGAGCACGTTCTGCGGCGGCCTCGCCGCCAGCGCGGCAGCGGTGGTGCTCGCCGGCGGTGCGCCCGGCCGGCGCTTCGCCCTTCCGAACGCCCGCGTGCTGATCCACCAACCCCACGGCGGCGCGCAGGGCCAGTCGGTCGACATCGAGATCCAGGCCCGGGAGATCGCGCTCCTCCGCGAGCGGATGCAGGAGATCCTGGCCGAGCACACCGGCCAGCCGATCGAGCGCATCGCCCGCGACACCGACCGCGACTACATCCTGAGCGCCGAGGAGGCCAAGGCCTACGGCATCGTCGACGAGGTCGTGGTGTCGCGCAAGAAGGTGAAGCCCGCGCTGCACGCCACGAGCGCGTAGCACGCCACCGCGGCACGGCGCGGCCGCCGCCGGCGCCGGCGCCGGGCTACGAGTTCGAGCCGGTGGTCGGCGCGCCCGGGTCGGTGCGCTGCTGCGACGCCAGCTGCCTCTGGGCGTCGTCGACCATCTTCAGCAGGTAGTACGGGTTCACCGCCGGGCCGCCGCTCGGGTGGACCTCGAAGTGCAGGTGGTTGCCCTCGGCGTCACCGGTGGCTCCGACGTAGCCGACCACGTCGCCGGCCTTCACCACCGAGCCGGCCACGATCCCGTCTTGATACGCGGAGAGGTGGGCGTAGTAGTAGTAGGTGCCGCTGGCGCCGACGAGCCACAGGCTGTTGCCGCCGAGCGGGTCGCTGCCGCCCACCTTGAGCATGACGCCGCGCTCGCAGGCGAGGAGGGGCGTGCCGGCGGCGGCGAAGATGTCGGTGCCCTTGTGGAGGTGCGCGTTCGGCGTGCCGAACAGCCGCGGCGCACCGAAGGTGTCGGTGAACGTGTGGGGCCCCGCCACCGGGAACACGAACCCGGTGCCCACCACGGAACCGCCGGCTTGCACCGAGAGGAGCTGGATCTGCTTGGCGAGGAAGGCTGCGTCCGCACCGTCGGCCGTCGCGCCCGCGACAACGAGCGCCGAGCGCTTGGCATCGAGATCGCTCACCACCTGCTCGAGCTCCTTGCCGACGGCCACGCGGGCCGCGTCGTACTCCACGACCCGCTCGTGGTCGGCGTCGACGACCGACTGCACGAGCTTCGCCTTCCGCGCCAGGTCGTTGAAGTCGGTGGCGTCGAGCATCTGGTTGATGGGCGCCGCCGGCGACTCGACGTAGCTGGCCACGGCTCGCCGCTTCAGCAGCAGGCGGGCCCGCTCGAGCCGCGCGACCGCGTCGGCCTTCTCGGCCTGGAGGGTCGACAGCCGCGCCTCGAGCGCCGCCACGTCGCCGGTGAGCGAGGACAGCTGCGCCTCGGCCAGCTGCTTGCCGGCCTGCGCCTGCTGGAAGTCGCGCTCGGCGTCGGCGAGGGAGATGCCCGCGACCTGCTGCAGGATCGGCAACGCCGGGTCGGGCGGCGGGGGACTGTCGGGCGGCGGCACGACGACCGTGCCAGTGGGCACCTCTGAGGGACCGGGATCGTCGTCACCGGCGTCCGGCGGCGGCTGCTGGTCCTGGCTCGCGGGCGGCGCCGTCGTGGTCGTGGTGGACGAGGTGGTCGTGGTGCTCGGCGCGGGCAACGTGGCGACCGGCGCGTCGGTCGAGGTGGTCGTGGACGACGGCGCCGACGTGGTGGTCGTGCTCGGGTCGGTCTGCGCCACCGCCGCCGTCGACGCCCCGGCGGCGACCAGCGCGAGGGCCGCCGCCACCGCGACCCGCGCCGCGCCCAGGCGCCGGCGGCGGGCCGGACGCGTCAGGTCCGACGGGTGCGTGTGGTGTCGCGTCGTGGAGTCGGTCATGTGTCGAGGCCCCGCCGGAGGCCCGCCCGAACGAGAGAAGGCGCTTTGTCCCAAGGTGTCCATCGGCAGCCCAGCGCGGGTGCTGAATGCTAACCGGCGCACACCTCGCGGCCGCCCCACCGTCGTATCGTCACGGCATGGCCCGGAACGACCTGGTTCGCTACGGCGTGGAGGACGGCATCGCCGGCATCCTCCTCCACCGCCCCGACGAGGGGAACATCTGGGACAAGGATCTCGGTGAGGCCTACGCCGAGCGCCTCGAGCAGGCAGCCGGCGACCCCGACGTCCGCGTGATCGTCGTGACCGGCGCCGGCGACTCCTTCTGCGCCGGCGGCGACCTGACGGGCGCGCCGTCGGTGCTGTTGGCCCTGCGCGTGCCGAAGCCGATCATCGCGGCCGTGAACGGCGACTGCCACGGCGTCGGGCTCCTCCAGGCGCTGGTGTGCGACGTCCGCCTCGCCGCGACCAACGCCACGTTCGCGGCCGACTGGGTCCAGCGCGGCCTGCCCGCGCCGGGCGGGGCCTCGTGGCTGCTGCCGCGCGTCGCGGGTACGGGCCACGCCCTCGACCTCCTCCTCTCCGGCCGGCGGGTGCGGTCGGGCGAGGCGCAGCGCCTCGGGCTGGTGCACGCCGTGCACGAGCCCGACGACCTCATGACCCGCGCCCTCACCTACGCGAGCGACGTCGCCCACTCGTGCTCGCCGTCCGCGGTCGCGGCGGTGAAGGCCCAGGTGTACCGCCACCTCGACCTCGACCTCGCCAGCGCGGTGGAGGAGTCCGATCGGCTCTGGGACCTCCTGCGCGGCGGCCTCGACGCCGCCGAGGCCGACGACGCCCGCCGTGAGGAGCGGCGGCCCCGCTTCACCCCGTACGGGGCCGGGTAGGTCGCACCCATGCCGGTATGGGTGGGCACCTCGGGATGGCAGTACCGCGACTGGCGCGGCCGCTTCTACCCCGAGCGCCTCCCCCAGCGGCTGTGGCTCGAGCACTACGCCGCCCACTTCGCGACCGTCGAGGTCAACAACACCTTCTACCGGCTGCCCGCGCCCGAGGTCTTCGCGCGGTGGGCGGAGCGGCTTCCTGAAGGCTTCGTGATGACGCTGAAGGTGAGCCGCTACGTCACCCACATCAAGCAGCTGCGCGACCCGGCGGCGTCGGTCACCCGCTTCCTCGAGCACTCGGCGTCCCTCGGCCGCTTCACCGGCCCCCTGCTGGTGCAGCTGCCGCCGACGCTGCAGGCCGACGTGCCCCGGCTCGTCGACGCGCTCGCGGCCTTCCCGCCCCACCTCCGCGTCGCGTTCGAGCCGCGTCACGAGTCGTGGTGGACCGACGACGTCGCCGCCGCGCTCCATGCGCGCAACGCCGCCCTCGTCCTCGCCGACCGCAAGTCGAAGCCGCTCGGCCCGATCTGGCGGACGGCCGACTGGGGCTACGTGCGTTTCCACGAAGGGGCGGCTCGACCGTGGCCGCACTACGGCGACAGCGCGCTGCACACCTGGGCCGAGCGCATCGCCTCGTGCTGGGACGGCGACGCCGACGTGTTCGCCTACTTCAACAACGATCCGGGATGCTGGGCGGTGGCCGACGCGGTCACCTTCGCCCGCGCCGTCGCCGCGACCGGCCGCACCGCGACCGTCACCCCGGATCGCGAGGAGGTCACGCCCCGCGCCGCGTGACTCACACGAACGGGAGCACCGGCCACGGCCGCCCGAGGGCGGTCACGGGGTCGACGTCGAGCACCCGATCGAGGAGCGTGGCGTAGACCGACCGGAAGTCGGTCGTCATCACGAGATCGCCGTCGTCGAGGTCGGTGAGGCTCGGCTCGTCGCCGACGAACCCGCCCCGCACGCCCTCGCCGAGCACGAGAACCGGCCCCGCGGTGCCGTGGTCGGTGCCGCCGCTCGCGTTCGCCGCCACCCGGCGGCCGAACTCGGTGTAGACGACCACGACGGCGTGGCGACCCCGGGCGTCCGCGGACACCGACGTGAGGAAACGGTCGAGCGCGGCATCGACCTCGCCGAGCAGTCGCGCTTGGGTGGCCTTCTCGCCGGCGTGGGTGTCGAACCCGCCGAGGCTGACCGCGTAGACCCGCGTCGGGAGCCCCGCCGTGATCGCACCGGCCACGACGTCGAGCTGCTGCGCCAGCGGGCCCGTCGAACGGTCAGGGCTCGACGCGTCCGGGCCGGCCTTCGCGAGGGCGGCCTCGACCGCGAGCAGGTCCGTGCCCGTCTGGCGCACCCGCGCGAGCAGCGCCGGCTCCCCCGGTGCGGGACGGTCGAGCCGCGCCAGCGCGCCGCCGAACGGTGTCGCGCCGTTCGCCGACATCGACGGAACGGCCGAACCCGACGTCGTGGCCCCCTGGAGGAGGCGCGGCAGGTTGGGCCCCAGCGAGAGCGCACGCAACGGATCAGGCGTCTCGGTGTCGAGCCAGCGCCCGATCCAACCGGTGACCTCCTGGCGATCGGGAACGCCGCTCTGCCAGATGTCCATCGACCGGAAGTGGCTGCGGTTGGGCTGCGGATAGCCGACCCCGCGCACGACCGCCAGCGTCCCTTCCTTCCACCGGCGGGCCAGCGCGGCGAGCGAGGGATGGAAGCCGAGGCCGTCGCCCAGGTCGTGGACCTCCGCGGGTGAGAAGGCGAGGGCGCCCCGACCCCGCTGGTAGGCCGGGTCGGCCGCCGGGATCACGGTGTTGAGGCCGTCGTTCCCGCCGTAGAGCGTGACGAGCACGAGGATCCCCTCACCGCGGCGGACGGCGGAGGCGGAGCCCGACCTCACGGCCTGCCACGGCCGGCTCACGGCCGCGTAGCCGGCCGCACCGGCCGCCGCCGCCACCAGCGCGCCGCCGAGGATCTGGCGGCGGGTGAAGGTCCGAGGCTCGCTCATGGATCCCTCGCTCATGCGACGACATACTCCGGCGACACGAGCGCGAGCCTTACGACCGCCTTGGGATCCGCCGCGACCGCCGCGAGCGCGTCGCGGGTGGGCGGCGTCCACACGACCGAGAGCAGGCGGGCGACGGCCTCCACGCGCGCGGCGGGCGTTGCCGACGCCACGGCCGACAGGTCGGCGGCGGCGACCAGCCGGGCCGCGAACCTCGCCCGCGCCGCCGCGGTGGCGGTGCTCAGCCAGTAGCCGTTCTGTGGCCACCCGCCGACGCTCGGCGGCGCGAAGGGCACCTGCCCCAGCTGGTTCAGGACTGGCACCACCTCGGCGCCTCCGGCATCGACGCCGAGGGCGCGAGCCGCGCCGACGACGTACTCCACGGGCTGCTTCACGAGACCGTTCCGGGCCGCGTCCGACAGGAACTCCGGCGCCAGGAACGTCGCGCGCAACAGCGCGGCCACGTCGAGCGACGATCCGTAGGCGGCGACGAGGGGGTCGAGCACCGGGTCGTCGACCGCGACCGGATACGCGAAGTGGCTCCACACCTTGGCCGCGACGAACCGGGCCGACGCCGGGTGGGTCGTCGCCAGCCGGATCACGTCCTCGCCGGCGAGGTTCCCGGTCGAGCCGAGAACCGTCTTCACCCCGTTGTCGTGCTGCCCGGGCCGGAAGACGAACGACCCCGATCGCCGGTCGAACGTCCACCCGGTGAAGCACCGCGCCGCCTCGCGCACGTCTGATTCGCTGTACTGCCCGATGCCGAGGGTGAACAGCTCCATCAGCTCTCGGGCGAAGTTCTCGTTGGGGTGGCCGACCTTGTTCGTGTTGGAGTCGAGCCACACGAGCATGGCCGGGTCCTTCGCCACGGCGAGGGTCAGCTCGCCGAAGTCGCCGGCTCCCTGGCGGCGGAGCACCTCGTTCTGGGCGACCATCAGCGCGGCCGACTTGACCTTCTCGATCGACGTGGCGAAGTGGCCGTGCCAGAAGAGGGCGATCTTCTCACGCAGCGGGACAGCCGTCGCGGCCATCCGGCGCAGCCACCACTGCACGGCGGCCCTCGCGTCGTCCTTCGAGGGGAGTGGCGGGAACACGGGCGCGGGGATGGCGTCGCCGGGGCCGTCGGGCGAGTCGAGGGCGAGCAGCCGGTCGACCGTCGCCTCGTAGCCGGCCTGCTCGGCTGCGTCGAGCTCGGCCGCGGAGGCGCCGAAGGCGGCCCGCCGGAACAGGTGGGCGAGATCGTCGCGAACCGCCATCGCGTCGAGCATGCCGCCCGCGCGTGAGGATTCGGACGTCGCCCGGTTAGGAACCTGTGAGGGGCGCTACTCCGCCCAGGCGCGCACCTTCTCGATGAGGCCCAGCGGGTCGTCGCCGACCGGGCTGATGCTCAGCCGGGTGACGCCGGCCGCCTTGTAGGCGGCGATGCGGTCGCGCACGTAGCCTTCGTCGCCCACCATGGCCGTGGCGGCGAGGTACTCCTCGGGAACGAGCGCCTCGGCCTCCTGCTTCTGGCCCGACAGGTAGAGGTCCTGGATCTTCTCGGCCTCGGCCTCGTAGCCGTAGCGGCGGAACACGTTGTTGTAGAAGTTGCGGCCCTTGGCCCCCATCCCGCCGACGTAGAGGGCGGTCATCGGGCGGGCGTAGTCGCGGATCTTCTTGGCCGTGTCGTCGTCGCAGATCGCCACCGTGCCGCCGGCCACGATCTCGAGCGGCGCACGGGAGGCGTCGCGCTTGGCGAGGCCGACGTCGAGCGACGTCCCCCACACCTCGCTCGCCTTCTCAGGGTGGAAGAACACCGGCAACCAGCCGTCGGCGACCTCCGCGGTCATCTCCACGTTCTTCGGACCGAGGCTCGCCACGTAGACGGGGATGTCGTCGCGGACCGGATGGTTGATGATCTTCAGCGGCTTGCCGAGGCCGGTGCCCTGCTCGGGCGGGAGCGGCAGCTGGTACACCTCGCCGTCGTACTCGACCCGTTCCCGCTTCCACACCTTGCGGCAGATGTCGATGATCTCCCGGGTGCGGGTGAGCGGCTTGTCGTAGGGCACGCCGTGCCAGCCCTCGATCACCTGCGGGCCCGACGCGCCGAGGCCGAGCACGAAGCGGCCACCCGACACGGCGTCGAGACCGGCGGCGGTCATCGCGGTGAGCGTCGGCGTGCGCGAGTAGAGCGGCAGGATGCCGGAGGCGAGCTCCATCCGCTCGGTCTTGGCGGCGAGGTAGCCCAGGATGCTCACGGCGTCGAAGCTGTAGAGCTCGGCGACCCAGATCATGTCGACACCCGCCGACTCGAAGTCGCGGGCCCGCGTCGCGGCCTGCGTCGGATCGCCGGTGTATCCCAGTGACATCGAGAGCTTCATGGATCGTGTCCTAGCAGACCGTGCAGGCCCGATGCCGGGCCGGCCCTCGGCGCCGGCGGTGCGAGGCACTCACTTCGAGTTCAGGGGCAGCACGAGGTGGTCGTCGTTGTTGCGCACGTTGTTGACCCGGGTCGACACCTCGAACATCTCGAGTGACCGGGCGTCGGCGGGCTGGAGGAGGCCGCGGAGCGCGACCGGGTCGGTGACGGCCCGGTCGAGCCACAGGTCCCAGTCGGCCGGTGACAGCACGACCGGCATGCGGTCGTGGAGCGGGCGCACGAGGTCGTTTGCCTCGGTGGTGAGGATCGTGCACGTGCGGAGGGGCTCAGCACCATCGCCGGCGCCGGGGTCGAACCAGACCTCCCAGAGCCCCGCGAACACCATCGGCGCGCCGTCGGCGCGATGGATGAACCAGGGCTGCTTGGCGCCGTCGGATCGCCGCTCCCACTCGTAGAACCCGTCGGCCGGGATGAGGCACCGCCGGCGCTCGAGGGCTCGCCCGAACTTCTTGTCGACGGTCTCGGCCCGGGCGTTGATCATCCGGCTGCCGATCGAGGGGTCCTTCGCCCAGCTCGGCACCAGGCCCCATCGATAGGTGCCGAGCATGCGACGGGCGGGCTCGTCGTCGTGGGGGCCCCGCTCGGCGGCGGCGTAGACGCTGTCGGTGGGCGCGACGTTCCAGCTCGGGTCGAGCGCTTCGGTGCGGACCTCGTCGACATGCAGGAGGTCCGCGAGGAGCGCAGGATCACTTGTTGACACGAACCGTCCGCACATCGCAACGTAACCGCAACAACCGACCGGCAGGATTCCGAAGGGATTACCCGAACGACCCCGCCCGGAACCACGCGGCGGGGGCACCACCGGCAGATCGGCGGGGAAGGGACGCAGCAGGCTTCACCGTCAGACGCAGAGGGTAGTGAGAGCGGCGGCGGCACGGGAGGGCCCGATGAGCACCAACATCCGGCAGGTGGCAGCAGAGGAGTTCTTCTCCTCGGCGAAGTGCACGGCGTGCGGGTTCGACCCCGAGGAGGTCGACGAGCACGACCTTCCCGCGCGGCTGCGTGCCGTCCCCACCGAGTGGCGGCGGACGCTGTCGCTCCGGCTCGACGACCCCTACCCCGACCAGCTCCTGACCGGACGCCAGTTCGCGGGCGCCTGGTCGGCGCTCGAGCACGCCGGCCACGTGCGCGACGTCCTCCACGCCCTCGACATCCGCATCCAGCGGGTGCTGCGCGAAGACCGCCCCGTGCTGCCCGAGACCCACACCACGCCGCCGGCGGGGGCCAACGAGCAGGGCCCGCCGATCGTGCTCGCGGCGTTGAACGTGAGTGCCGAGCAGCTCGCGCAGACCGTCGAGGCCGTCCCCGAGACCGCGTGGTCGCGGCTGGGCCGCCGCGGCGGCCGGGAGGTGACCGCCCTCGACCTGGCGCAGGAGGCCCTGCACGAGGGGATCCACCACCTGCGCGAGGCGGCCCAGGTGATCGAGGAGCTGCGCCTCAGCGAGACCGTGCGCTGAGCTCGCCGAGCCCGAGCACCGTGGGGAGCGCCCGCGAGTGCACGATGGTGAGCCGCTTGGTGGCCCGCGTCAGCGACACGTAGAGCGCCCGCATCCCCTGGGGCGACTCCTCGGCGATCAGGGCCGGCTCGACCACCACCACACCGTCGAACTCGAGGCCCTTCACCGAGGCGACGGGCACCACCGAGACGTCGGCGTCGAGTGACACCTCCTCCTCGCGCACCGCGCCGAGCGCGGCCGAGAGCGACGGCGGGCAGATCACCGCGATGGTGCCGCCCAGCTCGTCGTGCAGCCTGGCGCCGGCGGCCAGCGCCGCCGTGGCCAGGGCGCCCGGCTCGACCCGCTCGACCGCGGGCGGCACGCCGGTCGAGCGCACCGACGTGGGCGGCACGAGGTCGGGTGCGGCCGCAGCCAGCACGCGGGCGGCGACCTCCATGATCTCGGACGGGGTGCGGTAGTTGACCGAGAGCTCGACCTCGGTGGAGGCCTTCTTGGCGGGAAGGTGCGCGAGCAGCTCGTCCCAGGAGTGGGGTGAGAACGGGCCGGTGCCCTGGCCGATGTCGCCCACCACGGTCATCGACCCGTTGAGCGACCGCCGGTTGAGCATCCGCAGCTGCATCGGCGACAGATCCTGGGCTTCGTCGACGACGATGTGGCCGTAGGTGCGGACGCCGGCGTCGTCAGCGGCGCGCCGCTTGCGCGGCCCGAGCTGGACGAAGGCTTCGTCGAGGAGCGGCATGTCGGCCACGGTCCAGCGGATCTCGTCGAACGAGCGGCTCCGCGGGCGGTGGAGAAGGTCGCGCTCGTCCTCGCGGAGGTGGCGCTGGGCAGCGAGCTCGATCAGGGCCTTGGCGCCGAACAGGTCGTGAAGCAGCTCCTCGGGTGTGAGCACCGGCCACATCCGGTCGAGGGCGTCGCGGAACTCCGGCGTCTGGGCCACGTCGTCGGCGAAGTCGGCGAAGTCGCCGGC
The DNA here is from genome assembly GCA_036261495.1 of Acidimicrobiales bacterium. Taxonomy (GTDB): domain Bacteria; phylum Actinomycetota; class Acidimicrobiia; order Acidimicrobiales; family CADCTF01; genus DATAKR01. The sequence continues at coordinate 6,547 of DATAKR010000067.1, read as the reverse complement.
GCCGCCCGAGGTGGCCGTGCGGACCTGGGTGCGCTCCAGGCGGCCGACGGCCCGCTCGTACTGGCCGTAGAGGCGGCGGAGCACCTGGTTCTCCACGAACGGGCGGCGGGCGTTGTGCGTGCCGGGGCGCCGGCGCGCCGTCGCCACGATGTCGCCGGACGCCTGGGGCGCGAGCCGCAACGTGTAGGCGCCGTAGGAGATGACGGCCTCGCGGGTGAGCGCTCGCTCGCGGTCGCGCACCGCCCGCCGGACGACGTCGGCCATCCGCACGTCGCCCTTCACCTTGGCCACACGGGGGTCGTCGTGGCCGGCCGCCCGCGCCCGCCCCTCGTAGAGGCCGGACACCGTCGACAGGGTGACGCCGGTCTCGCCGAGCGACGGCAGCACGTGCTCGATGTAGCGGAGGAACAGCGGGTTCGGACCGACGACGAGCACGCCCTGGCGCTCGAGCGGGAACCGGTGGGTGTAGAGCAGGTAGGCCGCTCGGTGGAGCGCGACCGCCGTCTTGCCGGTGCCCGGGCCGCCCTGCACCACGAGGACGCCCTGCATCGGGGCCCGGATGATGTCGTCCTGCTCGGCCTGGATCGTGGCGACGATGTCGCGCATCTGCCCCGAGCGCGACCGCTCGAGCGCGGCGAGGAGGGCGCCCTCCCCGATCAGATGCGACTCGTCGGCGGCGGTCAGCGCGTCGACGTCGAGCAGCTCGTCCTCGATGCCGAGCAGGCGCGGCCCCTCGGCGATGAAGTGCCGGCGGCGGACGAGGCCCATGGGGTGGCGGCCCGTGGCCCGGTAGAACGGCTCGGCGATCGGCGCCCGCCAGTCGACGATCAACGGCTCCTGGTCGTGGTCGCTGACCGCGAGCCGGCCGATGTAGTAGGCGTCGCCCGTGGTGTGGTCGATGCGCCCGAAGCAGAGGGGCTCGTCGCCGAGCTTCAGCTGCTCGAGGCGGGCGAGGGCCGACCGCACGATGACATCCCGCTCCTCCATGAACTGCGGGGTGCCGGTGCGGACGGCCAGGACCTCGTCACGCCGTGCGGCCGCGGCCTCGCGCATCTCCTGGATGCGCTCGTAAGCCCGGTCGATGTAGGCCTGCTCGCGCTCGAGGTCGCTGCGGTGAGCGTCGCTCGGCGCGTCGCGCTCGGTTCCGTCGGGTACGTCGGGGGAAACCGCCATTTTTGGAGTCGTTCACTCTACCCGCCAGACTGGGCTACGTGCGGGCCCCGACCGACGCTTCGTTCCTCCGCGCGTGCCGTGGCGAACCCGTCGATTCGGTGCCCGTGTGGTTCATGCGCCAGGCCGGCCGGTCGCTTCCCGAGTACCGGGCGATCAAGGGCACGACCAACCTCCTCCAGGCGGTCGCCCAGCCCGAGCTGGCCGCCGAGATCACGCTCCAGCCGGTGCGCCGGTACGGCGTCGACGCCGCCATCCTCTACTCCGACATCGTGGTGCCCGTGCACGCCATCGGCTTCGGCGTCGACATCGTCGCCGGCGTCGGTCCCGTGGTCGAGTCACCCGTGCGCACCCCGGCCGACCTCGACCGGCTCCGCCCGCTCGAGCCCGAGACCGACGTCCCCTACGTGATCGAGACCGTGAAGCTCGTGGTTCGGGAGCTCGACGTCCCGTTGATCGGGTTCGCCGGCGCGCCCTTCACCGTGGCCTCCTACCTGGTCGAGGGCCGCCCCAGCCGCGACTACGTGAACACCCGGCGGATGATGTGGGCCGAGCCGGCGCTGTTCCGCGCCCTGCTCGACCGCCTCGCCGACATCGCCATCGCCTCGTTGCGCGCCCAGGTCGGCGCGGGCGCGGCCGCCGTGCAGCTGTTCGACTCGTGGGCGGGCGCCCTCGATCCCGACGACTACGCCGCCCACGTCCTGCCGTCGCTGCAGCGGGTGCTCGAGGGTGTCGCCGACCTCGGCGTGCCCCGGATCGTCTCGGGCGTGGGCGCCGCCGGCCTCCTCGGGCAGTGGCGCGCTGCCGGCGCCGACGTGGTGAGCGTCGACTCCTCCATCACCCTCGACGAGGCCCGCCGGCGCGCACCGGGTGCGGCCGTGCAGGGCAACCTCGACCCGTGGGCGGTGGCGCTCGCCCCCTGGGAGGTCGTCGAGGCCAAGGCGCGCGAGGTGCTGGCGGCGAACGCCGGCCGGCCCGGGCACGTGTTCAACCTCGGCCACGGCGTCCGTCCCGACACCGACCCCGACGTGCTGAAGCGCATCGTCGACCTCGTCCACGCCGAGGGGGTCAGCGATGGCCGGTGACGACCTCGGCGTGCTGCTCATGGCCTACGGCACGCCCGAGCGGCCCGCCGACCTCGAGGCCTACTACACCGACATCCGCCGCGGCCGGCCGCCGGCGCCGGAGCAGCTCGCCGACCTCCGCCGCCGGTACGACGCCATCGGAGGGCTGTCGCCCCTCGCCGCGCTCACCCGGGCACAGGCCGCCGACCTGCAAGCCGAGCTCGACCGGCGCTCCGCCGAGCAGGGCGCCGGCGCGCCCCGCTGGCACGTCGCGCTCGGGCTCAAGCACGCCTCGCCCCGCATCGAGGAGGGGGTCGACGCCCTCGTCGCCGCCGGCGTGCGGCGGGCCGTGGCGATCGTCCTGGCGCCGCACTACTCGGCGCTGAGCGTCGGCGAGTACCTCGAGCGGGCGGGCGCGGCGGCCGGCGACGCGCTCGAGATCGTCCCTGTGCGGTCGTGGGGCACGCATCCCGGCCTGGTCGCCCTTCTCGCAGAGCGGGTGCAGCAGGCGATGGCACGGTTCCCGGCGACCGACCGCGTCGAGCTGCTCGTCACCGCCCACAGCCTTCCCCAGCGGGCCTTGACGGTCGACGACCCCACCTACCCGGCCCAGCTCGAGGCCACCGGCGCGGCGATCGTGGCCGTCGTCGGCGTCGAGCGGTGGCGCATCGCGTGGCAGAGCGCGGGCCGCACCCCCGAACCGTGGATCGGCCCCGACATCCTCGACGTGATCCGCATGCTTCCCGACGACGACGTGCACGGCGTCGTCGTCTGCCCGGCGGGCTTCACGTCCGACCACCTCGAGGTCCTGTACGACGTCGACATCGAGGCCCGGCGGGTCGCCGAGGACGCCGGCCTGCACCTCGAACGCACCGCCTCGCTCAACGACGACCCGCGGTTCATGGCCCTGCTCGCCGACCTCGCCGAGGGGGCCCGGGAGCCGTGAGCCGATGACCCGGTCGGTGGTCGTCGGCGGTGGGATCAGCGGTCTGGCCGGGGCGTGGGCGCTCGCCGGCGCCGGCCACGACGTGGTGGTGCTCGAGGCGGCGCCGCGGCTCGGCGGGAAGATCCTCACCACCGACTTCGACGGGCGGCCCGTCGACGAGGGCCCCGACGCCTTCCTCGCCCGGGTGCCGGCCGCCGTCGACCTCTGCCGCGAGATCGGACTCGACGACCTGGTGTCGCCGGCGGCCGGGCGCGCCTACCTGTGGCTCGACGGCACGCTCAAGGCCATCCCACCCGGGCACGTGCTCGGGGTGCCCGTCGACCTCGAGCCCATCGCCAAGAGCGGCATCCTGTCCACGCTCGGGCTGGCGCGTGCCTCGCTCGAACCGCGGCTGCCGGGTGCGCCGCTGCCGGCCGGCGTCGACGTGGGTGTCGGCGAGCTGGTGCGCCGGCGCTACGGGCACGAGGTGCTGGAGCGCCTCGTCGACCCGCTCCTCGGCGGGATCAACGCCGGGCGCAGCGAGGAGCTCAGCATCGACGTGGGTGCCGCCCAGCTCGCGGCGGCCGCCCGGCGCGACGCCAGCCTCACGAAGGCGTTGAGGGCGCTGCGCGACGCGGCCCCGCCAGCCGATCCGACCGCCCCGGTGTTCTACGCGCCGGCCGGCGGGATGGGCCGCCTCGTCGACGCCCTCGTCCACGCCCTGCGCGACCGGGGCGTCGAGCTCTCGACGGCGACCGCGGTCGAGGCCATCACCCGCGACGGCGACCGGTGGGAGGTGCGCACCGTGGGTGGAGAGGTCATGGCCGCCGACCGGGTGCTCGTCACCGTGCCGGCGTTCACCGCCGCCCGGCTGCTCGAGCCGCTGTCGCGCCGGGCCGCCGCCGTGCTCTCGGCCGTCGAGTACTCCTCGGTGGCCCTGGTCACGCTCGCCTACCCCGCGGGCGAGGTCGACCTCGACGGGTCCGGGTTCCTCGTCCCCCGCATCGAGGGCCGCCTGCTCACGGCCGGCTCGGTCTTCTCGAACAAGTGGCCCGCCCTCGGCGGCGCCGGCACCGCGATCATCCGGGCGTCGGTCGGGCGGGTCGGCGACGAGCGAGGGCTCGCGCTCGACGACGGCACCCTCGTCGAGCGGGTGCACGACGAGCTGGTCGACGCCCTCGGCATGCACTTCCGCCCGGCGGCGGTGCGGGTGAGCCGGTGGATCCGGGCCTTCCCGCAGTACCGGCCGGGGCACCTCGACCGCATGGCCGAGGCCGAGGCCGCCCTCGCCGAAGACGCCCCGGGCGTGGCCGTCACCGGGGCCGCGGCCCGGGGCGTCGGCATACCCACGTGCATCGGCGCGGCGCGCGCCGCCGCCGCCACCCTCGTCTGAAGGGGCCGGCCGGCGCCGGAAAAGAAAAGCCCCCGCAGGACAGCCGGCGGGAGTGCCGTCCTGCGGGGGACAAGGGCCCAGGCGGGCGGAGCCCCGGCGGGAAAGGCGCCGCCCTGCCTGGATGTGCGACATCTCTACCCCCCTCCTCGGGGCGTAAACACCGACTTCGGGAAAAGATGGAGACGTGAATTCCGGGCGGCAGAGCGAGACATCCGGCGACGCCGGAGGCCGCGAACCTCTGCCGCAGCACGTCGTGCCCATGTTCGCCACCCTCGCCACGACCGTGCCCGCCGACGACGAGCACTGGGCCTTCGAGCTCAAGTGGGACGGCGTCCGCGCCCTCGCCTACCTCGACGGGACGTCGATCCACCTCGAGAGCCGCAACCTCAACGACGTGACGCCGCGCTACCCCGAGCTCGAACCGCTCGCCCACGTGCTCGGCGGCCGGGCGGCGCTGCTCGACGGCGAGGTGGTCGCCTTCGACGAGCACGGCAAGCCGAGCTTCCAGCGCCTGCAGGGCCGCATGCACCTCACCGGCGAGCGCAGGGTCGCGTCGCGGATGCCCTCGACGCCCGTCGTGTACGTGATCTTCGACGTGCTGCACTTCGACGGTCGCTCGACGCGCGACCTCGCGTGGGACGAGCGCCGCCACCTCCTCGAGTCCCTCGAGCTGGCCGGGCCCTCGTGGCAGACGCCCCGAGCGCACCTCGGCGGCGGCGCCGCGCTCCTCGCCGCCAGCGCCGCCGCCGGCGTCGAAGGGGTGGTGGCGAAGCGGCGCACGTCGCCCTACCGGCCTGGCCGGCGGTCACGCGACTGGCTCAAGCTGAAGAACCACCTCCGCCAGGAGGTCGTCGTCGGGGGGTGGGTGCCGGGGGCGGGCAACCGCGCCGGCCGCATCGGCGCGCTCCTGGCCGGCTACCACGACGCCACCGGTCTGCGCTTCGCCGGCAAGGTCGGCACCGGGTTCACGGGCGAAGAGCTCGACCGGCTCGGCGAGGCGCTCGGGCGGATCGAACGACCGACCACGCCGTTCGTCGACCGGGTGCCCTACCGCGACGCCCACTTCGTCGAGCCGGTCGTCGTCGCCGAGGTCGAGTTCACGGAGTGGACCGACGCCGGCACGATGCGGCACCCCTCCTACAAGGGCATTCGGGACGACAAGGCCGCAACCGACGTCCGCCGCGAGTCTGACTAGTGCCGGAGCCATCGAACGAATGGCACGTCCGGGCTGTTGTCCGCCGTCTCGGAGAGGCCGACAATCTGGCGCGATGGAGCCGAAGCGCGACGAGCTGCTGCGCGAGCTGTTCGGGAGCGGCGGGGTCCCGCCGATGCTGTCGGGCCGGCTCCTTCGCACCCGCGAGGTCGCCCGGTTGTTCCAGGTGTCGGAGCGGACCGTCGCGGAATGGGCGCGCCGGGGCCGCATCCCGTCGGTGCGCACACCGGGCGGGCACCGGCTCTACCCGGCCGACCGGATCCGTGAGCTGCTCGTCGCGAGCGAAGGCGGTTCCGACAGCGACGCCTGACGCTGCCACGATGAACGGATTCCGGCCGGCCCCCTGAGATCATCCGACGCGCGCCCCGCAGGGGATCCGCGGCACGGACGCGTCGTCGCGCCGGCGCTCGCCGCCGGGTTGCTGGTCGCGGCCTCGGTGCCGCCGTGGGGGTTCTGGATCCTGGCCGTGCCCGGGTTCGCCCTGCTCGCGTGGAGGCTGCAGGGCCTCGGCGGACGGTCCCGCGCCGGCGCCGGCGCCGCCTTCGGGCTCGGGCTCTTCGTTCCCACGCTCTTCTGGATGACCGAGTTCCACGCCGTCGGGTTCGTGGCCGCGGCCCTGCTCGAGGCGTCGTTCATGGTGCTGATGGCCGTCGCCGTGCCACCCCGCCGCGCCGCGCTCGCGGTGCCCGCGGCCTTCGTGCTCGCCGAGGCCGCACGGGGCGCCTGGCCGTTCGGCGGCCTCGCGCTCGGAGGGCCGGCGCTCGGCCAGGCCGGCGGCCCCC
>DATAKR010000065.1:0-5175 GCA_036261495.1 Acidimicrobiales bacterium | reverse complement strand
GGCGGATCGGGCTCGTGCATCGGATCCACTTCGGTGCTCACGCGGCCTCCCGCTGCTTCGTCTGCGACTCGACGATCTCGACGTAGGTCGGGCACGATTCGAGGAGCTCGTCGTGCGTGCCCAGCCCGACGGCATGGCCGTCCTCGAGGACGAGGATCTGGTCGGCGTTGCGGATCGTCGACACCCGCTGGCCGACGACCAGGACGGCCGCGTCGCGCGTGTAGGGCACCAGCGCGGCGCGGAGCCGAGCGTCGGTGGCGAGGTCGAGGGCCGAGAACGAATCGTCGAACAGGTAGATGTCGGGGCGCCGCACGAGAGCCCGGGCGATGGCGAGGCGCTGCCGCTGCCCGCCGGAGACGTTGGTTCCCCCCTGCTCGATCTCCGTGTCGAGCCCGCCCGGCTTGGCCGCCACGAAGTCGGCGGCCTGCGCGACCTCGAGCGCCGTCCAGAGCTCTTCCTCGGTGGCGTCCGGCTTGCCGTACTGCAGGTTGGAGCGAACCGTCCCCGAGAAGAGGTAGGGCTTCTGCGGCACCAGACCGATGCGGTCCCAGAGCACGTCGGGGTCGAGATCGCGGATGTCGACGCCGCCGACGAGCACCGCGCCCCCGGTGACGTCGAACAGACGGGCCACGAGGTTGACGAGCGAGGTCTTGCCCGAGCCCGTGCTCCCGATGATCGCCGTCGTCTGGCCGGGCAGCACGCGGAACGAGATGTTCGAGAGCACCGGCTCCTCGGCGCCGGGGTAGCCGAAGGTGACGTCGCGGAACTCCACGGTGCCGAGCGACGCCACCTCGGTGATCGGCGCCGCGGCCGCCCGGACCGAGGTCTTCGTGTCGAGCACCTCCTGGATCCGCTCGGCGCACACTGCGGCCCGAGGGGCCATGACGGCGACGAACGTGCCCATCATCACGGAGGTGAGGATCAGCGTGAAGTAGGTGAGGAACGCGATCAGCGACCCGATGGTCATCTGACCGCTGGCGATCCGGTTGCCGCCGAACCAGATCAGGGCGACGCTCGATCCGTTGATGATCAGCATCACGATCGGGAACATCAGGGCCATCAAGCGGCCCGCGACCAGCGAGGTGTGGGTGAGCTCGCTGTTGACGTCGTCGAAGCGGCGGGTCTCCTGCGGCTCCCTCACGAAGGCCCGGACCACGCGGATGCCCGTGATCTGCTCGCGGAGCACCTGGTTGATCTTGTCGATCCACTCCTGCATGAGGCGGAACTGCGGCACCATGCGCGACACGACGAGGCCGACGCTGATCAGCAGCGCCGGCATGCTGACGGCGAGCAGCCACGAGAGCCCGATGTCCTGGCGCATCGCCATGACCACACCGCCGACCGCGGTGATGGGTGCGGCCAGCGCCAGCGTGCACGTCATCACGACGAGGAGCTGCACCTGCTGCACGTCGTTGGTGATCCGGGTGATGAGCGACGGCGCGCCGAATGTGTTGACCTCCTGAGCCGAGAAGTCGGTGACGCGGTGGAAGAGCGCGCTGCGCACGTCGCGGCCGAACCCCATGGCGGCCCGCGAGCCCCAGTAGACGGCGCTGATGGCGAACACCATCTGGATGGCCGTGACGATGAGCATCACGCCGCCCATCCGCCAGATGTAGCCCTGGTTGCCGCGCATGACGCCCCGGTCGATGACGTCGGCGTTGAGGTTGGGGAGGTACAGCGACGCCAGGGCCTGCACCGACTGCAGCAGCACCACGAGCGCGAGGATTCGCCGGTAGCGCCCCAGATAGGTGCGGAGGAGACGGATCAGCATTGCGCTCCCTTTCGCGGGCGGCGGCCACGGGGGGCGACGGCGCGCGAGCCGGCGTCGCAGCCCACACCGTGGAGGAACAGGTCGACGATCTGGCGCGGCGGCAAGGGATCGTCGGGGTACAGGGCCGGGTGGCTCACGGCGAGCGTCAGCGACCGGAGGATCCGCGCCGCCCGCACGGGGTCGTCGCGGAGCGAGCCCGGGGACGCGGCGCACAGGTCGGCGAGGGCGGGCATGTCGACGGGTCGTGGCGGTCCGCCTCGATGGGGCACCGCATGCGACTCGGCCACCGCGGACACAAGGCGCCACACCTCGGCGACCCGCGTCTGCATCACCTCGACGGCGATCTCGAGCTGCTCCTCGAAGGGGAGCGACCGGTCGATCGTCGAGATGGCGTGCTCGGCGGCCGACGTGTCGAGGGCGGCTTCGAGCACCGCTTCGAGGAGCGACTCCTTGTCGGGGAAGACGCGGAAGATCGTGCCTTCGGCGATGCCCGCGGCCTCGGCGATCTGCTTGGTGGTGATGGTGGTGCCTCGCGCCAGCACGAGCGGCATGGCCGCGGCGACGATCGCCGCGCGGCGCTCGTCGGGCGGCAGCGCGGCGGCGCGCATCGAGCGCTCACCGCCGGCGGACCCCCCTCGATCGCCGGAACGCGCCGGCGCGCCACTGACCCCCCTCGGGCGCGCGCCTAGGTGAGTGAGCGCTCACTCACAACCTGGGTGGGCGGCGCGTGGGGGTCGCAGGTTGTGTGCGAGGCTCGCCCCGTGGACGACGACGAGCGAGGATCCGATCCCAAGGTCCAGGCCGCGCTGGTGCTCATCGACGCCGCCAACTGGCTGCAGTCGGCCCTCTACGGCGACTCCCAGCGGGTGATCGACGAGATCCTCGCCTCCGCGCACCCGCGGGCCGCCGTCACGTCGCTGGTGGTCGTGGGCACTCGCCTCGCCCTCACGCTGGCCGAGCGCGACGCCGTCGAGGGCGAGTCCCCGCGGGAGGCCACCGAGCGCATATTCGACCACCTGCGGCGCCAGCTCGGCGAGTACGGCGACACCGGCTGACCGCGCGAACTGCTGACCCGGCTGACCCGGCAGACCCGCGGTGCCCGTCGGTGTGCAGTTGCCCGGCGTTGACGGCGTTGCGGAGGCGATGAAGCCGGGGCAACTGCACGCGAACGAGTCGACCGAGACCGGCGCGCTCACGGCTCGTCCGTCACGACCGACTCGATCACCGCGAGCACCTCGTCGCCGTAGCGCTCGAGCTTGGCCGGGCCGACCCCTCGGCAACGCGCGAGCTGGTCGAGCGACCGGGGGAGCGCGGCCGCGATCCCCTCGAGGTGGTCGTCGGAGAACACCACGTACGCCGGCACCTTGTCGCGTGCCGCCGTCTCCTTGCGCCACGCCCGCAGCGCGATCGATGCCGGCGTCCCGGAGCCACCGCGGGGAGCTCGGGCCGCGGCCGCCTTCTCGCGCCCGGTGGTGCCGGTGTCCCTCGCACGCTGCGCCGGCGGAGGGGTCCGCGGCGCGGTGCCGGTGAGCTCGGCACAGAACGGCGAGGGGGTGCGGGCGTCGGCGATCACGACGGTCTCCGAGATCGACCGGGTGATGGCGACGTGGAAGATGCGGCGCTCCTCCTCGACGTCGGTCGCGAGGCGGTGGGGGAACGTGCCGTCGTCGGCGGCGATGACGATCACCCTCGGCCACTCCCGGCCCTTCACCCGGTGGACGGTGGAGAGGGTGACGCCGCCCGGCGACGCCCGCCCCGTCAGTGCGTCGCGGAGCCAGGGCTCGAACGTGGCGGCGTCGGGATGGAGGGCGGCCACCTGCTCGAGGGCGGCGAGGTCGTCGGCGTGGGTGGACCGGTCGGCCTCGCGCCGCGACGCGTCGAGCGCGTCCATCGCCTGGCCCAGGCCGACCTCGTTCCGGATGACGCGAAGCGCCGATGCCGTGTCGCCGTCGTGCACGGCGGACGCCACCCGCCGGAGGTCGTCGGCGTAGGCCTCGACCTTGGAAGCGTCCCCGCCGGTGAGCGCGCCGGCGAGCCGGCGGAGATCGCCGATGGATGTGGTGCGCCGCTTCTGGATCATGTCGGCCACGTTGCGGGCGATCTTGCGACTCGGCCGGCGGAGCGTCTCGACCAGGTCGGCGCGGGCGATTCGCTCCGGGTCGAGCCCGATGCGGAGGTACGCGAGTGCTGCCCGGATGCCCGTTCTCGTGAGGATCTGCGGGCCAAGCGGCGCGGAGTGCGGGATCCCCGCGGAGCCGAGCGTCACCTGCGCCGGCAGGAGGGCCGCGTTGACGCGAGCGAGCACCGCCATGTCCTCCCACGCCGATCCGGCGTCGGCCCATGCGCGGACGCGCCGGACGACGGCGGCTGCCTGCTCCTCACCCGGCACCCGCTCGACGACGAGGTCGCCCGGGTGCACGGCGCGACCGGGCGCGGCGGTGATCGTCTTGTCGATCCGCCGGCGGTTGTAGGAGAGGAGGTGCCGGGCGCCGTCGACGACCGCGGGCGGGCAGCGGTAGTTGACCTCGAGGGCGTAGGAGCCCGCGCCCGGGAAGTAGCGGTCGTAGCCGATCAGGAACTCGGGGGTCGCGCCGGCGTAGCTGTAGATCACCTGGTCGTCGTCGCCGACGCCGAAGACGTCGTAGGTCGGCGCGGAGACCAGCCGCAGCAGCAGGAGGTGTGCGGGCGTGAGGTCCTGGAACTCGTCGACGAGCAGGTGCCGGCAGCGCACCTGTGTGCGCCGGCGCGCCTCGGGGTCGCGGAGCAGCACCTCGATGGCGCCGTAGATCTGCTCGTCGAAGTCGAGGAGGTCGCGGTCGGCGAGCAGCCGCCGATACCGGTCGAAGGCGTCGGCGATGCCCGCGGCGTCGGGGATCTGCTGCTCGACGTCGTCGGGCGACGCGAGGCCGAGCCGGATCGCCGACAGCGCTTCGAGATAGGGGACCCACGGGTCGGTGTTCTGCTGCCGGCGGACGGTGACGAGGCCCTCGAGGATTCGACGGACGTCGATCTCCTCGATGACTCGACGCGGGCGCGCGGCCGTCGGCCCGAGGCCTCCCGACCCGGTGACGATGGCCAGGCCGAGCGAGTTCAGCGTGCGGATCTGGGCCGGCAGGTCGGTGGTGCGCCCGCGCAGCTCGTCGGCGGCGCGGGTGTTGTAGGCGACCGCGGTGACGGTGCCGGCGTCGACCCCGCGGCCGGCGAGGAGGTGCCGCAGCCGTTCGGTGAGCACGCGCGTCTTGCCCGAGCCGGCCGGGGCGATGATCCGGGCCGGACCGACGGCGTGGCCGACGGCGGCGCGCTGGTCGGGGGCGAGGTCGGCGTGCACGTCGACCACCCGGTCGGCGCCGAGGCGACCAGCCTCGATCGCCTCCCGGTGGATCACGACATGACCCGCCGGCGGC
>DATAKR010000036.1:0-5672 GCA_036261495.1 Acidimicrobiales bacterium | reverse complement strand
CCGCGACCGCCTCGGTGGGCGCCTCGACCCCCGCCACCGGCTCGACCGCCACCGGCTCGATGGCCTCGGCCGGCGTGTCGGCGACCGGCGCGGGAACCCCTGCGTCCGGAACGCCCTCGTTGGCACCTTCGCCGTAGGCCTGCGGCGTGCCCTCGTCGTGCTCCATCGGAATCCCGCCTCCTACGCGCAACGGTACATTGCCGCGGTGCCCGCCGACCCCACCGTGCGCTTCGACGCCGTGAGTGTGCGCCGTGGCGGGCCGCTCGTCCTGCGTGACGTCGACTGGGAGGTGCGTCCGCACGAGCGCTGGGTCGTCATCGGTCCGAACGGCTCGGGCAAGACCACCCTCCTCCAGCTCGTGGCCGGGTACCTCCATCCGACCGCCGGGACCGTCGAGGTGCTCGGCGCGCCGCTCGGGCGGGTCGACGTGCGAGCGCTCCGCACCCGCATCGGCATCTCGAGTGCGGCGGTGGCGAAGATGCTGCGTCCCGACCTGGCCGCCGTCGACGTGGTCATGACCGCGAAGAACGCCGCGCTCGAACCCTGGTGGCACCACTACACCGCCGCGGACCGGGCGCGCGCCGTCGACCTCCTCGCCCGCGCCGGGCTCGCCGATGCCGTCGATCGCCCGTTCGGCGTCCTCTCGGAGGGTGAACGCCAGCAGGTGCTGCTCGCCCGCACGCTCATGGCGGAGGTCGAGCTGCTGATCTTCGACGAACCCGCCGCCGGCCTCGACCTCGGCGCGCGCGAGCGCCTGGTCGCCCGTCTCGACGAGGTGGCCCGCGATCCGGTCTCGCCGCCGGCCCTGTTCGTGACGCACCACGTCGAGGAGATCCCGCCGTCGTTCACGTCGGCACTCGTGCTGCGCCGGGGCGAGGTGGTGGCGTCGGGACCCATCGACGACACGATCACGTCGGCGGCGCTGTCGGACGCCTTCGAGCTCTCGGTGCGGGTGAGTCGCGTCGAGGGGCGCTTCCTCGCTCGCGCCGCGCGCGGCTGACCTGGCCGGCCCCCGGTCTGGCAGGCTTCCGGCGTGGAGCGCACCGACGCACGCAGGGTCCTCGGCGTGGCCGCCGACGCCACCCCCGAAGAGGTCCGCGCCGCCTACCGCCGCCTCGTGCGAACCCACCACCCCGACATCGCCGGCGCCCAGCACACGCGCGTCACCGCCGACATCACGCTCGCCTACCGGACGCTGCGCGGCGGCGCCGCGCCCGGCGAGGAGCCCGATGACGACACCGGCGTGGACGCGGCGCGCGCCACCGATGGCGCCAGCCCCGCCGTCGACGAGGCCTGCGACGGTCGCGTCGTGCGGGTCGACGACGACTCGTTCGCCATCGCGCTCCCGCCCGACGAGGCGTTCCTGCGGATCCTCGACCTCGGGCATCGCCTCGGCGAGGTCACCTATGTCGATCCCGACGGCGGTCTCCTCGAGACGATCGTGCAGTTCGACGACGGCTCGACGTGCTCGGCCGTGTTCACCACCCAGGGCCGGGCCAACGGCTCGACGGAGGTGTTCTGCACGCTCGCACGCCTCGCCCCGGCCCGGGCGACGTCGCCGGCGCCCGCGGCCCGCATCGTCGTCGACGCCGCCGTCGACGCCCTCTCGGGAGATGCCCCCATCTGACGGTGACGCGCCACACGATCGGCCCAGACCAAATGAGGCGGCGGCGCTATGGCCGCCCGTCGGAGTGGCGGCGTACGTTCGCCGCCATGCCGGGCCCGGACGGCGGTGAGAGCGGCGATCCCACGACACTCGTCGCCGTCGTGGCCCACGGCTTGCTGAGCGCGGCGTCCAACGCGCGCGGCATGGTGACCACCCTGAGGCTCCACTGGGACACGCTCGAGCCCGACCGGCGCGACAGCCTGCTCGAGCGCGCCGAGCACCACCTGGCGTTCGTGTGCGAGTCGCTCCTCGACCTCGCCCGCGGCCTTCCGGCGGAGCTCACGGACGCGCTGCACGGCGGCGACGGCACGCCGGCGGATCCGACCGGCGACGAGCACGAGGGTCGCGAGACGCACCGAAGTCCTCAAGTCGGCCCCGGTCCGGCCGACTGAGACCTCGACCTGGCTCGGTGCGGTCCGGCGGCCGACACGGGGCAAGGCGAAGACCGGCGAGGCGCGGGGGGACGCGCCTGGCCGGCCTTGGCGGCGCCCAGGCGGCGCGGCGGCGCGCCCGCGCGGCTGTCGATGTCGAGTGCGTCAGAGTCGTAGGAGCCAGGCGTCGGCTCGGCGCAGCCGCCGCTCGAGCTGCTCCGCGGTCGCCTCGGTCACCCTGGCGACGCCGGCCATCCGGTTGAGCTCGGCGTTGACCTTGGCGTGGCTCATGCCGGTCCGGTGGACCAGGTCGCGAACGCGGCCGGCGTTCGCCTCGCGCAACCGGCGCCGGCGCTCCGCGAGCGTCTCGCCCGCGACGGGGGCCAGCGAGCCGAGCCCGAACGGAGCGCCCCGGCGCCCCGCGAGCACCGGCGCCGGCGCCAGCTCGATCGTGAGCTCGCCCGCGGCATCGTCGGCCGGTCCCCACGTGTCGCCGTCGTCGGGGAGCCACTCGTGCTGCTCGACGTCGCCCACCGGCACCGCCGAGATGGCCGCGAACAGCGACAGCTGCTCGTCGTCGCCCGTCTCGGGTTCGCGTGCCGACGCGTGGTGCGCCTCGCGCGCCACGCGCCGTCGCAAGCTGTGCCGGCGCTGCTCCGCGATGGCGACGGCCCGGGCTCGCAGTCGCGCATCGTCGGGGATGAACAGGTAGGCGCGCTGCGCCGGCGACGCGGCCGTCCACCGCACGAGGCGGCCCACGGCCTGGCGGAAGAAGAGCTCGGTGGTGGTCGTCGTCGCGAACACCCCGACGCGAAGGCGCGGGATGTCGACGCCCTCCGACACCATCCGCACCGCAACGAGCCACGGCGTGGCCGAGCGGGCGAAGGCGGCGATCCGCGCCGACGAGCCCGGGTCGTCGGACGTGGCGACGACGGCGTCGGCGCCGATGCGCCGGCGGAGGAGGTCGGCGATCCCGCGGGCGTGGTCCTGATCGCTCGCGATCACGAGGCCGGCGGCGTCGGGCTGCACGGCGCGGATCGACTCGAGCTGCGCGTGGGCGCGGGACAGCACGGTCGGGAGCCAGTCGCCGTCGAGCGAGAGCGCGGTCCGCAACCGCTGGCTCGCCTTCACCGGGTCGAGGGCTTCGTCGAAGCGGTGCGAGTGGATCTGCCCGTCGCTCGCGACCCACTCCATGTGCCCGTTGAGGCGAGGGAAGTACACCGGGCGCACGACCCCGCCGTCGGTGAGGGCGTCGCCGTAGCCGTACTCGAAGTCCGGCGTGGCCTCGCCGTCGACGTAGGTGACGAAGGGGATGGCGGAGGTGTCCGACCGGAAGGGCGTGCCCGAGAGCGCGAGGCGGAATGCCGCCGGCGCGAAGGCCTGGCGCACCGCGTCGCCCCAGGCCTTGTCCTCGCCGGCGTGGTGGATCTCGTCGAAGACGACGGCGGCATCGCGGCACAACCCGTTGAGCGCGCCGGCGCTCGTCGCGACCTGCTGGTAGGTGGTGACGATCCCGTGCACGTCGGCCGGGAGGCGCCCGTCGCGCGCCGACCACTCCGGTTGCAGGTGCAGGTCGAACGCGGCCGCCGCGCTCGCCCACTGCACCTTCAGGTGCTGGGTCGGGACCACGACCACGACGCGCCGGGTCGGCGTGTCGGCGAGCGCCCGGCGCACGGCCGTCAGGGCGAACGTGGTCTTGCCGGCCCCCGGCGTGGCGACCGCGAGGAAGTCGGCGCCGGCCCGCCGGTCGAGGAGGTCGAGGGCGGCCTTCTGCCAGGGCCGGAGGCGGACGGTTCGGGCCATGAGTGCGAGAGATGCGGAGGTGCGAGAGATGCGGAGCCCCAGCGGGACGTCGATGATGCCAAACCCGCGCCGGGGCCGCGCGCACGCTCGTCGCCCACGAGCGGGGCCCGGAACCCGGGTGCACGACCGTCAGACCGCGGCCCGCTCCCGCTCCGAGAGGTGCACGAAGCCGGTGGCGCCGGTGGCTCGCACCAGGCTCCGACCCGGGCTCGCGCCATGGCGGTCGCCGTCGTGGATCACACCGGTGGCGAGCGCCAGGTCGCCGCACCGCACGGTGAGCGTGGGCGAGAACGGGTCGACGAGATCGGCGGGGCCCTGGGCCCGCGCCCGCCACCCCCGGAGGTCGTCGACGAGGGCCCACTCGGCGTCGCCGTAGGTATCGAGGTCGTCGGACAGCACCACCCATCCGCCGAGGCCGGCCGACGTCGCGGCGAGCGCGCGCCGCTGCCAGGGCTCGAGCTCGGTGTCGGTGGGCCGCAGCAGCACGCAGTCGGGGTCGTTGGCCCACAGCCGGCGATGCAGCGGCGCGCGCAGCACACTCGTCGTGATCGCGGTCCGCGCGCACGAGGCGGCATCGACGAGGCCCGGGGTGGGCCGCCGTGCCCCCCATCGCACCGAGACGTCCGGCGAGACGCGCATGGCGTCGACGACCCCGACGGCGGGGCCGAACGGAGCACCGCTCCCCAGCAGCACGACGCTCTCACCCGCTCCGTCGCGGATCGCCTCGAGGCCCATGCGCAGCGCGGCGGCGCGAGTCACCGATCGCCGCCCGTCCAGCGCGGCCGCGTAGAGGAAGTCGAGCTTGAGGTACCCGAAGCCGGCGTCGCGCAGCGCGGCCGCCTGGCGGCGCACGTGGTCGAGCACGGCGGGGTGGGTCGTGTCGAGCGCGACCGCCCATCCGCCCCAGTAGATCGGGTTGTGCATGGCCCGCACCGGATGGCCGGCGCGGTCGTGAAGGACCCAGTCAGGGTGCTCGACGACCAGGCGTCCGCCCTCGAGCGCCACGAAGGGCGCCAACCACAGGCCGGGGGTGATGCCCGCCGCAGCGATGCGCCCGGCGATCTCGGCCACGGGGGGCCATCCGGTTGCCGGCCGCGTCCAGTCCCCCACCTCGGCCGCGTAGCCGTCGTCGACCTGCACGACGTCGATGCCGTGGCCCGTCGCGAGGGCGAGGGTGCGGTCGAGCTCGGCGGGCGAGAAGCGGTGCTCGTGCTGGTACCACGAGCACCACCCGAACGGCGCCGCCGCGTTCACGCGGGCGCCCTCGGCCCGGCCCCACAGCGTGGCGAGCTCGCTGTACATCTCGCCGGGATCACCGGTCGCGAACCAGACCGGGTGCAGGTCGACCGCCTCCCCCGGCTCGATCGGCAGCGCCTCGAGGAGCGCGACCGCCGCGAGGCCCTCCGGGCCGGCTTCCACGGCGGCGAGATGGCGGCTGGCGCCGAGGAACGCGGTGGCGCCGGTGTCGTCGACGAGGAACGGTTCGCCGACGACCACCCGGCCCGCTCGGTCGGGTTCGCCGAAGTACTCGGCGCGCCGCCACGCGGGCAGGTGACGCCGGTCCGCCTGCACCGCGCCCGGCGGGCACGCGCGAACCGGCGACCAGCTCTGCCATCCGTGCTCGAGCACGAGCGCGGGCCGAAGCTCGAAGTGCACCGCCACCCGGTTGGGATGCAGCGTCCGCCGACCCGGGTTCCGGACGAGCCACTCGAGCAGGGTCCCCGAGCCGAAGGGGCGGAGGTGGACCTCGACCTCCAGATCGGCGACGGCGACGGCGCCCTCGGTCAGCGACGCACGGATGCCGTCGACGCTCACGGCGATCGGCACTCGCG
>DATAKR010000033.1:0-12970 GCA_036261495.1 Acidimicrobiales bacterium | reverse complement strand
ATCGAATCCGTGGGCGATGACCGCGTCGACCCATCGGCGAACCTCGTCCGGCCGAGATGCGAGCTCGCGCGTGGGGAACATCGCCCGGCCTCACCGCGTCAGGCCTCTCAGCGCCAGTCCACGATCTCCGAGAACATCGCGGGGCTCCGGCTTACGGCGAAGTCGACGAACTCAACCATGTGCTCGCGCATGAGCTTCTCGGCGCGAGCGGCATTGCCCTTTACGATCGCCCGGGCGATCGTCGCGTGCTCCTGCTGCACGCGCACCCGGGCGTCGACGGGGAAGATGAGCTCCTCGAGGCGATCGGCGTATAGATCCTTGAGGGATCGGCCCATCAGATCGAGCACCGGGTTCCCGGACATACCGGACAGCACCGCATGGAACTCTGTGGAGTGGCGGAAGTACTCGGGCTGGTTCGTCGAGTCGGGCGTCTCTTGTATGAACCGCTCGAGCTTGGCCAGGTCGTCGGGATCCTGGCGCTCCGCGGCGAGCCGGGCCATCACCGGTTCCATCACCAGGCGCGCCTCGGCCAGGTCGCGGTACGTGGCGCCGCTCAGGTGGAAGTAGAGCGAGGCCATCCGCGCGAAGTGGCGGCTGTCGACCGCGGCGACCACCGGGCCGCCGCCGGGACCCGGACGGATCACGATGAGACCCTGCACCTCGAGCAGCCGGAGTGCCTCGCGCAGCGAGGCGCGGCCCACCCGGTACTTCTCCAGCATGGCGGCCTCGGATGGCAACTTCGCGCCCGGCGCCATCGACCGCATGTCGTGGACGATCTCGCGCGCGACGATCTCTGAGATCTTCTCGGTCCTTCGTTGTGGTATCGCCGCGGTGCCGGGCCGGGCCGCACCGGCGTCCCCCGCGTCGTCGACGCGCATGCTTGGTCTCCTTCGAGGCGAGCATCGGAAGCCTGCTCCCTCCTCTCACGGTAGACGCGGCGCGACGGCACGATGGCGGACGGTCGAGACCGGCATCGCCATCAGCGCCAGTCGACGATCTCGTCGAGCATGCCGGGGTGCCTCGACGCCGAGTACCGGCCGAACTCCTCCATGTGGACGCGCATGAGCCGCTCCGCGATCTCGGCTCGGCCGTCGCGAATCGCACGTGCGATCTCGACGTGCTCGTCGAGCACGCGCTGGCGGTCAGGCTCAGGGAAGGTGAGCCCGTGCTGGCGATCGACGTAGATGTCTCTGGTCGCGCGGGCGAACAGATCGAGCACCGGGTTTCCCGACATGCTCGACACCATCGCGTGGAACTCGGTGCTTGCCGAGAGGTGCTCGCTCGGCAGCATGTCGGGGCTCGGCTGCGGGCTCGCGAGGAACTCGTCGAGGCGACGGAGGTGATCCGGGTCGGCGCGCTCCGCGGCGAGGCGCACCATCACCGGCTCGAGCACCATTCGTGCCTGGAGAACGTCGGAGAAGGTCGATCCAGTGAGGTGGAGGTACAGCGTCGTCATCTTGCCGAAGTGGCGGCTCTCCACGCCCGCGACCATCGGGCCGCCGCCAGGTCCGGGCTTCATGACGATCAGGCCCTGGACCTCGAGAACGCGAAGCGCCTCGCGCAGGGACGCTCGGCCGACGCCGTACTGCTCCAACATCGCCGACTCCGCAGGGAGCATCGTGTTGGGCGGAAGACGCCGGGCCGCGATGTCGTGGACGATCTCCTGCGCCACGATCTCGGACAGCTTTCGCGCCCGCAGTCGCGCCCGTGCGTTACCGAAGCCGCGCTCGTCACCGCCGTCGACCGGGAGATAGACCGGGCTCACGGCGTCGGAGCTCCAGTGGACACGGTGCTCACGTCCCGACCCGAGTGAGGACTGCAGGACACTCGAGCGCCTCGATCACCCGCGTCGTCGCATCGGTCGTGCTCATCCCCGACCGAGTCGATACGCCAGGAACCACGCCTGAGGACAAGACCTCGTCGATGGCGGCCTCGATGCGGGCCGCGGAGCGATGCTCGCCGATGTTGTCGAGGAGCATCGAGAGCGCCCGCAGCGTCGCCATCGGCGAGACCTTGCCTTGACCGGTGTACTTCGGAGCGGAACCGTGGGCGGGCTCGTACATCCCGAACCGGGTCTGCGGATTGAGTCGGCTCGAGCCGACGAGGCCCATTCCCCCGACGAGCGCAGCGACGAGGTCGGTCAGGATGCCGCCGAAGAGCAGGTTGGTGACGACCACGTCGAACGACCGCGGCTCGAGCACGACCCTCATCACCGCGTGGTCGGGGAGCAGGGCCTCGGCCTCGACATCCTCGAACTCGGACGCAACGCGTGCGAACACCTCCTCCCACAGCTGATGCGGGACCAGCACGTTCGATTGCGCAACGAGCGACACCTTCCGGCGGCGCCGCATCGCCAGCTCGAACGCGTAGCGCACGGTGCGTTCGACGCCGTGCGTCGTGTGCAACATGATCGTCGCCGCCGCCTCGTACGGCGTTCCCGCGTGCATCCGTCCACCGGGCAGCGGGAGCTCGCCTTCGGTCGTGTCACGAACGATCACTAGATCGACGTCGCCGCGCCCCGCCTCCTTCAGTGGCGTGAACTTCTCGTGGTGCAGGTATGCGGCGCGCACCCCGATGCACAGGTCGAGCTCTCGCGAGAGGTCGAGGATCAGCGCCCGCTCCACGAGACCCGGCGGGAGGTCGGGGTCGCCGGCGGCGCCGAACAGCAGCGACTCGCACGAGCGAAGGGTCTCGTACGCTGCGGCGTCGATGAGCACGCCGGTGCGTCGGTAGTGGTCGCCGGAGTGCGGGAGCTCGACGAGCACGACCTCGAAGCCGTCGATCTCGGCGACCGCGAACAGCACGCGCGTGGCCTCGGCGACGAGTTCGGGCCCGACACCGTCGCCGCCCATCACCGCGAGCCGGTGCGTCATGCGGCCGCGCCGATCCCGAGCGCCATCGCCGGGTTCAGGCGGGTCATCACCGCGATGTCGTCAGCCGAGATCCCCTCGCCGAGGAGGCCGTCGACGAACAACCCGAGCCCTTCCGCCGGCGCCGGGTTGCCGGCCTGGCCGAGATCGGTCGACAGGACGAACGCAGAGGCTCCGATCTCGTCGATCAGGGTCGCATCCGCGGCGTAGCTGCGGCGCACCGACGTGGGCAGGCTGGGTCCGCCGCAGCAGAGGATGGCGACGAGTTCGAGCAGTGCGCCCGCCGCCGCCCACTTCGCCATCGTCCCAGGCGCGGCCCCGGTGAACATCGGCGCATGGGTCACGAGAACTCGCGCCCCTCGGGCCGCGCACTCGTCGACGACAACCGTCACCTCGTCCGCCGAGAGGTGGCCCGTGCAGACGAGCGCTCCGGACGCCGCGCACAGGTCGATCACGTCGAGGATCGCCGGAACGGGGCCGGAGGCGTCGAGCGCGTCCAGCTCGGCCGTCCAGCGCCTCGGCTCCTCGCCGACGGCCGCGTGGCGCGCACCATTTCCGAGGTGCGCGCGCCAGAACGCGCCATCGTTCCTCGCGCTGTCGGTCGGCAGGAACACCGCCCGCGCACCCATTCTCAGCGCGGCCTCGACCGCTGCGGGATTGATGCCCCCCGCGGGCGCGTTGAGGCAGACGGCGCCGAACGCGTCAGCCGATGAACCGCCCGTGTTCGCGTGCCAGGCGTCGGCGACCGTCGAGCGGTCGTGGTCCTTGAGCAACACTGCCCGCATCCCGACGGCGCTCGCCTCCTCGACGACCTCACGGCCGTCGGCGCGCCTGTTCCTCACCGACGGTCGGACGTGGACGTGGAGGTCGATCGCACCGTCGAGGAGGCGGACGGCTCGGCGTGGAACCGTCACGACGACGTCCTGAGGCCGTCGGTGGCGAGCAGGAGGGCGCGTGCCAGGAGATGCTCGATCGTCGGAGGGAGCTGCTCTTGGAACGGATCGACGTGGCGGCCGCTGCGGTGGCGCTCGAGGTTGTGCGCCATGATCACGCCCATCTTGAACGCACCCAATGCGAGGAACCACGCGGCATCGGGCACCGGGCCGCCCGAGTCACGCTCGTACGCCGCGAGGAGCTCGGCGGCCGGTGGAAGGCAGCGCGCCGGGTAGCCGATCCCGGGGAAGTCGGCCGGATCGCAGAACGTCAGGTACCAGCCCAGGTCGACCCTCGGGTCGCCCACCGACCAGATCTCCCAGTCGATCACCGCGCGCGGCACCGCTCCCTCGAACAGCACGTTGCCCAGGCGAAAGTCGCCGTGCACGAAGGTCGTCCGCCACAGCGCGGGCACGGAGGCGGCGAGCGCCGCGAACGCGCGCTCCCCTGCCTCACGGAACCCCGCGTCGACGGCTCCGAGCGTGCGTTCCCACTTCGCCAGCTCGTCGGCCGGCGTCGTCGGTACCTCACCCGCCTCGACCAGCGCGACGGTGTCGAGCCCATGCAGCCGCGAGAGCAGGCCCGTGGCGGCAGCGAAGCGGGCCCTGACGAGCTCACGGTCGTCGCCGCTCTCGGCCTCGTCGTGCGCGGGTTCGGCGGCCTCGCCGGGCTCGAAGGACATCACGAAGAAGGGCGGGTCGTCGGCGGACGTGGCGAGGATCCGTGGGACGGGGACGGCCGCGCTGGCCACCTCGATGCCTCGGACCTGGCGGAGGACGTCGTGCCGGCCGACGGCTCGGCGGCCCGGCGGCGTCGCCTTGACGACCACGGCGTCGCCCGCCGGCGTATCCGCCACGAGGGTGACGCCGGAGTGCCCCCCGGGCAGGGGCCTGGCGCCGCGGAGCGGGGTGCCGAGCAGCCGTGCAGCCCTCTCGACGATCGCGGCGACGGCGGCCTCGTCAGACACGGGCTGCGACTGAGGCTTCACGGAAGCGGGGGAAGACCTCTTCGCCGAACCGGCGCAGCACGCGCAACGGGTCGGGCCCGAGCGCCGGCACGATCAGTTGGCGGAGACCGGCGTCGCGGAGAGCGGCCACGCGCGCGATGCATTCGTCAGGCGTTCCCACGAGTGCAAAGCGGTCCGCGAGGTACTCGGTGATCCCGAGCTCGTCGGAGATGGAGGCGTTCGCGCCGTCCCATACCTCGTGTGCGCGCGTGTCGTAGCGGTGCACGAGGTCGAGGACGGGACCCTGGAGCCGCTCAGGCACATGCTTGCCTTCGAGCCCGAGGCGAAAGGCATGGTGTGCGCTTCCGGCGAGCCCCATCTTGATCTCGTCGATCGCCTGCTGACGCGTGTCCGCGACGTTGCCCTTGAGCATGGCCCAGATGTCGATCGTGTCCGGATCTCGCCCCGCGGCTTCTGCGCCGCGCCGGACGTGGGCGATGCTGTCGGCGACGATCTCGGGGGTCGTCCCCGTGTGCATCACGACGCCGTCCGCGACGGCGCCGGCGAGCTCGAGCGTCCGTGGACCCTCGGCGCTGATGTAGATCGGCACCGCGCGGCGAACCCAGCTCGTATGGATGGCGCGGCCGCGCCACCCGACGGTCTCGCCACGCAGAAGCCCGCGGAGAGCCACCACGTACTCGCGGAGCGCGGCCAGGGTCGCCGCCTTCTCGCCGAGGTTGCGGATCGCGCTGTCCCCGGTCCCGATGCCGAGGATCGCTCGTCCTCCGGACAGCTCGTCGATCGTGGCGATCGCGCTCGCAGTGACCGCCGGATGGCGCGTGATCGGGTTCGTCACCATCGGACCGAGCAGCGCGCCGCGCGTCCGCATCGCCGCCACGGCGAGACCGACGTAGACCTCGCGGTAGACGGACTGCGAGTCGCCCCCGCAGATCATGTCGAAGCCGAGCTCGTCGGCGAGCTCGACCTCGCGGCCGTACGCCACCGAGTCGCTCCTCCAGAGACACACCGTGCCGAACCGCATCGCACCGGCGGACCGCTCCCCGGTCGGTGCGGTGTCGTGGGCAGTCGCCGTCATCGAGACCTCCGCGTGTGGTGGGCTAATGGGGGGAATTATTGGCATGGATTACCGGTAGTCCGCAAGAGCCGAGACGACGTGGTGCCCGAGGTCGTCCAGGTAGGCGCAGACCTCGTCGGATGACATGCCGGGCCACTGCGCGCGCACGATGACCGGGCCGACGGGCACGCGGGTGGAGAGATCGCGCAGCTGCGCGACCACGTCATCGGGGTCGCCGAGGATCGCCGTGCTGGCCTCGTCACCCGGGTTCGCCGCCGGGATCGTGGTGCGCTCACGCTCGGCGTACGTCCTGTACCGGTCGGAGGTCATCGCGACGAAGCGCCGCCGCGCATCCTCATGATCACGACCGACGACGACCTCCCGCCTGATCGGGTGCACTCCAGGCGGAAGCCCGAGCCGCTCCCGCTCGTGGAGATACACCGCCAACAGCTCCTCGACGCCCTCGAGGGACAAGCGCGGGCCGATCGGCCACGCGTCGCCCAACCGCGCCGACCGGACGACCCCCTTCGTCGTGCTGGCGCCGATCCACACCGGAGGCGTCGGCTCCTGGACCGGCCGAAGGTGGGGCTCGGCGCCGTCCAATGTCCAGAAGGCGCCGTGAAACGTCACATGGTCGCGCGTCCACAGCTCGCGCAGCAGCCGGACCCCCTCCTCGAAGCGCGTCGCCCGCTCCCCGAACGGCACCCCGAGCTGCTGGTACTCCTCGCGCCGGTATCCCATGCCGAGTCCGACATCGAGCCGCCCGCCGGTGACGATGTCGAGCGTCGCGAGCTCCTCCGCGAGCACGACCGGGTGGTGCAGCGGCGAGATGAGCACCGTCGTCGCGAGCCGTACGTCCGGTCCGACCTCGCCCGCGAGCCGGGCGAGCGTGGGGACCGGTTGCAGCCACCGGATGTCGCCGTACAGGAAGTGCTGCCCCAGGGCGAGGAGTGTGAAGCCGTTGCGCTGCGCTGCCTCGACCTGCTGCAGGAGCTCACCGAGGTGCTGCCGAGGCGGAATGGCCCGCGGCACGTCCGCGAGCAGCACGCCGAACCTCACCGGACCGCTCCCTGCACCGCGCTCCCACGCGACCGCCGACGTCGCTCCATGCTCGCCTCTCGCTCTCCGGTCTCGACCGCCGCACCCCGCCGTCGATATTGTGTCGGATCATAAGCCTAGATTTTCGGCAACCACCGGGAACGACGTGAGGGCGACAGAGGAGACGAGATGGCGACCATCGACGACACCGTGCGCGACCAAGGCAGGGAGCGCCGGCGCCGGGCCCAGGGGAAGAAGGCCGACACGTTGCAGTCGATCCTGGCCAGCTTCGACTCGGGGATGGCCAGCTATGCCGACGAGTTCATCTTCGGTCAGGTCTGGGGGCGACCGGGGCTCAGCTTCGAGGAGCGAATGCTCGTCGCGATCACTGCGCTCGCGGCAGGCGAACACTCGAACCAGCTGCGCAACTACCTCCACGGAGCGCTGCAGGACGGCATCCCGGCGTCGAAGATCCACGAGATCGTCGTCATGCTGTGCGTGTACTGCGGGTTCCCGACCGCGCTCGAGGCGATGATGGAGTGGCAGTCGGTGCTCACCGCGGCGCGCAAGCAGGGCATCCCCATCGACATCGACGAGGCATGACGATGGTCGCGACGCTCGAGCGTACGCGACGCGACGAGCTCGTCGCCGAGGTGCGCCGGTTCGTCGAGACGAATCCCATCGACACGATCCCCCACGAGCTCGACGCTCGGTTCGAGTGGCTCGTCGGCTATCAGCACCGGCTGCACCAGGCGGGCCTCGCCGTGCCGTCCTGGCCGGAGCGGTACGGAGGGCGGGGGCTGCCACCCGCCGAAGCCATCGTCGTGCTCGAGGAGCTCGGCAGGGCGCGGTCGCCGGAGCTGATCAACTTCGTCGCCGTCGAGGTCGTCGCCCCGGCGCTGATGGCGTTCGTGGACGAGGCCCGGTTGTCGCGCTGGCTACCGGCCATCGCGTCGGCCGACGAGGTGTGGTGCCAGCTGTTCAGCGAACCCGACGCCGGGTCCGACCTGGCGAGCCTGCGCACACGTGCCACTGAGTCCGGCGACGGCTGGACGATCTCGGGACGGAAGGTCTGGAGCACGTGGGCCCAGTTCGCCGGCAAGGGCCTCCTCCTCGCGCGGACCGGCACCATCGAGAGCCGCCACCGGGGCATCACCGCGTTCGTGATCGACATGGAGCACCCCGGGGTCGAGGTGCGCCCGCTCGTGACGATGACGGGCACGGCGGAGTTCGCCGAGGTCACGTTCGACGACGTGCCCGTCGGGCCCGACCGTGTCGTCGGAGACGTCGGCAAGGGTTGGTCGGTGGCGCTGCTCATGCTCGCCAACGAACGGGGTCCGTACGCCCTGCGCCGGGCGGCGGTGATCAGGGCGGCGATGGAAGGCGTCCGCGATCTCGCGCGATCTTCGTCGTCTCGACCTGCCCGGTCGAAGGCCCTCGACGCCTACATCGCGATGTGGATGCTCGACCGCCGGATCGCCTCTGTCGCCGCGGACATCGAGGCGAGGCGCCCGGTCGGTGACGACGCGCCGATCACGAAGATGACGCTGACGATCGCCGAGCAGAAGGTGTACGAGGCTGCGCAGGACCTCCTCGGCATGGCGGGGATCGTCGGCCTCGACGGCGGGTGGACTGAAGGCTGGCTGTACTCGCGGGCCGCATCGATCTACGGCGGGTCGGCGCAGATCCAGCGCAACGTCATCGGCGAGCGCATCCTCGGCCTGCCGCCCGAGCCCCGTCCCGCGGAGTGACGAGCGGCGCGGCGGGGCCGCTCGTCGGTCTCAAGATCGTCGAGCTCGGCCACCTCGTCGCCGGACCCCTCGCCGGCTCGCTCATGGCCGATCTCGGCGCCGAAGTCGTCCATGTCGAACCGCCGGGCGCCGGCGACCCGGCCCGACGCGTGGGGCCGCAGAAGGACGGCATCGGCCTGTGGTGGAAGGTCGGTGCGCGCAACAAGCGCTCCGTCACCATCGACCTCGACCATGAGGAGGGACGCGACGTGGCCCGGCGGCTCGTCGCATGGGCCGATGTCGTCGTCACGAACTTCCGCCCCACGACGCTGGAGCGCTGGCACCTGGACTTCGAGTCGTTGCGCGCCGTCAACTCGACGGTCGTCGTCCTGCAGGTGTCAGCCTTCGGCGCGACCGGCCCGAGACGCGCGCTGCCCGGGTTCGGCAAGATCGGCGAAGCGTGGAGCGGCGCGCCGCACCTGTCGGGTTCACCCGGCGATGCGCCGGCTTTCGCCGGGTTCCTCCTCGCCGACGCCATGGCAGCCCTGATGGGCGTCGTGGCCGTTGAGGCGGCGCTGTACCGCCGTGCCGCCGATCCCACCTTCGACGGCGAGTGGGTCGACATCGCCCTGTTCGAGCCGCTCTTCCGGATGGTCGACTGGCAGGTTCCCGCATACGACCAGCTCGGGGTGGCGCCGACACGCACCGGGAACGACGCGTCGATCGCGGAGACGGCGTTGCTCGACACGTTCTCCACGGCCGACGGTGAGTGGATCGTGGTCAGCTGCGGCAACCACGCCGCCGTCGAGCGCGCCGCCGCGCTCGTCGGCGAGCCCTCTTACGACGATCGGGCGAGGACGAAGGCGGCGATGCGCGCCTGGGTGGCCGCGCGTCCCACCGACGCGTGCCTCGCCGACCTCGACGCGGCCGGCGTGCCCGCATCGCGCATCTTCGACGCCGCCGACATCGTCGGCGATCCCGTGTACGCGGCGCGCGGGGACATCACGACCGTCGAGGATCCCGACCTCGGACCGTTGCGCATGCCGTCGGTGCTGCCCCACCTCCGCCACACGCCGGGCCGCGTGTGGCGGGCCGCACCAGCGCTCGGCGAAGACAACGACCTCGTGCTCCGCGACTATCTCGGACTCGACGTCGCCGAGATCGCCAGGCTGCAGGAGCGCGGAGCGATCGGCGGCAGCCGGCCGGCCTAGGAAACGCGGCAGGATCGGCGCCCTACCGCGCGACGATGCGGTTTCGGAGGACGCCTATGCCGTCGACTTCGAGCTCCACGACGTCGCCGTCGCGCAGCCAGTGCCGCGTGTCGCGCAGGCCGCAGGTGCGCAGCTCGAGGATGCAACCGGTGCCCACCGTGCCCGAGCCGAGCACGTCTCCCGGCAGCAGGCGGCTGTCCTGCGACGCGAAGGAGAGAAGCTCGGGCCACGAGAAGTGGATGTCACCAAGGTTCCCGTCAGACCACGTCTCACCGTTGACGCGGGCTTGCATGCGTGCCTTGGGCCGGCCCGTCGCGAAGCCCTCGAGCTCGTCAGGTGTGACGAGCCACGGCCCGATCGACGTGGCGAAGTCCTTCCCCTTGATCGGCCCGATGTTCTGCTTCATCTCCTTCGTCTGCACGTCGCGCGCCGACCAGTCGTTGAGGATCGTGAACCCGGCGATCACCGACAGCGTCGCCGGGTCGGAGGGATCGAGATCGGTCGCCTCGCGACCGATCACGCAGGCGACCTCGAGCTCGTAGTCGAGGCATCGTGTCCCGATCGGCGGACGGATCTCGTCGTCAGGACCGCGAACGACCGACGGGTTGCTGAAGTAGAAGATCGGATGCTCGTACCAACCCGGGTCGACATGGCGGTCGGGCCGCGAGTCCCGGGCATGCGCCTCGAACGCCATGTAGTCACGGATCGACGGCGGCTGTCCGACCGGGGCGAGGACACGCACCCGTTCGAGAGGGACCGGGTCCCCGATCGGATCGGGGCGCTCGCCCGAGGCGGCGATCGCGACGAGCGCATCCTGACCGCCCTCCCCGACCGGAATCGCCCTGTCGTCGTCGATCGTCGCGACGACCTCGGTTCCGTCGATGTCCACTCGTGCGAGCTTCATGGTTCCTCCACGTGTGCTGAGAGTGCCGCTCGGACAGCCGGTACCACCTGCGCTCCGACTCGGCGGATCTGGTCGTCGGCGACATCGGGGTCGAGGCCCGGAAGATGGACCCGCAGGGCCAGGGCCGTCGCATGGGCGGCCTTCGCGGCCTCGACCACGCGGTCGACGACCTCGTCCGCGGCCCCTCCGATCAGGAGGTCGGCCGACGCCTGCTGCATCCACGACGCCGCATCGGCCTTGCTGCGGTAGGCGGCCAGCTGGGCCTCGAACAGGTGGAGCGGTGGGTCGCCAACCCAGACCCGCCGTCCGAGAATGCACGGCCCGGTGCCACCCGCTCCCTCGTAGGCCGCCACGACCCGAGCGAGATCGTCCGCCCGGGCCATGGAGTCGAGCAGGAGGCCCACCCCCGCGCGAGCGGCGCGGCGCGCCGCGCCCGGGCTACCTGCTGCGCTGACGAGCGGAACGGGTACACCGCCCCGCGCGACGACCGCGCGGTCGCGACCGGCCGGCCCCGTCGCCTCGCCCCGAAGCGTCGAGGCGACCTGCGTGAGGCGCTCGCCGTAGAGGCGGCCGCGCTCCTCGAAGCCGCCCGCGCCGACGGCCGCGAAGTCGTCGGCGTGGTAGCCAGGCGCGAACCCTGCCGCGACGCGCCCAGGGAAGCGGGCATCGAGCCACGCGAGGTCTTCGGCAACGAGGGCCGGGCTGCGCAGAGGCAGAAGAAGCGGCATCGGCCCGCACCACAGGCGTCGCGTCGCCTCGAGCATCCACGTCGCCGCGAGCACCGGGTTCGGGAGGTAACCGGGGAAGCCGGCGTGGTGCTCCGCCACCGAGACGCCGTCGAAGCCCGCCTGCTCGGCGGCGACCGCCTGTGCCACGAGGCGATGGGTCGCCGGCCCAGGCGGGAGGTCGTGCAGGTAGAGGCCGAGGCCGACGCTCCCCGCCGCGAGTGGCGTCATCGCAGCACCGCGTCCGCGACGGCGTCGACCTGAGCCTCGAACTCGTTGGCGGGCACCTGCGGGCACAGCAGGGTGTCGTCGACGCCGGCGGCGTGGAACTCCGCGATGCGCTCGGCGACCCGGCCAGGCGCACCTACTGCGCAGAAGGCGTCGAGAAAATGGTCGAAGTCCTGGGAGTAGCGGTCCCCGAGGACGCGCGCCGCGGTATCTCGGGCCCGGCGCTCGTCGGCGTCGACGCACGTGAACACGACGGCGCTCACCCTGAAGCCGTCGAGGCCGCCACGCGTCTCGGCGATGCGGTCGATGCCCGCGCGCAGCCGGCGTGGCGACATCGCGTAGGCGCACCATCCGTCGTGGCGCGCCGCACGCGCGAGCGCGGCGTCGCCGCGGCCACCGATCCAGATCGGCGGACCACCCTCGCGTGATGGCGCGGGAGATCCGGTCACGCCCGACACCGGCCGAAGTGGGCCCGCATGGTCCACGGGCTTCCCACTCCACAGCGCGCGCATCAGCGCCAGGTACTCGTCGACCCTCCGGCCGCGGCCCTCTCGAGGAACGCCCATCGCGTTCCACTCCCACTCGAATTCGCCGCCGACACCCACACCGAGTACGAGGCGGCCGCCCGAGATGAGATCGACGGTCGCTGCTTGCTTGGCCGCGATGACCGGGTCCCGCAACGGGAGCAGGAGGACGGCGCTGCCGATCGTGACCCGCGTCGTGAGCGCGGCCAGTGCGCCGAGCAGGGTGAGCGCGTCCGGGTTGGGCCCTTTCGCGAACATGTGGTCTCCGACGAACAGGAGCTGAAACCCCGCGTCCTCGACCTGCCGCGGGACCCGGAGGTAGAAGCGGTCGTCGTCGGGCATGCCTAGTGGCCACGACCCGAGCAGGATGCCGGTCCGTCGCTCGGCAGCCACGTCAGGCACGTACGACTCCGTCGGCGATCGCTCCCTCGATTTCGCGCTCGTCGAGCCCGGCCAGGTCGCGGAGCACCTCGACGGTGTGCTCACCGATCCTCCCTGGTGGGGGCGGCGCCCAGCGCGCCCCCCGCAGCGCCACCGGCGGCGAGACCAGACTGAGGCCAGGGACACCCGGGACGTCGTAGAAGCCGGTCGCGCTCTTCGCCCGATGCCGGCTCACGGCATCGGGCAGGTCGCGTACGGCCGCCGCGGGAACGCCGACGTCGTCGAGCCGCGCCAGCCAGGTCGCGGTCGTCTCCTTCTGGAAGATGCCCGCGAGGAGCTCGTCGAGCTCGTCTCTCCGCGCCAGGCGTCCGGAGAGCGAGGCGAACCGGTCTTCGTCGATCGGCG
>DATAKR010000076.1:0-4466 GCA_036261495.1 Acidimicrobiales bacterium | reverse complement strand
GTACATGACGCCGTTCCATCCCCGCTCCGCGCTGGTGGCCGACATCCTCCGGAGCGGTCGCCTCGGGGCGCTCCGGTTCGCGCACACCGCCTTCACCTTCCCGCTGCGCGACGCGGGCAACCACCGGTGGCACGCCGAGTTCGGCGGCGGCGCCCTCCTCGACGTCGGCATCTACTGCGTGGCGCCCCTTCTCCTCGCCGCCGGCCGCACGCCCATCGACCTGACGTCGTCGGCGGTCGTCACCGCCGGCGGCGTCGACTCGTCGTTCGCCGGCTGGCTCGACTTCGGCGGCGGGTTCACCGCCACCTTCGAGTGCTCGTTCGAGGCGCCCGAGCGCCAGCGGGCCGAGATCGTCGGCACCGGCGCCGCCCTCGTGGTCGACCGGGCGTTCACCCCCGGCCCCGACGACACCGACGCCGTGCTCCTCCACGCCGACGGATCGACCGAGCGGCTCGAGTGCGGCGGAGGCGTGTCGTACCGCGGCATGGTCGACCACTTCTCGACGGTGGTGCGCGGCGGGGCCGACCCGAGGCGCACCGCGGCCGACTCGATCGAGCTGCTGACGGTCCTCGACCGGCTGCGCAACGTCGCTCGGGAGGCGCGCCGGTGACCGCGGCGCCGGCCGAGAGCCGGGTACCCGGGTCCGACGGCACCAGGCTCGCCGTGCGACGCTGGCCGGGCGACGGCGTCCCCTTCCTGCTGGTGCACGGCCTGGCCTCCAACGCCCGCATGTGGGACGGCGTCGCCGCTCGCCTGGCGGGACGAGGGTTCGACGTCACCGCGATCGACCAGCGCGGCCACGGACGATCCGACAAGCCCGACTCCGGCTACGACTTCGACACCGTCGTGGCCGACCTCGTGGCGGTGATCGACGCCCTCGAGCTCGTACGCCCGGTCGTGGCCGGCCAGTCGTGGGGCGGCAACGTCGTGCTCGACCTCGCGGCGCGCCGGGGCGACCTCGTCAGGGGGATCGCGTGCGTCGACGGTGGCTGGATCGACCTCCGGCGGTTCGCCACGTGGGACGAGTGCGCCCAGGCGATGGCGCCACCCCGCACCGCCGGCACGCCGCGGGCACAGATCGAGACGTTCTTCCGCTCACGCCACGCCGACTGGCCCGAAGAGGGCGTGCAGGGCGCACTCGCCAACTTCGAGGTGCGGGCCGACGACACGGTCGCGCCGTGGTTGAGCTTCGAGCATCACCTCGCGATCCTGCGGTCGCTGTGGGAGCACCGGGCCGTCGACCTGTACCCGCGGGTGCAGGTGCCCGTGCTTCTCGTCCCGTGTGACGACGGCACGGCGTGGACCGACGCCAAGAAGAGCCAGGTGGCGGCGGCCGAGGCGGAGCTTCCGACCTCGAAGACGGTGTGGTTCCGCGCCGACCACGACGTCCACGCCCAACATCCCGATGAGATCGCCGCCCTGTTCGCGAGCAGCGTCGACGACGGGTTCTGGGCATGACGCGCCTCCTCGTGCTCATGGGGTCGGGCGAGACCAGCCCGACCATGGTCAAGACGCATCGCGAGGTCCTCGCGCGCTTCGGTCGGTCGCCCGCGGCCGTGCTGCTCGACACGCCCTACGGGTTCCAGTCGAACGCCGACGAGCTGTCGGCGCGGGCCGTCGCCTACTTCGCCGACAGCGTCGGCGCCGACCTCCGGGTCGCTCGCTATCGCTCGGCCGCCGAGATCGGCAGCGTCGGCTACGAGAGCGCGCTGGCGCAGATCCGGGCGGCCGACTTCGTGTTCTCGGGGCCGGGCAGCCCCACCTATGCCCTCCGGCAGTGGCGCGGCTCGGGAGTCCCCGACCTGCTCATCGACAAGCTCCGCGCCGGCGGGTGCGTGACGTTCGCGAGTGCCGCCGCCTTGACCCTCGGCGTCGCGACGGTGCCGGTGTACGAGATCTACAAGGTCGGCTCCGACCCCGAGTGGGAGGACGGGCTCGATCTGGTGGGTGAGGCCGGTCTCCGCTGCGCCGTCATCCCCCACTACAACAACGCCGAAGGCGGCACCCACGACACCCGGTTCTGCTACCTGGGCGAGCAGCGGCTAGAGGTGATGGAAGAGGCGCTGCCCGCCGACTGCTTCGTCCTCGGCGTCGACGAGCACACCGGCTGCGTCCTCGACCTCGACGAGCGGACGGCCACGATCGTCGGGATCGGCACGCTCACCGTGCGGGCGGCCGGGCGATCGGAGGTCTTCGAGACCGGCTCGGTGCTGGCGATCGAGGAGATCGTCGCCACGGCC
This sequence comes from Acidimicrobiales bacterium, assembly GCA_036261495.1. GTDB lineage: Bacteria > Actinomycetota > Acidimicrobiia > Acidimicrobiales > CADCTF01 > DATAKR01. Next base: position 2,226 of record DATAKR010000076.1, on the reverse strand, counting down.
GCCCGGTTGCGCGCCGGCACCGGCGGCCACACGACCGGGGCCGCCTTCGGCACCGCCGGCGAGGCCGGCACGCCGGGTGAGTCCGCCAGGAGGGACGCCGGCGCCGCCGGCGACTCGGTGCTCCTCGCCGCCGTCACCGAGCAGGAGGCGGCCTTCGCCGATGCGGTGGCGGCCCGCGACGCCGAAGGCGCCGTGCAGGCGATCCTCGACGTGGAGGCCGAGATCCACGCCTGGTCGGCCGACACGAACCAGTCCGACGAGGTCGACCGCGCTCGGGCCACCCTGCGCTCGATGATCGTGCGGCTGGGCCAGCTCGCCGAGGTCGGCGCACGCGACCCCCGCGACGTCGTCGGCCCCTACGTCGAGTCCCTTCTCGCCATGCGATCGGCGGCCCGGGCCGACCGCCGGTTCGCCGATGCCGACGCCGTCCGCGACCGTCTCGTCGAGCTCGGCGTCGAGGTCCGCGACACTCCCGAGGGCACCTCCTGGAACCTCACCTGACCCGCCGGCGGACGGCCGCGTGAGGGCTCGCGCGGGGCTGCTATCGTCGGTGGGCCTTCGACGGAGTCCGAGCCCCCATCGTCTAGCGGCCTAGGACACCACCCTTTCAAGGTGGCGGCACGGGTTCGAATCCCGTTGGGGGTGCGCAACGTGGTCCTGTGGTGCAGTTTGGAGTGCACGCCGGCCTGTCAAGCCGGAGGTCGCGGGTTCAAATCCCGTCAGGACCGCTCCCCTTCTCGAGGGGGCAAGGTCGGGTAGCTCAGTTGGTAGAGCGCGCGCCTGAAAAGCGCGAGGTCACCGGATCGATGCCGGTCCCGACCACTCCGAAGGCGTGTGATGTCCGCGCGCGAGCACCGCGCGCCGTCATCACCGGTGTGAACGGGCCGGGTCCGCAGAGCCGTCCGTCGATGTGATCCCAACGCCGGGGCGGCGGTCCGGAGGGACCGTGATGACCTTCGCCCCTGTCGCCGGAGCGCGCCCCGGCGGTTCGCTGGTGACGACGACGAGGAGGTCGCCATGGCGAACGATCCCGACCGGAACCCGACCGCGCTCTGGGTTGCGTGGGCGATGAGCCTCGTCGCCTCGGCGGCGAGCTTCTACTTCGTCGAGATCCTCGGCAAGCCGTCGGCCTCGCTGTGCTGGCTCGAGCGGATGCTGATCTTCGGGCTCTTCCTCCTGTTCTCGGTCGCCCTGTGGACCAACGACCGGTTCGTGTGGCGCTACGCGGTTCCGTTCATCGTGTTCGGCCTTCCCGCGGCGGCGTACCAGCAGCTGGTGCACTGGGACATCGTCCATGTGGGCGGCACGAGCTGTGCGGCGAGCGGCGGCATCGTGTGCACGACGAAGTACTTCGAGCTGCTCGGCTTCATCACGCAAGCCACGCTCTGCCTGACCGCCTACGTCGTGGTGGCCGCGTGCGTCTGGCGGCTGGCGCGCGGCGAGTTCGCGTCGAAGGCCGCCGGCGACGTCACCGGTGACCCGGAGCTCGTCTCGCACGGCTGATCCGTCGCGATGGGACCAACGACCCTGCTCGGATGTGAACGCCGTTCGTACGCTCCGAGGGCATGACGCTCGTCGTTCGCGATCGCCCCGTTCTCCCGCGCGCACCGGCCCTCCGAGTCCGCGCCGCCGTCGACGCGACGGGCACCGTCACCTACCGGGTGGTCGGCGACCTCGACGCCACGTGCGTCGAGCGCTTCCGCACGGCCACGGCGAGTGCACCGCGCCAGCCGCGCGTGGTGCTCGATCTGACCGGCGTGGGCTTCATCGATGCCGCCGGCCTCGGCGCGGTCACGCGCCTGATCCGACGCGTGGTCGACGCCGGACGGCCCGCCGCCGTCGCGACGACGAGCGCGACGATCACGCGCCTCCTCGACGCGGCCGGGGTGTCGGAGGCCGCGCCGATCGTCGCGTCGGCCCGGGATGCGTTCCGCCGAGCGCCGGCCGTGCTCCCCGACGACGGCGGCGGCTTCCCGGACGCGCCCTGCCGGCTCTGACACCACCGCCGGCCGCCGCTCCGCGCGGTCAGACGCCGAGGATCGCCGGGAGGTCGGCGTGCGACGCCAGCACGTGGTGGGCGTCGGGTCCGTCGAAGTCGGCATCGTCGAAGACGCCGGTGTACCGAAGCGAGAGCATGCCCATGCCGAGCGCGCCGGCGACATCGGTGCGGCGCAGATCGCCGATGTGGGCGGCCCGCTCCGGTACGACCCCGCCGAGGCCGCCGAG
>DATAKR010000010.1:0-6364 GCA_036261495.1 Acidimicrobiales bacterium | reverse complement strand
CCCGCGACGCCAGCGGGGCGTAGTCGCCGGCGGCCAGCGCCGCGGACGGGTCGGGGCAGGCGCGGCGGAGGTCGTAGAGCGGGTGGGTGGCGATGGCACGGATGGCGAACAGCCGGAGGTCGTCGGCGTCGATGCGGATCGCCGCCGCCGCGGTCGCCTCGCGGATCCACCGGATCCGACCGGGTGCGTAGCGGGCGAGCAGCCAGATGATCGGCACGAGCGCGAGCAGCACGCCGGCCCAGAGCGCGACGGTGTGGACCGCCGAGCTCGCGGTGGCGCCGGCCTGCTGGAGCGAGCGGCTCGCGTCCGCGGCGTCGACGAAGGGGCGCTCGAGCGCGCCGCCGGCGAGGGGGACACCGCCGATCGTCTTCGCGATCGCCGACAGACGGCTCGCCAGCCCGGCGCCGGCGGCCTCGGCCGAGTCGCCCGCCGATCGCAGGCGGTCGACGGCGTGGAACAGGCTGAGCCCGAGGCGGACCCACACGGCCGACCACACGACGACCGCCACGTCGAGGACGATCTGGCGCGTCCGCAGCCGGGACGTCTCGGCATAGAACCGGTACGGATGCCGCGGCTGCAGCATCAGTACTTGAGGAGGTCGCCGGCGGCGCCGGCGATGTCGGCGACCTGCGGAAGGATCGCGTCCTCGAGGGTGGGCTCGTACGCGACGTGGCAGTCGAGGGCGCCGACGCGCGCGACCGGCGCGTCGAGGTCGGCGAAGCACTGGTCGGCGATGGTCGCCGCCACCTCGGCACCGAAGCCCGACGTGCGGACGTCCTCGTGCACGACGAGCACGCGACTCGTGTGCGCCACGCTCTCGCACACCGTCTGGCGGTCCCACGGGATGAGGCACCGGAGGTCGACGATCTCGATCGACGCGCCGGTCTCCTCGGCCACGCGGGCGGCGGCCTCGCGGGCGAGGTGCACCGTGTAGCCCCACGTGACGATCGTCAGGTCGTCGCCTCGTTGCACGTAGTCGGCCCGGCCGAGCGGGATCAGGTAGTCGCTCGGAGGGAACGGGTCGCGGGCGAAGGGCTGGCGGTAGAGCCGCTTGTGCTCGAGGAACAGCACCGGGTCGTCGCAGCGGAACGCCGTCCGCAGGAGCCCGACCACGTCACGCGCCCTCGACGGGTACATCACGATGAGCCCGGGCACGTGGGTGAAGATCGACTCGCCGCTCTGGCTGTGCCAGATGGCCCCGCCGACGAGGTAGCCCCCGATGGGGATGCGGAGCACCATCGGGCACGAGAACGCGCCGTTCGAGCGCCAGCGGATCGTGGCCGCTTCGCTCTTGATCTGGGTCATGGCGGGCCAGACGTAGTCGAAGAACTGCACCTCGGGCGCGGGGTGGAGCCCCCGTACCGCCTGCCCGACGGCGCGGCCGACGATGTTGGCCTCGGCGAGCGGCGTGTTGAAGCAGCGCGCGATGCCGAAGCGGGTCTGCAGGCCGTGGGTGGTGCCGAACACGCCGCCCTTGCCCTCGACCTTGCCGAGCACGTCCTCGGGTGCGTCGGCGACGTCCTCGCCGAACACGCGGATGCGCTCGTCGGCCGCCATCTGCTCGTGGAGCGTCCGCCGCACCGCCTCGGAGAAGGTGACCGGCTCGGCGTCCAGCGGCTCCCCTGCGTCGCGCCCGTCGCCGGCGATGTCGGGAACCACGTACACGTGGTCGAGGCACGTCGTGGGATCGGGCCGGCGGGCGGCCAGCGCCTCCCGGCCGGCCTGGTTGACGATCGCCCGGGCCTCCTCGTGGATCCGCTTGGCATCGGCTGCGGTGATGACGCCGCCGCGGAGCAGCTCCTCTTCGAAGAGCCGGATGGGGTCGTGCTCGCGCTCGTCGACGAGCTCCTCCATCGGCCGGTACTTGCTCTGGGTGTCGGCGGCGGAGTGCGAGTACGGCCGCGTGACCTTGGCGTGGATGAGGCCCGGGCCCTCGCCGGCGCGGACCCGAGCGATGGCCTGGGCCCCCTTTTCGCGCGCCTCGAAGTAGTCGCGCCCGTCGATCTTGTGGATGGCGAGGCCGCGGAAGCCGCGCACCATCTCCGAGATCGGCGCCGGCGACTGGTCCTCGGCCCGGACCGAGATGGCGTAGCCGTTGTCGGCGACGACGTAGAGCACCGGCAGGTGGAGCCGGCACGCGGTGTTGAGGCTCTCCCAGAACTCGCCTTCCGACGTGGCGCCTTCGCCGAGCGACACGTAGGTGACCTCGTCGCCCTGGGCGGTGGCATCGCCCGGTAGATCGCGCCCCGCGATGTAGCGACCGGCTTCGGCGCACCCCACCGCCGGGATGCACTGGCTCCCGGTCGGGCTCGACGCGGTCACGATGTGACGCTCCTTCGACCCCCAGTGGCACGGCATCTGCCGACCTCCGGAGGCCGGGTCCTCGGCGGAACCGACCGCCTGCAGGAGGATGTCCTTCGGCGTGACACCCAGGCCGAGCACGAGGGCGCGGTCCCGGTAGTAGGGGAAGAACCAGTCGTAGCCGGGCCGGAGGTGGCGAGCGAGCGCGAGGAGCAGCGCCTCGTGACCCGCGCCGCTGATCTGGAAGAACACGCGGCTCTGCTTCTGCAGGCTGATCTCGCGGTCGTCGAGCGCGCGGGAGATGCAGGCGAGCCGGAAGTCCTCGACGAGCTCCGAGCGGGGCAGACCTCGATAGGACTGCTCCACGTCGACCGTGGTGGTCACCGTGCCCCTTTCGTCGTCGAACGGACGTCTATGTGAACAAGCGGATCTGCTGCACGTGGCCCAGCTGCGCGATCCGCACCTCGGCCACCCGGTCGGCCGCGACGGCCGTCGGGATGCCCTCGGCCTCCGCCGTCGTGAGGACGTGCGTGGTGGTGTCGAAGATGCGCCGGATGTTGCCGTAGGCGCGCTCGCGGTTGTAGCCGCGAAGCTCCTCGGCCACGTTGATGACACCCCCGGCGTTGACGATGTAGTCGGGCGCGTACAGCACGCCCTTGTCGGCGAGCAGCTGGCTGCACGAGTCGGTCGCGAGCTGGTTGTTGGCCGACCCGCAGACGGCGGCGCAGCGAAGCTCGGGGATCGTCGACGGGCTGAGCGCCTTCCCGAGCGCGCAGGGCGACCAGATGTCGCACTCGACGGCGTGCGACGAGTCGACGGGCACCGCATCGACGGCGAGCTCGGTGACGGCCCGCTGGACGGCCGCTTCGGAGATGTCGGCGACGGTGACCCGGGCCCGTTCCTCGACGAGATGGCGGGCGAGGTTGTAGCCGACCTTGCCGACGCCGGTGATCACGACGTGGCGGCCGGCGAGCGAGCCGTCGCCCCACAGGTGACGGGCCACCGCCCGCATGGCGTGCATGACTCCGAACGCGGTGGCCGCCGACGGGTCGCCCGACCCGCCGAGGGAGGCGCTCACACCGGTGACGTGACGGGTCTCCCGGTGGATCACGTCCATGTCGGGTTGCGACGTGCCGACGTCCTCCGCGGTGATGTAGCGGCCACCGAGGGAGTCGACGAAGCGGGCATAGGCGCGCAGCAGGGCCTCGGTCTTGACCTTCTCGGGGTCGCCCAGGATGACGGCCTTTCCGCCGCCGAGGTCGAGGCCGGCGGCCGCCGACTTGTAGGTCATCCCCTTGGCGAGCCGGAGGACGTCCTCGAGGGCGGCGTCCTCGGAGTCGTAGGGATAGAAGCGCGTCCCACCGAGCGCGGGGCCGAGCAGGGTCGAGTGGATCGCCACGATCGCGCGCAGGCCTGTCGGTCGGTCTTCACAGAAGACCACTTGCTCGTACGCATCACCATTGACGCGTTCGAACACCTGCATCATTGCGAACTGTACCCATCGCGGCCTGGCCGCGACATGGTTGTCAGTCGTGTCCGCGCGCACCAGCGGTGCCATCGCCCTTATGTACGGACTAGTCCGCTGTCGGGCGTTAAATGACCCGATAGGGCTATCGACCGCAAAAGTTCTCGTCCGTACGTTCGGGTAGCAATCGGACAGCACCGAAGGGACGCAGCATGGCCGAATCACCGAACCCCGACGCACTCCTCACCCCGGCCGAGGTCGCCGCACTGTTCCGCGTGAACCCCAAGACCGTCACCCGTTGGGCCCGAGCCGGCAAGATCACCGCCATCCGGACGCTCGGCGGCCACCGCCGATTCCGAGCCTCGGAGATCCGGCGCTGCCTCGAACAGATGGAGCGCGAGGGCGCCTGAGCCGATCGCCCGGGAACGCCCGCCGAGGTCTGCCGTCCCGTTGGTCCGTCCTCTCGAGCGAGCCCACCACCAGGAGAGAAGTCGCAGAGCGCCGGCCGCGGGCCGGCGCTTTGCGTTGCCGGGCGTTCCTCCGCTATCCCGTTCGGGGTGCCCGCGCCGAACGCTTCGTACTCCGTCCGCATCCGCGTCGAACATGAGAACTCACCCGGGATGCTCGGGCGCCTCGCCACCGCCATCGGCGATGCCGGCGGCAACATCGCAGGCGTCGACGTCGTAGAGGCGCACGGCACGCGGATCGTCCGCGACGTCACCGTCTTCGCGATCGACGACGGGCACGTGGGCCGCATCCGCACCGTGGTAGAGGCGCTGGAGGGCGTGACCGTCGAGAGCGTGCGCGACCGGACCTTCCTCATGCACGAGGGCGGCAAGATCGAGGTGACCTCGAAGATCCCGCTCACCACGCGAGAGGACCTCTCGATGGCCTACACGCCCGGCGTCGCACGCGTCTGCCGGGCCATCGCCGACAACCCCGCCGACGCCCACAAGTTCACGATCAAGAAGAACACCGTCGCCGTCGTCACCGACGGCACGGCGGTGCTCGGGCTGGGCAACATCGGCCCCGCGGCGGCGCTGCCGGTGATGGAGGGCAAGGCGCTCCTGTTCAAGGAGTTCGCGGGGGTCGACGCCTTCCCGATCTGCCTCGACGTCCGCGACACCGAACAGCTCATCGAGACCGTCGAGCGGCTCGCGCCGGTGTTCGGGGGCGTGAACCTCGAAGACATCGCCGCGCCGCGGTGCTTCGAGGTCGAGGAGCGGCTCAAGGCGTCGCTCGACATCCCGGTGTTCCACGACGACCAGCACGGCACGGCGGTCGTCGTGCTCGCCGCGCTCCGCAACGCGCTCAAGGTCGTGGGCAAGCAGATGGAGGACCTCAAGGTCGTGATCGCCGGGGTGGGGGCCGCCGGCGTGGCGATCACCAAGATCCTCATGGAGGCCGGCGTCCCCAACATCATCGGGGTCGACCGGAAGGGCGCGATCTACGAGGGCCGGCCCGACCTCGACGCCTCGAAGCAGTGGCTCGCCGAGAACACCAACCCCGAGGTGCGCAAGGGGGCCCTGCACGAGGTGATGCCCGGCGCCGACCTCTTCATCGGCGTGTCGGGGCCCGGGCTCGTCCTGCGCGACGACCTCCGGGTGATGAACGACGACCCGATCGTGTTCGCACTCGCCAACCCCGATCCCGAGATCACGCCCGAGGAGGCCGAGGGGATGGCCGCGGTGATCGCGACCGGGCGCAGCGACTACCCCAACCAGATCAACAACGTGCTCTGCTTCCCCGGGATCTTCCGCGGCGCCCTCGACGCCGGCGCGACCACCATCACCGAGCACATGAAGCTCGCGGCGGCCGAGGCCATCGCCTCCGCGGTGCCGGAGGACGAGCTGTCGTCCGGCTACATCGTGCCGAGCGTGTTCAACCGCCACGTCGTCGATCTGGTGGCCGCCGCGGTCGCCGCGGCGGCGCGTGACGACGGTGTGATCCGCCCGGACCACGTGCACTCATGGGGATGACCTCGCCGGCGCGGCCGCGTGTCGACGCCATCACGTTCGACTACTGGAACACCCTCGTCTACGAAGACCGCGGCCAGCTTCGGACGCGGCGCATCGAGGCATGGCTGGGCATCCTCGAGGGCGAGGGGTTCGCGGTGGAGCGCCAGCGGATCGAGGCGGCGTTCGAGGGGTCGTGGCAACGGTTCCTGCAGTCGTGGCAGAGCGGTGACCGGCAGTACACCCACGTCGACGCGGCCGTCGACGCGCTCGACGACCTGGGCTACGAGGTGCCATCGGACGTTCGCGACCAGCTCGTCGACGCCTTCGCCCGCACCGGCGACCGCGCCGAGCTCCACCTCACCGAAGGGCTCGAGGGGTGCCTGCGCACGCTCAAGGGTGCCGGCCTTCGCATCGGCATCGTGTGCGACGTGGGGATGACGCCGTCGCCGACGCTGCGGGCCTTCCTCGCCGAGGCGGGCGTCCTCGGGCTGTTCGACCACTGGTCGTTCTCCGACGAGGTCGGCGTCTACAAGCCGTCGCCGCGGATCTTCGAGCACGCCCTCGACGGGCTCGGCGGCATCGCACCGGAGCGGGCTGCGCACATCGGTGATCTCCGCCGCACCGACGTGGCCGGCGCGCT
>DATAKR010000187.1:0-15813 GCA_036261495.1 Acidimicrobiales bacterium | reverse complement strand
GCCGCGCCCGGTTCAGGCCGCGCCGGATCAGGCCGCGCCCGGCTCGCCGGTGGCGGCGTCTGAGGGTCGCGCGAACGGCGAGCGCTCGCCGGGGCCGGCGTCGCCGTGAGCGGGCGCGATGAGGGACGGTGCCGGCGTCGGCACGCGGGCAACCGACCGGGGCAGGCGCACGCGGAACGTCGCGCCGCCGCCGGGCGTGGACGCGACCTCGGCCCGGCCGCCGTGCGCCGACGCGATGGCGGCGACGATCGCGAGGCCGAGACCGGTACCGCCGGTGTGGCGCACCCGCGAGGGATCTCCCCGGTAGAAGCGCTCGAACACGTGGGCCGCTTCGTCGGCGCTGAGCCCCGGCCCGGAGTCGGCGACCTCGAGCACGCCGTCGGCGCCCTCCGCTCGGGCGCTCACCCGCACGGGGGTGGCCGGCGGGGTGTGCGCCAGCGCATTGGCCACGAGGTTCGACGCGACCTGACGGAGCCGGTGCACGTCGCCCAACACGTGGACGGCCGCCGACGCGTCGAGGGTGATCGGGCGACCGGGGTCGGCGACGCGGGCGTCGGCGACGGCGTCGGCCGCGAGTGTCGCCAGGTCGACCGGCGCCTGCTCGAGCGGGCGGCCCTGGTCGAGGCGGGCGAGCAGGAGGAGGTCGTCGACCATCACCCCCATCCGCTCGGCCTCCTCCTCGATGCGCCGCATGGCCTTGGCGAGGTCGTCGGGCCGGCGATCGGCGCCCCGCCGGAACAGCTCGGCGTACCCGCGGATCGAGGTGAGCGGCGTGCGCAGCTCGTGCGACGCGTCGGCGAGGAACCTCCGGAGCCGGTCCTCGGAGGCCTGGCGCTCGGCGAAGGCCTGCTCGATGCGCGTCAGCATCGCGTTGAGGGCGACGCCGAGACGGCCGACCTCCGTGCGCGGGTCGGTGGTCTCGACGCGCCGGCTCAGATCGCCGGCCGCGATCGCGCCCGCGGTCCCTTCGATGCGCTCGAGGGGCCGCAGGTCGCGGCGCACGACCCACCAGCTCAGCGCGGCGAGGCCGAGCACGACCAGCGCGGTGGCGACCAGCATCACGACGAGCAGGCGCCCGAGCGTCTGGTTGACGTCGTGGAGCGGGATCGCCACGACGAGGAACCCGCTGCCGCCGGCACCGAGGGTGAGCGGGGCGACGAGCACGCGGTAGGCCGACGTGGTGAAGGCGACCGTCTTCGACCGCGAGAGGTCGGCCGGCAGCTTGGGAGCGTCGAGTGACTGCCCCTCGTAGCCGAACTGCCGCTCGACGAGCACGCTGCCCGAGCTGTCGCGCACCTGCCCGTAGGTTCCGGGTGGCACCGTGATGCGCGGATCGACGCGGCCGAGGTCGCGGTCGCCGAGCCCGCCGCCGGTCGCGAGGGCACGCAGCACCGGCGCCTGCGCCGACACCAGCTGCTCGTCGACGCGCCCGAGGAGGAAGGAGCGCAGCGCCGTCCACGTCGCGGCGTCGGCCACGACGAGGCCCGCGAGGCTCAGCGCGACGACCGAGACGAGGATGCGGGCGCGGAGGGTCATTCGGCGCGGGGTGGGCGGATCGTGTAGCCGACGCCCCTGATCGTGTGGATCAGCGGCGGACCCAGGCGGTCGATCTTCTTGCGCAGGTACGAGATGTAGGTCTCCACCACATTGGCGTCGCCGCCGAAGTCGTACTCCCACACGTGATCGAGGATCTGCGCCTTCGACAGCACCCGCCGCGGGTTGAGCATGAGGTAGCGGAGGAGCTTGTACTCCGTCGCGGTGAGGTCGATCGGCGTGCCGCCCCGCCACACCTCATGGGTGTCGTCGTCCATCTCCAGATCGCCGACCGTGAGACGCGCCGACGGGCTGTGCTCTCCCACTCGCCGAAGCACGGATCGGACCCTTGCCACGAGCTCGGCCAGGCTGAACGGCTTGGTGACGTAGTCGTCGCCGCCGAGCGTCAGGCCGCGGATCTTGTCCTCGGTGGCGTCGCGCGCCGTGAGGAACAGGATCGGCACTCGCCGCCCGTCGGCGCCGAGGCGACGCGTGACCTCGAAGCCGTCGAGGTCGGGCAGCATCACGTCGAGCACGACGAGGTCGGGGCGGCCGTTCTCGATCGCCGAGAGGGCGCCGCGGCCCGAGTTGGCGATCGACACCTCGAAGCCCTCGTAGCGGAGCGCCGTCGCGACGAGGTCGGTGATGTTCTCCTCGTCGTCGACGACGAGGATCCTCGGCTCACCCATGCCCGCCATGGTCGCGCCGGCCGCTGTGAATTCCCTGTGCACCGTCTGTGCGGACGAACGTCACACCGAGTCCTACGTCGATCCTCAGCGTCCTCCCAGGTATCGGGGGTTCACTGTCGTCGGGGAAGACACCCGGAAGGAGTCATGAAGATGCGCAAGTCCATCGCGGCCCTCGCCGTCGCGGCGAGCGTCGCCGGCGGCGGTGTGGCCGGAGCGCTGCTCGGCGTGCCGGCGCTCTCGGGCGCACAGTCGAGCGACTCGTCGAGCACGACGACCCAGGCGCCACCGCAGACGCCCGCCGGTCCGAAGAGCGGGCCGATCGAGAACGCCCTCAAGGGGCTCGTCGACAAGGGCACGATCACCCAAGAGCAGGCCGACGCCGTCCGAAATGCCATCAAGGACGAGGTGGCCAACATGCCCCATCCCGGTCCGGGCCGGCACGGTCCCGACGTGAAGATGGGTGCCGAGCTCAAGGTCGCCGCCGACGCGCTCGGCATGACCGAGGCCGACCTGCGCACCGCCCTCCAGGGCGGCAAGACCCTCGCCCAGGTCGCCCAGGACAAGGGCGTCGACGTCAACAAGGTGATCGACGCACTGGTCGCCGACGCGACGTCCCACATCGACCAGGCCGTCACCGCCGGCAAGCTCACCCAGCAGCAGGCCGACACCATGAAGTCGAACCTCAAGGACCGGCTGACGCAGATGGTCAACAACGCTCGGCCGCCCATGCGCGCTCCCCACGGCCGCCACGGACACGGCATGTGGGGCCCCGAGGGTGGCAACACCGGCAACGGCTCGGGCTCGACCACGACGCCGAGCCCGAACGCCACGCCGCAGTCGTTCACCACGACCGCCTGACCTCCTCGGTTCCTCCGACGACGACGCCGCCGCCTCCGGGCGGCGTCGTCGCGTCCGGCCGGCGGTGAGCGTGATCAGAGGTAGGCGGCGTAACCGGGCTTGATCACGCGGTTGATGATCTCCAGCCGCTTGTCGAACGGCCAGAACGCGCTCTTCATGGCGTTGAGCGTGAGCCACTGCAGGTCGTACCAGCCGTAGTCGAACGCGTCGACGAGGGCGTGAAGCTCCTGCGACACGGTGGTGTCGCTCATCAGCCGGTTGTCGGTGTTCGCGGTGACGCGGAAGCCGAGCCGGCGCAGCAGGCCGATCGGGTGGTCGGCGATGCTCGACGCGGCCCCCGTGTGGACGTTCGACGTCGGGCACATCTCGAGGCACACACGCCGGTCGCGCACGAAGGCGGCGAGCCGTCCGAGCGTGGCGCCACCGTCGGGATCGACGGTGATGTCGTCGACGATCCGGACACCGTGGCCCAGGCGCTCGGCGCCACACCACTGGAGCGCCTCCCAGATCGAGGGCAGCCCGAACGCCTCGCCGGCGTGGATCGTGAAGTGGAAGTTCTCGTGGGCGATGAGCTGGAACGCGTCGAGGTGCCGGCTCGGCGGGTAGCCCGCCTCGGCGCCGGCGCTGTCGAAGCCGACGACCCCACGGTCACGGTGGCGCACGGCCAGCTCGGCGATCTCGAGCGAGCGAGCCGCCGTCCGCATCGCCGTGCAGATCGTGCCGATGGTGATGTCGCGGCCCTCGCTGCCGATGCGAAACCCCTCGACGACCGCGTCGACGACCGCGTCGAGCGTGAGCCCGCGCTCGGTGTGCAGCTCCGGTGCGAAGCGCACCTCGGCGTACACGACACCGTCGGCCGCGAGGTCCTCGGCACACTCGGCGGCCACCCGGGTGAGGGCGTCAGGCGTCTGCATCACCGCGACGGTGTGGGCGAACAGCTCGAGGTAGACGACCAGGTCGCGCGTGCGCGCCCCCTCGGTGAACCACTCGGCCAGGTTCGACGCGTCGGTGGTGGGCAGACCCGTGTAGCCGATGTCGGTGGCGAGCTCGGCGACGGTCGACGGCCGGAGGCCGCCATCGAGGTGGTCGTGGAGGAGGACCTTGGGCACGCCGCGGATCTCCTCGAGTGACGGGCGGTTGTGCATTCGATGTCCTCAGGTGGCGATCCGGTCGATGACGAGTGGAGCCGCATCGGGCGGCTCGTACCCGATGGTGATGGCGTCAGTCAGCGCGTCGAGCGCGCCGGGAACCTTCTCCGGGTCGTCGACGTGCAGCTCGAGGAGGGGCTGCCCGCGCTCGACGCGGGCACCAGGCTTGGCGAGGCACACGATGCCGGCGGTGGCGCTCACCGCGTCCTCCTTGCGGGCCCGGCCGGCGCCGAGACGCCACGCCGCCACGCCCACGGCGCGGGCATCGAGCCGGGTGAGCCAGCCGGCGGTCTCGGCCGTGACGGTGTGACGCTCTGATGCTGCCGGCAGTGCGGCGAGGTCGCCGCCCTGCGCTTCGACGAGGTGCTCGAACACCGCCAGAGCGCGTCCGTCGCGAAGGGCGTCGCCTGGGTCGGCGTCGATGCCCACCAGGGCGAGCATCTCCCGCGCCAACGCGAGGGTGACCTCGACCAGATCCGCGGGCCCGTCGCCGGCCGACAACGTGCGGACGACTTCGTCGACCTCGACCCCGTTGCCCACGGCATCGCCGAGGGGTGTGTCCATCGAGGTGAGCAGGGCGACCGTGCGAACGCCGGAGGCCTCGCCGAGCTCGACCATGGTCTCGGCCAGCTGACGACCACGGGCCACCTCGGGGAGGAACGCGCCGGAGCCGACCTTCACGTCGAGCACCAGCGCGCCGGTGCCCTCGGCGATCTTCTTCGACATGATCGAGCTGGCGATGAGGGGGATCGACTCCACCGTCGACGTCACGTCGCGGAGGGCGTAGAGCTTGCGATCGGCGGGCACGAGACCCTCCCCCGCCGCGCAGATCACCCCGCCGGTGCGGGCCAGCACGTCGAGCATCTCCTCGGTCGTCAGCGACGCGCGCCACCCCGGGATGGACTCCATCTTGTCGAGGGTGCCTCCCGTGTGCCCGAGCCCCCGCCCGGAGAGCTGCGGGACGGCGGCGCCGCACGCGGCCACGATCGGCACGAGGAGCAGCGACACCTTGTCGCCCACCCCGCCGGTCGAGTGCTTGTCGACGGTCGGGCGGCCGACGCCCGAGAGATCGAGGCGTTCGCCGGTGTCGATCATGGCGGCGGTCCAGGTCCGCAGCTCCGCCGGCGACAAGCCCCGCCAGTAGACGGCCATGCAGAGCGCGGCCGCTTGCTCGTCGGCGACCTCGCCCCGCGCGTACGCGCCGAGGAACCAGCGGATCTGCTCGTCGCTCAGCACCCCGCCATCGCGCTTGGTGCGGATCACGTCGACCGCGTTCACCCGTCGCCCTCCGGAAGGTCGAGGGCCGAGAAGGCGTGGGGCAGCAGGTCTCGGATCGCGACCGCACCGGACGGCCCGTCGACGAGCAGATCGGGGCCGCCGGCCTCGAGCAGGAGCTGCCGGCACCGCCCGCAGGGCATGAGGAGATCCCCGTCGCCGGACACGCAGGCCACGGCGACGATCGACTCGCCGCCCGACAGGTGGAGGTTGCCGACCAGGATGCACTCGGCACACAGCGTGAGCCCGTACGACGCGTTCTCGACGTTGCAGCCGCGGACGATCTCGCCCCGGTCGGTGAGCGCGGCGGCGCCAACGTTGAGCGCCGAGTACGGCGCGTACGCCTCTCCCGCCGCCGCCGTCGCCGCGGCGCGCAGCGCGTCCCAATCGATCCTCCACGTCTCGGTCATTCGTCTCCCTCGCTCACGAGGTCGGTCCGGTGAAGCCGCGCCGCGGGAGATCGGGCCCGCGTTGCAACCAGTTGTCGGCGGGATACCGCGCCGACGCCTCGATGGCGTGAAGGGTGAAGGCGTGGCGGCTGCGGTCGGACCGGTTGGCGCCGCTGCGGTGCGGAAGCAGGCCGTGCAGCACGACGAGGGCTCCTTTCTCGACCTCGAGCGGCACCTCTCCCTCCTGGGGGTAGGGCGTCGTGTCGAGCTCCTCGAACTCGGTCCCGTCGCCGCCGGCCCGCCGGCGGAACCGTCGCTTCGGTGGGATCCGGTGACCACCCGGCAGGGCGTACAGGCAGCCGTTCTCGACGGTCGCGTCCTCGAGCGCGAACCAGAACCCGGTGACCGACGGAGGATCGGTCCAAAGGAACGTGTGGTCGGTGTGCAGCGTCACCTCGCCCCCGATGTGGGGCTGCTTGAAGATGTACATCGACTGCAGCACCAGCGGCCGCGCCATGCCGACGGCCGCGGCCACCGCCGCGAGCTCCGGCGTGTGCGAGAACGCGTCGAACACGGGGTCGACGTCGTGCATCGCATGGCCGATCTTGTTGATCGACAGCGCCTTCTCCTGGCGCAGCGACCCGTCGGCCGCGAAGGCCTCCTCCTCGAAGAAGAAGCGCACCTGGTCGCCCGACCCGAGGAAGTAGTCGTCGCTCGTCCTGGTCTGCTCGTGCGTGGTGAAGATCGACACGATGTCGCCGGGGTCGAACGCGGCGACGAGCTCGTCGGCGTGCGACCGCAGCGCGTCGCCCGCCGACGCGGGCACGAACCCTTCGAGCACGGCAAACCCGTCGCGATCGAAGCGGGCACCGACCGACTCCGCGCCGTCCACGGTCAGGTCGCCTCGCCCTTCCGGTACACCAGTCCGTCGGCGGTCGGCATGCGCAGCCGGCGCCTCGACAGTCCGAGGACGAGCAGCGTCGTCAGGTGGGGCGTGAAGAACACGAACTGGCGGGGCACGGTGTCGCTCATCAGGAACCAGACGAGGAACCCGGCGGCGATGATGCTGGTGGCGAGCGCCATGCCGAGGTTGCGCCGGAACACTGCGACCGCCGCGAGCAGGCCGACGCCCATGGCGACCGCGAGCAGCATGGCGTGCACGGACGCGTCGTTGCGCAGCTGCAGCGCGTCGGCGAACCCGAACAGGGCGGCGCCGGCGGCGACCCCCACCGGTCGCCAGTTGCCGAAGATCAACGTGGCGAGGCCGATGAAGCCGCGGCCGCCCGTCTGGCCCTCCTGGTAGATGCCGGCGAACTCGGTGACGAGGAACGCGCCGGCGAAGCCGGCGAACGCTCCGGAGATCACCGTGCCGACGTACTTCACGAGATAGACGGAGACGCCGAGGGACTCGGCCGCGGCCGGGTTCTCCCCCGCGGACCGGAGCCGCAGGCCGAACGACGTCCGCCACAGGAACCAGAAGCTCAGCGGCACCAGCGCGATGGCGAGGATCGCGGCCCACGAGATCTCGCCGGTGATGCCCCTCAAGAGGCCGCCGACGTCGGAGAGCATGAACCACCTCTTGCGTTCGAGCCATCCGAACATGTCGGGTGATCGCCATCCGAACAGGTCGCCGCCGGCGACGAAGGGCAGGTTCACGCGACCGATCACGTTCCTGATCGGCGGCGACTGGCTGGCCCCGCCGCCGCTCCCGGGCGAGAACGAGATCACCGACAGGTAGCGGGCGACCCCGGGAGCGAGGATGTTGATCGCCACGCCCGACACGATGTGGTTGACGCCGAAGGTCACCGTCGCCAGCGCGTGGAGGAGCCCGCCGGCCGCGCCGCCCAGGATCCCGAGGCCGATCCCCCACCAGGCGCCGTACTGCCAGCCGGCCCACCCGCCGAACCACGTCCCGAAGATCATCATGCCTTCGAGCCCGATGTTCACGACGCCGGCGCGCTCGCAGTAGATCGCTCCCATGCCCGTGAGCCCGATCGGCACCGCGAGGCGGAGGGCGGCGCCGAACGTGCCGCTGCGGGTGAGCTCGTCGGCGCCCGTGATCTCCCTCGTGGTCGCGAGGATCGCGACGACCACCAGGGCGAGCAGGGTGTAGCGGAGGAGGCGCGCCCGCACGCCGCGGCTCTGGACTTCCTCGATCTCGTCGGTTGACGAACCCGTCCGTCCGCCGGCACGCGGAGGACGCGCGACGAGGGTCATGCCGCTGCCACCTCCATGCCGGGAGGTGCCTCGTGGGTCGCCTCGACGACCGCCTTGCGCTCTTGGATCTCGACGAGGCGGTGCACGACCTCGTACGCGATGACGATCGACAGGATCATCACGCCCTGCATGATGACGACGATCTCCTTCGGCACGCCCTCGAGGTCGAGCACCTGCGCCGACCGCTCGAGGAAGGCGAACAGCAGGGAGCCGAAGGCGATGCCCACCGGGTGGTTGCGGCCGAGCAGCGCGATGCCGATCCCCGTGAACCCGAGACCGGTCGGGAAGTCGATGGTGTACCGGTGGAAGAAGCCGAGCACCTGTGACAGGCCGGCGAGACCGGCGACGCCGCCCGACAGCAGCAGCGTGGTGACAACCATCCGGTTCGGGTCGACCCCCGACGCTTCGGCCGCGAACGGGTTGATGCCCGACGCCCGCAGGTCGTAGCCGAACCGCGTCCGCCAGACGAGGAAGTAGTAGGCGACCCCCAGCAGCACGGCCACGACGATGAAGCCCTGCAGGTTCGACCCGATGGGGAGCTCGATGCCGATGCGCGAGAGCAGCCCGTTGAGCGACGGGAACCACCCGGACTCCGGGATCTCCTTGGTCTTGATGATGAGGTCCCCCGGCTTGTTCTTCTGGGCGAAGTGCGCGGCGAGCAGGTAGGCGGCCAGGCCGGTCGAGATGGTGTTGAGCATGATCGAGGTGATGACCTCGTGCACGTTCCTCGTGACCTTCAAGATGGCGGTGATCCCGCCGAGCGAGGCGCCCACGGCTGCCGCGACCGCGATGATGAAGAGCACGTGGATCGGCGCCGGGAACTTGACCGCCGCGCCCGCCCAAGCGGCGATCACCGCGGCCAGCCGGTACTGGCCCTCGACGCCGATGTTGAAGAGGTTCATCTTGAACCCGATCGCGACGGCGAGACCGGTGATGTAGTACGGGATCGACCGGTTCAGCATCGAGATGATCGACGCCCGCGTCTTTCCGTAGTCGTACATGGCGCGGAACGCCTGCCACGGGTCATGGCCGCTGATCTTCAGGATGACCGCCGACAACGCGAGCGCGAAGCCGATGGCGACGACCGGTCCGAGCAGGCCGATGGCGAAGCGCCGCAGCCGGCGCGACCAGACGTTCACGTCGCCTCCTCCGTGGCGGGCTCCTGGGTGCGTACGCCCGTCATGTACGACCCGAGATCCGCGGGAGTGACCATCGCCGGGTCGAGGGTCGCCACGAGCCGGCCGCGATAGATGACGTGCAGCGTGTCCGACAGGCCGATGAGCTCTTCGAGGTCAGCCGACACGAGCAGCACCGCGAGCCCCTCCTTGCGGGCGCGCCGCAGCTGGTCCCACACCGCGGCCTGCGCACCGACGTCGATGCCGCGGGTCGGGTGGGCGGCGACGAGCAGCTTGAGGTCGTCGCTGCTCATCTCGCGGCCGACGATGAACTTCTGCTGGTTGCCGCCGGAGAGCGCGTGGGCGGGGATGTCGAGACCCGGTGTCTTGACGTCGAACTCCTCGATGATCTCCTCGGTCGCGCGCCGCGCCCCGGCGGGCGTGAGGAGGTCGTGGTTCGAGTACGGGGCGACGCCCTGCCGGCCGAGCATGGCGTTCTCCCAGAGCGGTGACGGCAGCAGGAGGCCGCGCCGGTGCCGGTCCTCGGGGATGTAGCCGAGGCCCGCCTCGCGGCGGTCGCGGGTGGGCCAGGTCGTGATGTCGTGGCCGGCGAGCTCGATCGACCCCTCGGCCACCGGATGCAGCCCGAGGATCGCCTCGATGAGCTCCGCCTGGCCGTTGCCCTCCACGCCTGCGATGCCGACCACCTCGCCGCGGTGCACCACGAGCGACACGTCGCGAAGCACCCACCGGCCGTCGTCGGACCGCACGCCGAGCGACGTGACCGAGAGCTCGACCGTGTCGGTGACGGTCGACTCCTGGGTCTCGGGCGTGGGCAGCTCGGAGCCGACCATGAGCTCGGCGAGCTGGCGCGGGGTGACGTCCTTCGGATCCACCGTCGCCACGGTCCGGCCGCCCCGGAGGACGGTGATGGTGTCGGCGAGGGCGAGGACCTCGTCGAGCTTGTGGGAGATGAAGATCACGGTGGAACCCTGCGCCTTGAGGTCTCGCAGGTTGCGGAACAGCTCCTCGACCTCCTGCGGCACCAGCGCGGCGGTGGGCTCGTCGAGGATGAGGATCTTCGCCCCGCGGTACAGCACCTTGATGATCTCGACGCGCTGGCGCTCGCCGACCTCGAGGGTCTCGACGAGCTCGTTGGGATCGACGTCGAGGCCGTACAGACGGCCCAGGTCGGAGATCGTGTCGTACGCCGTGCGGAAGTCGATGCGGATGCCCTTCGTGGGCTCCGAGCCGAGGATGACGTTCTCGAGGACGGTGAGGTTGTCGGCGAGCATGAAGTGCTGGTGCACCATGCCGATGCCCGCTGCGATGGCGTCCTTCGGCGACTTGAACTGCATCGGCTCGCCGTTGACCCGGATCTCGCCGGTGTCGGGGCGCTGCATGCCGTAGAGGATCTTCATCAGCGTCGACTTGCCGGCGCCGTTCTCGCCGACGATGGCGTGGATCTCGCCCGGCTGGACGACGAGGTTCACGTCGTCGTTGGCGACGACGCCCGGGAACCGCTTCGAGATGCCCTTCAGCTCGACCGCCGGCGCCGCCGCGATCGAGCCCGGCGCGACGGCGACGGGTCGTTGCTCGCGCGCTGACCCGTCGCTCGTCATGTCGTCACCCCGTTCCGTGCGCCTGTTGTCCGGCCGGTGCTCGGCTTACTTGCCGGGCTCCGTCGGGACCTTGATCTCGCCCGAGATGATCTTCTGCTTGTAGCTGTCGAGCTTCGTCTTCACGTCGTCGAGGTAGCCGCCGCTCGTCGAGTAGTCGATGCCACCGGACTTCAGGTCGAAGGTCCGGACGCCCGACTGGAACTTGTTGTTGACGAAGTCCTTCGCCGTCTCGTACACGGCGACCTCGACCTGCTTGATCATCGAGGTGAGGATGTGCTTCTGCTGGTCGGGCGTCGCGGTCAGGTACTGGTCGGAGTCGACGCCGATGGCCCACAGCTGCTTGCCGCCGGTGGAGGCCTGGACGGCCGCGTCGAACAGGCCGGTGCCGGAGAGGCCGGCCGCGTGGTACACGACGTCGGCACCGTTGGCGAACAGGCCGAGCGCCGCTTCCTTGCCCTTGGCCGGGTCACGGAACCCGCCGAAGTCCGGCGGCTGGGTCAGGTACTTCACATCGATGGTGATGCTCGGGTTGACCGCCTTGGCACCCGCCTCGTAGCCGGCCTGGAACTTCTGGATGAGCGGGACCTCGACACCGCCGATGAACCCGATGTGGTTCACCTTCGACTTCATCGCGGCCGCCGCGCCGACGAGGAAGGAGCCCTGCTCCTCCGCGAACGTCAGGGACGACACGTTCGCGATGGGGTTGTCGGGGACGCCGTCGACGAGCCCGTACTTGAGGTTCGGATACTGCGGCGCGACCTTCACGACCGAGTCGGTGAACGCGAAGCCGATGGCGAACACGAGCGGATAGCCCTGGTCCGACAGGAGCCGGAGCAGCTCCTCACGGTTCTCGCCGCCCGACGAGGGTTCGAGCTCCTTGGTCTGGAGGTTGAACTCCTTCGTCGCCTTGTCGAGGCCACGAACGGCCGAGTCGTTGAACGATTTGTCGCCGCGGCCTCCGATGTCGAAGACCAGGCCCACCTTCGGGCCCTGCTTCGCGGTCGTGCTCGTGCTGCTCTTGGTGTCGTTGCCGCCACCGCACGCGGCGGCGAGCATTGACAGCACGAGCAGTACGGCCGCGACAGGAAGCACGCGGAACTGGGTTCGATGCACTGCACCCTCCTTGTCGATGCGCCGCCGAGTGCTGATCCACCTTGGCGTGTCGTTCCGGGGCGCCGGGAACACCGTGAACGTAGGGATGGCCCGGATTGCGGTCCAAGGGTCGTTCGGCCCTGTTACCAGTCGGTTACGACCGTGGAACGATGGGACCCTCGAAGCGCGACCGAGCACACGCGCCCGGTGGCGTGCGGAGGAGGACCGGCCATGAGCGCCCCGCGGCGCCGATATGACGCGGAAGGACGGTGACGTGAAGGCTCGTGCCCGCGACGAGATCGCCGCGATGATCGACCACACGCTCCTCGCGCCCGAGGCCACGGCGGACGACGTCGCCCGGCTGTGCGAGGAGGCAGGAGCGCTCCGGGTCGGCGCCGTCTGCGTGTCGCCCTCGATGCTGCCCCTCGCGGCCGGCACCCTCGACCCCGGCATCGCGCTCGCCGCGGTGTGCGGGTTCCCGAGCGGTGCCCACACCGGCGCGGTGAAGGCGGCCGAGGCCGCGGGGTCGGTCACCGCCGGCGCGTCCGAGATCGACATGGTGATGAACCTCGGGCTGGCGCGGTCGGGCGAGTGGCACGCGGTGGAGGCCGAGATCCGCATGGTGCGCGAAGCGGTCGACCCCACCACCGTCTTGAAGGTGATCCTCGAGTCCGCGGTGCTCTCCGACGACGAGGTCGTCGCGGCGTGCCAGGCGGCCGAGGCGGGCGGCGCCGACTTCGTCAAGACGTCCACCGGGTTCCATCCGGCCGGCGGCGCGACGGTGCACGCGGTCGAGCTGATGGCGGCGACGGTGAGCGGCCGGCTCGGCGTCAAGGCCTCCGGCGGGATCCGCAGCGCCGAGGACGCCATGAGGATGATCGACGCCGGCGCCACGCGCCTCGGCACGTCGCGCAGCCGGGCGATCCTCGACGGGCTGCCGGAGGACTGAGGGTGGACGCGGGCTCGTCGGTGGCCGCGCTCGTCGAGGCCGCGGTCACGTGGTCCGCCGAGGACCCCGACCCCGGCACGCGAGCGGAGCTCGACGGCATCGTGCGGCGTGTGCGCGGAGGCGACGAGGCCGCGACCGCCGACCTCCGCGACCGGTTCTCGCAACGCCTCGAGTTCGGCACGGCGGGGCTTCGCGGCGCGATGGGTGCCGGGCCCAACCGAATGAACTCCGCCGTCGTCAGGTTCGCCACCGCCGGGCTCGCGCGTTGGCTGCAGCGGGCGGCGACCGGCGCCGCGACGCGCCGGGTCGTCGTGGGCTTCGACGCTCGCCACAAGTCGGCGTCGTTCGCCGAGGAGGCGGCCCGCGTGCTCGCCGGCGCCGGCGTGCAGGCTCACCTGTTCACACGTGCCCTGCCCACGCCGGTGCTGGCATTCGCGGTGCGTCACCTCGGCTGCGACGCCGGGATCATGGTCACCGCGAGCCACAACCCCGCGGCCGACAACGGCTACAAGGTCTACGCCGGCGACGGGGCGCAGATCGCGCCGCCCGTCGACCGCGAGATCTCGGCCGCCATCGCCGAGGCCACCTCCCTCGAGGAGATCGCGCTCGCCTCCGACGACCACCGGCTCATCGAGCGCGTCGGCGACGACGTGGTCGCGGCCTACCTCGACGCCGCCTCCTCGACGCCTCTCGCCGGCCCGGCGCGCCGCGTCGGGATCGTCTACACGCCGATGCACGGCGTCGGCCGGGCGGTGCTCGTACCGCTGCTCGAGCGCTGCGGGTTCGTGCCACCCGCACTCGTGGCCGCGCAGGCCGAACCGGATGCCGACTTCCCGACCGTCGCGTTCCCGAACCCCGAGGAGCCGGGCGCACTCGACCTGGCGGAGAGGGCCGCGGGCGCCGCCGGCGCCGACCTGATCCTCGCCAACGATCCCGACGCCGACCGGCTCGCGGTCGCCGTGCCCTCCGGCGGCGGGTGGCGCCGGTTGACGGGCGACGAGGTCGGGGCGCTCCTGGCGTTCCATCTGCTCTCCGAGGTGCCGGTCACCGACGACCGGCGCCCGCTCGTCACGACGACGGTGGTGTCGTCGCGCCTCCTGTCCCGCATCGCGGCCGACACCGGCGCGGCCTACGCCGAGACGCTGACCGGCTTCAAGTGGCTGGTGCGGCCCGCTCTCGCCCATCCGGAGCTGCGGCCGGTGCTGGCCTACGAGGAGGCGCTCGGCTACGCCATCGGCGAGCTGGTCCGCGACAAGGATGGCCTCACCGCCGCGCTCGTGGTCGCCGCCCACGCCGCCGCGCTCCGGGCGCACGGGTCGTGCCTCGAGGCCCGCCTCGACGAGATCGCGGCGCGCTACGGCCTGCACGCCACCGCGCAGGTGGCGCTCCGGTACGACGGCGCCGGCGCACGCGACCGGCTGGCGTCGGTGATGCGCCACCTTCGGGAGGAGCCGTTGCCGCGCGTGGCCGGCCGCGGCGTGCGCCGCCGCATCGACCTGCGCTCGGATGCGCACGTGCCGGAGGGGTCGATCGCGGGACCTCTCCCGACGGCCGACGCGGTCATCCTCGAGCTCGAGGGAGACGCGCGCGCGGTCGTCCGGCCGAGCGGCACCGAGCCGAAGCTGAAGGTGTACCTGGAGGTCGTGGAGCCTCCCGGCCCCGAAGGCATCGCCACCGCTCGGGCGGCGGCGGCCGATGTGCTCGACGACCTCGGGGCCGCCATGCGCGCGCTCCTCGACGGGTGAACGAGAAGGAGGACCCGATGGTGGTGTTCGCGGGAGCGGCGACGGAGCCGTTCGACCGGGCGCATGCCGATGCCGAACGGCTCGCGCATCTCACCCATCAACCCCACCACGACGTCGCCGTCGTGCTCGGGTCGGGGTGGACGCCGGTCGCCGACGCCTTGGGCGTGGCCGACGCCGTCGTGCCCTTCGCCGAGCTCGCGGGCTTCCCACCGCCGACGGTCGCCGGCCACGCGGGGACGGTCCGGTCGGTGCCGGTCGGCCGGTCGCGGGTGCTCGTGATGTCGGGCCGGGTCCACCTCTACGAGGGGCACGATCCGGCGCGGGTCGTTCACGCCGTGCGCACCGCGGTGTTCGCGGGGTGCCGCACGGTCGTCCTCACCAACGCGGCGGGGTCGCTTCGCGCCGAGCTGCCCATCGGCGGACCGGTGCTCATCTCCGACCACCTCAACCTCACCGGCCGCAACCCGCTCACGGGCCCGCCGCCACCGGAGCCCCTCCCCGCCCGGTTCTGCGACATGACCGGGGCCTACTCGCCCCGCCTCCGCGAGCTGGCGCGCGCCGTCGACCCGACACTGCCGGAGGGCGTGTACGCCGCGCTGCTCGGGCCGAGCTACGAGACGCCGGCCGAGATCCGGATGCTGCAGACGCTCGGCGCCGACCTCGTCGGGATGTCGACGGCCCTCGAGGCGATCGCCGCGGTCCACCTCGGAGCCGAGGTCCTCGGCGTCACGCTCGTCACCAACCTCGCCGCCGGCCTGCAGGGCGTCCCGCTCGACCACAAGGAGGTGCTCGCGGCCGGCGCCGGCGCCGGCGGCCGGCTCGGCGACCTCCTTCGCGGGGTGATCCAGAAGCTGTAGCCGCCTCGCACGCCGCCGATGTCGGCGCGGGACGCGAGGATGGGCCCGTGCTCCAGGTCCTCCGCGCCGACGAGATCTCGCGCGCCGCGGCGTTGCTCCGCGACGGACGACTCGTCGCGTTCCCGACCGAGACGGTGTACGGGCTCGGAGCCGACGCCACCCAGCCGCTGGCCGTGCGGCGAGTGTTCGAGGCCAAGGGCCGCCCGCCGGGCCATCCGCTCATCGTCCACCTCCCGACCGCCGGCGTCCTGGACGAGTGGACCGACGCCTCGCCCGTCGCGCACGCGCTCGCCGAGCGCTTCTGGCCCGGGCCGCTCACCCTCG
>DATAKR010000068.1:0-17542 GCA_036261495.1 Acidimicrobiales bacterium | reverse complement strand
AGGCGCGCCGGTCACGTCGACCGCCGACACGGCCGCAGCCGGTCCGAGGCGGGCGCCGACGAAGGCAGCCGGCACCAAGGCCGCTCCGGCGCGATCCACCGCGAGCACGGCAGCGAAGAAGGCGGCCGAGCCGTCGCCGGCGGCGAGGAGGGCCGCGGCCGGAAGAGCGCCGGCTACCAAGAAGGGCCCGGCGACGTCACCACGCGGCTGAGCCCGGCGGTGATGCTGGCGCGCGGTGCTCGCGCGTGAGCATCACGGGCGCTGATGGCGGCGCGCATCCGGCGGTGATGCTGGCGCGCGGTGCTCGCGCGTGAGCATCACGGGCGCTGATGGCCGACGCCCCCTCCGCCGGCGGCGAACCTGGCCCGGAGGCGGGTCACCATCCGCTCGAACAGCTCCGGCGCCTGGATGCCGGGGATGAGCAGCCGGTCGGCCACGAGCCAGGCCGGGGTTCCGGACACGCCGGCGTCGATCGCCCGCTCCCGCGACTCGGCGAGGGGCGCGTCCAGCTCGCCGGCGTCGACCGCGGCGCGAGCTGCGGCCGCGTCGGCGCCCGCGCCGGCCACGAGCTCGTCGACCACGTCGGGATCACCGATGTCGAGCGCATCGACGAAGGCTGCCCGGAACAGCGACCGGTGCAGCCGCTCGTGGGCGTCCGGCGCATGGATCCGGACCCACTCCGACGTGCCCAGCGCCCGCCGGGTGTTGGGCAGCCGGGTCGGCTTGCGCAGCTCCATCCCGGCGGCCTCGCACTCGGCGGCGATGCGGGCGTAGAGACGGCGGCCACGGTCGCTCGCGAGCGGCAGCCCTTCGGCCGGGAGCTCGGGATGCAGCTCGTAGGGGAGCGGCGTCACTCGCACGCCGAGCTGTTCGAGCAGCGCCGTTCTCGACAGCCCGACGTAGCACCACGGGCACAGGTAGTCGCTCCACACGACAGCCGTCAGCTCGGGGAGCCCCTCCATGCATCGAGCCTACGGGTGGAAGGATGGCGACTGCGATGCGGATCGCCACCTGGAACGTGAACTCCCTGAAGGCGCGCCTGGAGCGCGTCGAGGCGTGGATCGCCTACGCCGCGCCCGACGTCGTGTGCCTGCAGGAGACCAAGATGGCCGACGCCGCCTTCCCGACGATGGCGTTCGACGCGCTCGGGTACGAGTCGGCCCACCATGGCGAGGGCCGATGGAACGGCGTCGCCATCCTCAGCCGCGTGGGGATGCACGATGTCGTCGCCGGCTTCTGCGCCGGCGTCGAGGACCCGCTCGTCGAGAGCCGGATCGTGTCGGCGACGTGCGGTGGCGTCCGCGTGTCGAGCGTGTACGTGCCGAACGGCCGCGCCGTGGGCACCGAGCACTACGAGGCCAAGCTGGCGTGGCTCCGGGCGCTGCGCGGCCACGTCGCGGCGTCGTGCGAACCGTCCGACGACGTGGTCGTGTGCGGCGACTTCAACATCGCTCCCGACGACCGCGACGTGTGGAACCCGAAGCTCGCGCACGGCGGCACCCACGTCAGCGAGCCCGAGCGCGACGAGCTGCGGGCGCTCCTCGAGTGGGGGATGGTCGACGCCTTCCGGACCCAGCATCCGGAGGAGGGGCTGTTCAGCTGGTGGGACTACCGCGCCGGCGACTTCCACAAGCACCACGGGATGCGAATCGACCTCGTGCTCGTCTCGCATCCCCTCGCCGAGCTCGTCACGTTCGCGCTGATCGACCGCAACGCGCGGAAGGGCAAGGCCCCATCCGACCACGCCCCGCTCGTGGTCGACATCGATCTCGACAGGAGAAGGTCGTCGTGAGTGAGAACGGACCGTTCGGGTTCGCGGCGCGCCTGCGCGACATGGCCGACCAGGCCGTCACCCCGCAACGAGCCGAGATGCGTCGCCTCGCCGACGCGGCGCGGGTCGTGATCGAGCGGCTCGTCGCGACGGAGGCGCCGGCCGAGGTGATCGCCGAGGCGGCCGAAGCGCTCGAGCAGGCCGCCTCGCTGCTCGGCGGGTACGGCCGCGGCCGCCTCTACGAGGGCTTCGCCGAGTCGGCCAACGCCGGCGATCCCCACGCCCACTTCGACCACAGCCCGATCATCGGCAAGGCCAACCCCCTGGCCCCTCCGCTGCACCTCGAGGTGCGAGAGGGGAAGATCTTCGGATCGGCCCGCTTCGGCTCGGCCTACGAGGGGCCGCCCGGCGCGGTGCACGGCGGCTACGTGGCGGCCGCGTTCGACGAGCTGCTCGGCATGGCGCAGTCGCTGAGCGGCAACCCGGGCATGACGGGCACGCTGACGATCCGGTACCGCCGGCCGACACCGCTGCACACCGACCTCGAGTTCGAGGGGGAGCTCGACCGGGTCGAGGGCCGCAAGATCTTCACGAGTGGCCGGGTGTTCGCCGAGGGCGAGCTGCGCGCCGAAGCCGAGGCGATCTTCATCTCGGTCGACTTCTCCAAGATCGCCGAGCTCATGGGCCGCCGGGGCCAGACCTGACGCGCCAGGCGACGCCGAGGCGCCGACGCCGGCGTTCAGCCGAGTACGAGCAACCGGGACGACCGCTGGTCGGTCGGCGGTGCGAACACGTGGATGCCGAGCTCCTCGGTGAGCGGCAGCGGCAGGGCCGCCGCACCGGAACCGAGCAGCGGTCGCGGCTTGCGCGGGTCGCGGCTGCCCGAGCTGCCGCCACGCCCGCGGTAGATGAGCAGGCCGCCGACGGGGTCGGGGACGGCGTCGAGCGCAGCCTGCACCGCCGAGGACGAGCGGAACGACTCCCATGCCGCGTCGTCCTTGAACGCGATCTCGAAGATCACGCCCCACGGGGCCCGATGCCACACCCAGTCGACGGCGCCATGGAGGAGGGCGGCTTCGGTGAGCGCGTCGCCGTGGGCGTCGGCCCACGACGCGGCCGAACCCGACGCGTCGAAGACCTCCATCGACATCCACTGCGGCACGCCGCCAGGGTACGTCACGCGGGTCATGCCTCGCTTCCGCTGCGCTCGAGGCGACGGTGCCCGGTCATGCCGTCAGGTGGACTCGTACCTTCTCCAGCCCCGAGCCGAGCGCGACCTCGATGTCGGCGAGCGGCAGGCCGAGCTCGTCGTGCAGCTGGTCGATCGACTGCACGAGGTGGCCGCGCAGGCCGAACCGGGCGCACAGCACCTCGCGCTCGAGGGCGTCGAGGCCGTCGAAGAGATGCGTGTCGGTGACGATCGAGAGCAGGTCGTCGTCCATGTCGCTCTCGACGTCGACCATGTCACCTGCAGGATCGGGATAGGGCCACCCGTCCTCTGCCGGCCACAAGAAGCTGGACATGGAGACGTTCTCGCGCCATGCGGGCGCCGCGTCAACCGCCGCTCGTCCCATGCTGGTCGAGCCAGTCGGCCGCGGCCTCCGCTTCGAGGACCGCGTGCTCCTCGAGGCCCGACACGATCGCGGCCTCGACCCTCCCGCCCACGAGCGGGACGCTGACGCGCATGTCGCCCTCGGCCACCCGGCGCGTCGCAGCCGGGCCTTCGGCGACGAGCACGAACGTGCCGCGGCAGCGCAGGAGCGACCCGTAGTGGTCGGGCACGATCCGCCACTCGGTGCGATGCGTGGTGGTGTCGTGCGTCGACTCCTCGACCCAAGTGAGGCGCGCCGGGTCGACGACGCGGCGAACGGCGGAGCTGAGGTCGCCGACGAAGCGGTACCGCACCGACTGGCGGATGGTGGCGCCGTCGGTGCGCCGGTCGAGCAGGGTCGGCCGCCCGAGCTTGGGAAGCGCCGCGAGGCGTTCGAGGAACGCAGGATCGGTGTAGACGCGCTCCACCGCGTCGACCGGCGCCTCGAAGTGCTGCTCGATCCGGAAGCGCACGGGCGGAGGCTACGTGCCCCCGCGGTTCACGCGCTGTGACCGCGGTGGGCGACCAGCGCGAGGAGCGCCTCGCCGTAGCGTTCGGCCTTCAGCGGACCGAGGCCGGGGATCGCCAGCAGCGCGTCGCGCGTGCGGGGCTTCAGCTCGGCCACCGCGGCGAGCGTCGTGTCGTGGAAGATCACGTAGGCCGGCACGTTGGCGGCGCGGGCGGCGCTCGACCGCCACGCCTTCAGGGCCTCGAGCACCTCGGGATCGGGTGAGGTGCCCACCTCGCGGGACCCGGCGGAATGGCCGGTGCGCCGCCGGCCGCCCCCCGCGGCGGGCCGGAGCTTCGAACGCTCGCGGTCGATGCGGGCGCGCCAGTCGACCGCGTCGGCGGCCCCTTCGATCGAGGCGATCACCGATTGCACGATGTCGAGCCACGGTGACGGGGATCGTGAGATGGTGCGTTCGCCGAAGGTCCGGCGCTCCGCCCACGAGCAGTGCAGCTCCTCCTCGGCACGCGTGAGCGCGACGTAGAGCAGCCGGCGTTCCTCGCCCTCGGCCTCCGGCGACTCGGCGCGGCCGATCGGGACGAACCCCTTCTCGAGGCCGGCCACGAAGACGACCGGCCACTCGAGACCCTTGGCCCGGTGGAACGTGGCGATCTCCACCGCATCGCCGGGATCTCGCCGGTCGGGCTCGTCGCCCTTCGTGGTGGCGACCAGCCAGGCCTGGAACCCGCTCAGCGACGGCTGCGGGTCGAGGGCCGCGTACTCGCGCGCGAGGCGGACGAGCGCCTCGATGTTGAGCCGGCGGTCGTCGGTGCCGGCGTCGGTTCGCGCCATGGCTTCGAGATCGACGATCCGGGCGTCGAACGGCACGCGGGCGGGCGAGGCCTCGAGGTCGGCGAGGGCCTGGCGGACCTCGGGCTGATCGAGGAACGCGCCGCCACCGCGCACGTGGAACGGGATGCCGGCGGCGCGGAACGCCTCCTCGAGCACGAGCGCCTGGGCATTGGTGCGCACGAGCACGGCGACGTGCGACCACGGTCGTGACGGACCGTGCACCTTCTTCACGAGGGCGGCGATGCCGCGGGCCTCGGCCGCATCGGTGGCGTAGGAGCGCACGGTCGGCGTGGGGCCGTCGGCCCGGTGGGGGCGGAGGTGCGTGGGCCCGCCGCCCGCCGGTGATGACGCGGCGAGCGGCGCCGACGCCAGGATCGCGTTCGCGACCCGCAGCACCTGCGGGGTGGAGCGGTAGTTGTCGTCGAGGCGGACGGTCTCGCCACCGGGGAAGAGCCGGTCGAACGCGCCGAGCAGCCGCGGGTCGGCACCGTTCCACGAGTAGATCGCCTGGTTGGGATCGCCCACGACGCAGAGGTCGCGACGATCGCCGAGCCAGCCTCGGAGCAGCTGGAACTGCGCCGGGTTGACGTCCTGGAACTCGTCGACGAAGACGTGGCGGAAGCGCCAGCGCTGCGTGGCGGCGAACTCGTCGTCTTCGTCGAAGGCACGGGCGCAGAGACCGAGGAGGTCGTCGAAGTCGATGAGCCCGCGCCGGCGCTTCTCGAGCTCGTAGCGCTCGAAGATGGCGGCCACGGCCGAGGCGGGAACGGGCGGGGTGCGGCCGAAGCGCCCCGCCTCGATCGCGTACTGCGCCGCCGGGATCAGCCGGGCCTTCGCCCACTCGATCTCGGCCGCGATGTCGGCCACCTGGACGATGGCGCCGTTTCGCGTCGGGCCGACGAGCGGCGCGAGCAGCCGGCCCTTGCGGTCGAGCAGCGCGGGGGGTCGCTCGCCCCGATCGGCCCACCGCCGGCGAAGCTGGGCGTAGGCCACCGAGTGGAACGTGCCGGCGACGACGGTGTCGCGCACGCCGAGCGCGGCCAGGCGGGACCGGAGCTCGCCGGCCGCCTTGCGGGTGAAGGTGAGCGCCAGCACGTGGGGCGCATCCGCGGTGCCGGTGAGGGCGCGATAGGCGATGCGGCGCGTGAGCACGCGGGTCTTTCCCGAGCCCGCGCCGGCGAGGATGCAGAGAGGTGACGCCTCCGTGGTGACCGCCGCGCGCTGGGCGTCGTTGAGATCGGTGAGAAGCCGCTCGACGTCCATGCTCGAACGTTACGAAGGGGCAGTGACAGAAACGCGGATGGTCGCGCCCCAGCCACTCTTCGTGGTGGATCCCCGCTCGGCTCGGGCCCCGACGCGGAGCGACCCCGAGTAGCCGATCCGCCTCTCGACGAGCCAGTCTCCTCGGGGTTGCTCCCCGTTGCGTGCCGGGCGCCTCCGTCCCGAGGCTCACCTGTGAGGTGTCCTCTGCGGCTCGGTGGCGCTGCCTCGCTCCGGTGGCGCCACTATGCGCCCGCCAGCGTCGGCGGGTCAAGCGGTTGGCCGCCAAAGAGGCGAAGGTCCCGAGTCCCGGGCGAGGACGCATCGCCGGGCCCCCCGGTGTGACGATCGCAAGCGTCGGGGTAGGTTGCCGGGGCGATGCGAAAGGTGTTCGGAGGCGGGACGATCTTCGGCGCGGCCACGGGCGCGGCGCCCTTTCGCGTCCTCGCGCTCCCGGGGTGGATGCATCCGGCATCCGACTTCGACGCCGCCCTCGCCGGCCTGCCCGCCGGCGGTGTTGCCCTCGACCTGCCCGGGTTCGGCGGCCCGACGGCGGAGCCGCCCGAGGCGTGGGGCGCGGCCGAGTACGCCAAGGCCGTGCTCCCGGTGTTCGACGACCTGGCCCCGCCGGCCGTCGTGGTGGGCCACTCCTTCGGCGGCCGCGTCGCCGTGCACCTCGCCGCCACCCATCCCGAGCTGGTGGCCGGCCTCGTGCTCACGGGGGTGCCGCTGTTGCGGCGCACCGACCGCCCGGCGGCCAGGCCGGCCGTGTCGTACCGGGTGGCGCGCTTCCTCAACCGGCGGGGTCTCCTGCCGGACGAGCGGATGGAGGCGCTGCGCCGCCGGCACGGCTCCGCCGACTACCGCGCCGCCACCGGCGTCATGCGCGATGTGCTGGTGAAGGTCACCAACGAGACCTACGAGGAGCAGCTGCGCGCCGTGCAGTGCCCGGTCGAGATGGTGTGGGGCGAGCGCGACGACGCGGCACCGGTCTCGGTGGCCGAGGCGGCCCGGGCGATGATCCCGTCGGACGCGGTGCTCACGGTGCTGCCCGGCGTCGACCACTTCGTGCCCACCGCCGCGCCGGACGCGCTCCGCGCCGCGATCGAGCGGGTGCTCGCGTGACGCTCCTCGCCATCGCGGCCTGCCTCGTGGCCGCCGGGCTCGCCGGGCTGCGGTGGCTCCGCGTCGCGCAGCGCGAGCACTACTACCCGGGCGCCTGCAGCCAGTTCGCCCTGCGCTGGTGGTTCGGCCTGGGGTTCAACCGCCTGCTCGCCGTGGTGATCCTCGCCAACGTCGTGCTCACGGTGGTGTCGCCGTTCTTCGCCCTTCTCGTCGCCATCCCGGTCGGGGTCGGGCCGTTCGGGCTGCGCCTGCGTGGAACCGCTCCCGGGCCGTTGCGGTGGACGCGCCGGGTGAAGACGCTCGCCGGCGTGTGGGCGGGCATCTCCGCCGTGGTCGTGATCGCCGGGTGGCTCGCAGGCGTCGGCGCGTTCGCGGCGGCGCTCATGGCCGCGCTCGCGCCGCTGGTGGTCGACGCCGCCCTCGCGATCACGCGCCCCGTCGAGGCGTCGCTCGCCCAGAGGTTCGTCGACGAGGCCACCCGCAAGCTGCGCTCGATCAACCCCACGGTCATCGCCATCACCGGCTCGTACGGCAAGACCGGCACCAAGGGGTATGCCGCCCATCTGATCGAGGGCTCGCGGACGGTCGTGCCCACGCCGGCGAGCTTCAACAACGCCGCCGGCCTGGCGCGGGCCATCAACGAGAGCCTCCCGCCCGGCACCGAGGTGTTCGTCGCGGAGATGGGCACCTACGGTCCGGGCGAGATCGCCGAGCTGTGCAAGTGGGTGCGCCCACAGATCTCGGCGATCACCGCGATCGGCCCGGTCCACCTCGAGCGGATGAAGACCGAGGAGAACATCACGCGCGCCAAGTCGGAGATCTTCGACACGGCCGAGACGGCGGTGCTCAACGTCGACAACGACCACCTCGCCGGCCTCGTCGAGGAGCTGACGGCGAAGGGCAAGAAGGTCGTGCGGTGCTCGGCGAGCGATCCAGCAGCCGACGTCTACGTGGGCTTCGAGGGCGAGCAGCTCGTCGTGAGGGTCGCGGGTGACGAGGTGGCGCGCTACGAGGACGCCGGCGACGTGCTGCCCACGAACGTCGCGGTCGCCACCGCGCTCGCCCTCGAGGTCGGTGTGCCCGCCGCCGCGATCGCGGAGCGCCTCCCCACGCTTCCCGTGGCCCGCAACCGGCGCGAGATCGTCACCGGCTCGACCGGCGCCACGTTCATCGACGACACCTACAACTCGAACCCGGCCGGCGCCCGGGCCGCACTCGCCTCGTTGCAGCGCTACGCGGCCGGCGCCAACCGCAGCGTCGTCGTGACCCCCGGCATGATCGAGCTGGGGCCCCGCCAGGCCGACGAGAACGAGCGGTTCGCGGCGGGCGCGTCCGAAGTCGCCACCGATGTCGTCATCATCGGCTCGACCAACCGCAAGGCGTTGACGGCGGGCGCGCACCAGGGGCGGGCGCGCGTGCACTACGTCGACGACCGCGCCGGCGCCACCGCCTGGGTCAAGGAGAACACCTCGGCCGGCGACGTCGTCCTGTTCGAGAACGACCTACCCGACCACTTCCCGTAGGAGCCCACGTTGCCGTCCACCGCCGTCCTCTTCGGAGGCCCGTCCCCCGAGCACGATGTCAGCATCCTGACGGGGCTGACGTCGGCGCGCGCGCTCGCCGACGCCGGGCATCAGGTGGAGGCGGTCTACTGGTCGAAGGCGGGGGAGTTCTCTGCCGTCGACCCCACCCTCGAGGCCACCGCATTCGTCGACGGGGTGCCTCGCGGGGCACGTGAGCTGCAGCTGCAGGCGGGTGCCGGCGGCGGGTTCGTGTCGGAGGGCCGAGGGCTCGGCCGCAAGCGGTCGGTGCTCGAGCTCGACGCCGTCGTCAACTGCTGCCATGGCGGGCCGGGCGAGGACGGCACGCTCCAGGCGGCCCTCGACCTCGCCGGCATCCGCTACACGGGCCCCTCGGTCGCCGGCGCCGCCCTCGGGATGGACAAGCTCGCGTTCGCAGCGGTGGTCGAGGCCGCGGGCCTGCCGCATCTCCCCGTGGTCGCCCTCGATGCCGGCGGTGACGCCCCCTTCGACGGGCCCTACATCGTGAAGCCCCGCTTCGGAGGGTCGTCGATCGGCATCGAGGTGTTCGAGGACTGGGACTCCGTCGTGGCCTTCGCCCGCTCACCGCAGCCCCACCTGCGGTCGGGAGGTGTCGTCGAGCCGTACCGCGCCGGCGCCGTCGATCTCGAGATCGGCATCCGCCGCCATCCCGAGCTCCAGCTGTCGCCGATCTCCAAGCCGGCCAGCAAGGGCGCCATCTTCGACTACCGCGAGAAGTACGTGCCCGGAGAGGGGATGGCCGCGGCGCCGCGTGAGACGCCGGCGTCGTTGCCCGACGGCGCCGCCGACACCATCCGCGGGGCGGCGCGCCGGGTGGCCGACCTGGCGCTGGTTCGTGGCGTGGCCCGGCTCGACTTCCTGCTCATCGACGACCAGGTCGTCGTCAACGAGATCAACACCATCCCCGGCTCGCTGACCAAGCACCTCTGGGTCGACCCGCCGATCCCGTTCGCCACGTTGCTCGCCGACATGATCGCCGAGGCGACGCGCGGGCCGGGGCGCGCCTACAGCACGCAGGGCGCCGACGGCTCGATCCTGCGCTCGGCGACCTCGATCGCCTCGAAGCTCGGGTGACGGTGCGGCCGTGATCGACGTGCCGCCCGACCGGTTCGCCGACCTCGTCGGGGAGGCGCTCGACAGCATCCCCGACGAGCTCGGGCGGCTCATGGACAACGTCAACGTGTTCGTCGACGACGACAGCCCGCCCGGCCGGCTGTTCGGCCTCTATCACGGCATCCCGCTCACGCGGCGCGAGGGCTATGGCGCCGGCGGGCCCGTGATGCCCGACCGGATCACGATCTTCCGGCGCACGATCTGTGCGGCGGCGCGCACCGAGGACGACGTGCGGAATCAGGTCCGGGTCACCGTCATCCATGAGGTGGCCCACCACTTCGGCATCGACGACGGCCGGCTCGACGCCCTCGGCTGGTCGTAGCGGCCCAGTCGGTGTTCCGCCGCCGCGTCCCCGGCTGAACGTACGCTCGCGTCGTGCCGTTCCCGCGGAAGCTTCTCAACGAGGGCGAGGACGTCGTCCTCGACCTGCACCCGCACTGGTGGGTGTTCGCCGCTCCGGTGGCTCTCCTGGTCCTCGACGTCGCGGTGGCGGTCGCCGTCGCCTCGCTCGACTGGCCCAACTGGGTCTTCTACGCCGTGCTCGTGGTCGCCGCGGCGGCGCTCGTCTGGACGATCTCGCGGTTCCTCGTCTGGACCACCACGAACTTCGTCGTCACCACCGACCGCCTGATCTACCGGTCGGGTGTGGTGTCGAAGCACGGCAAGGAGATCCCGCTGGAGCGGCTCAACGACATCTCGTTCCACCAGTCGATCTTCGAGCGCATGATCGGCGCCGGTGACCTCGAGATCGAGTCAGGGGGCGAGAAGGGCCAGCAGCGCTTCAGCGACATCAAGCACCCGGCGCGGGTGCAGAATGAGATCTACCGGCAGGTCGAGGCCAACGCCACCCGCGACGCACACCGCGCATCCGGACAACGCGAGCTCTCGGTGCCCGAGCAGATCGAGAAGCTCGACGAGCTGCGCCAGCGCGGCGTGATCAGCCAGGCTGAGTTCGAGGCGAAGAAGGCCCAGCTGCTCGACCGGATGTGATGCCGCACCGCATCCCGGTCGTGCTCTGATGCGCGTCGTCAGCCTGGTCCCGTCGGTCACCGAGACGCTGCTCGCCTGGGGCGTGGTGCCGGTCGCCTGCACCCGGTTCTGCGAGCAGCCCGATCTCCTCCACGTCGGCGGGACGAAGGACCCCGACATCGACGCCATCGTCGGCCTCGCCCCCGACCTGGTGGTGATGGACGAGGAGGAGAACCGCCGCGACGACGCCGACGCGCTCGCGCTTGCCGGCGTGCCGGTGCACGTGACCGCCGTCCGATCGCTCGGCGACGTCGCGCCGACGCTCGACGCCCTCGCCGCGGCGGCGGGAGCGGAGGCCCGTGACCGCGTGACCGCCGCCGTACCATCCGCCCCCAGTCCCGGCGGCGCCGGGCCGAACCCGGGTGGAGCGCGCCGGATCACGGCCTTCGTGCCGATCTGGCGCCGACCGTGGATGACGATCGGGGCGGGAACCTACGCGTCCTCACTGCTCGACTCCATCGGGGTCGCCAACGTGTACGGCGACGCCGGCGAGCGCTACCCGACGGTCACGCTCGAGGACGCCGCGGCCCGGCGACCTGACGTCGTGCTCGCACCGTCGGAGCCGTATCCGTTCGGCGAACGCCACGTTCCCGAGCTCGAGCGAGTCGCACCGGTGCGCCTCGTCGACGGTCGCGACGTCTTCTGGTGGGGCATCCGCACCGGTGAGGCGCGCGCCCGCCTGGCCGAGGCGGTCGGGTCGTCGTGAGTGCGATCAGCGAGCGCCGGCGCTCGCGAGCTTCCCCCCGGGTGCGCCGGTCACCAGCTCCAGCAGCCGCCGGGTGATGTTCGGTTCGAGGCCCTCGGTGTGGCCCTTGTCGACGCGCACGACGTCGGCGATGACCCGCCCGTCGCGTGCGTTCGGATACACCCACACCTTGGCCACGCCGCCTCGCGGTTCGCGGCCCCAGCTGTTCTTGTAGCGGCCCTCGAAGCGGCCGTCGTGCACCTGCCCGCCGGCCTCGTCGACGACGTCGGCGAGCTGCTGGCGCGGTCCGGCGCCGTACCGCTCCGCCCACGGCGACGAGCTGGGAAGCGATTCGATCTCGTGCTCGCCGACGGCGAACACGAACGAGAAGTCGGCCTCGTGCAGGGCGGGGTCGTTGCCGAAGCCGGCGCCGCGGCGGCGGGCCAGGAGCTCGGCCATCGCCTCGCGTTCCGCCTCGGTGCGGGGAGGCCCGAAGTCCTTCACGAACGGGGCCGGGCCGACCCGGCCGCCCGACAGCGACAGCCAGCCGTCGACGCGGTCGGCCCACCACGGGTCACGCAGCAGGCGGTTCGACGTCATGCCGCCCTGTGAGTGGCCGACGAGCCAGAACGACCGCAGGCGGGATCCGAACCGATCGGCGACCATCCCGACCACGGTCTTCAGGTGGTCGTCGTCGGCCTCGGCGACCCAGTGGCTCATGGGCTGCTTCGTCTTCGACGACGGGGTCGCGACGACGATCCCCAGCTCGTCGGCGAAGTCGTGCGCCGGGAAGTAGGCGCGCTGCCACATCCCGACGGAACCGCCTCCGTGGAGGTTGAGCAAGAAGGTGAGCTCGTCGCGCTCGTCGGCGTCCGACGGGAAGTCGACGAAGAACTTCCGGCCGTCGTTGGCCTCGTCCACCCAGGTCTCGTTGGTCACGCCGCGCATCCTGCCGCATGGACGGGGCGCGTGCCGGGCGCAGCGATAGCGTCGCGCACCGGACGAGGAGGTGGACGGGTTGTCGACGCTGTGCCGGGCCACCCTCAACTACTTCGGCGCCGGCGGCCCGGTGGGCGTCGACGTCGGCATCCGGGACGGCCGGGGCGCCGGTCTGCCCGGGTGGAGCGAGAACGGCTTCGAGCTCGTCGGTCACCCCTCGGCGGTCGGCGACTGGACCGACGACGTGGAGATCGCCCGGGTGCACTACGCCGAGGCCGAAGCGCTCGCCCGCGAGCTGACCGGCGCCGATCACGCGCTCGTCTCCGACCACGTCAAGCGCACGGCCGAGCAGGCGAGGCGGGAGCGGGAGCAGGCGCCGGTGCGGCTGGTGCACTCCGACTTCGCCGCCAGCTACGGCGACGTGGTCCGCACCGCCTATCGCGACGTCCACGGGCGCGGCGCGGCGACGCTGGCGCGCAACCGGCTCACCGCCGGCGACGTCGAGGGCGCCGAGCGCATCGTGATGCTGCAGCTGTGGCGCAACCTCGGTGCGCCGAGGATGGACCTGCCCCTCGCGTTCTGCGACTCGCGGACCGTCACGCCGGCCGAGACCCAGCCGTTCCACTACAACGGCTACGTCGCCGGCGGCCGCTCGTTCGATGCGCTGGGCGTGCGCGCCCCCGACCGTCCCGACGCCCACGCGTGGTACGCGTTCCTCGACATGCACCCCGACGAGGTCGTCGCCTTCCGCACGTACGACACCGACCTCGTTCGCGAGGGTCGCACCTGGTTCACCCCGCACTCCGCCTTCCGCGATCCCGACGTGGAGCCCGGCCATCCGGCCCGGTTCAGCATCGAGCTGCGTGTCATGTGCCTCTTCGGCTGAGGGCGCGCCGGCCTTCTAGGGCTCGAGCACGGTGAGCGACGCGCCGGCCGAGGCGCGCACGTGCCATCCTCCGATCGACGCCGCAGCACCGGCGTCGCAGAGCGCGACGACGCAGCCGCCGAACCCGGCGCCGGTCAGCCGCGCGCCGAACACCCCCGGCGCCGCCACGAGCGACTCGACCAGGGAGTCGAGCACGCCCGTCGACACCTCGAAGTCGTCGCGCAAGCTCCGGTGGCTCTCGATCATGAGCGAGCCCGCGGCGCGGAGGTCGCCGGCGCGGAACGCCTCGGCGAAGTCGCGGACGCGCTGGTTCTCGGTGACCACGTGCCGCGCCCGCCGGCGCAGGTCGTCGTGGGCGATGCCCTCCACGTCGGCCGGCGTGGCCGACCGCAACGGGCCGACGAGGACCTCGGCCTCCTCGCACTGCGCGCGGCGCACACCGTAGAAGCTGGTCGCGAGAGCCCGGCGCTGGCCCGAGTCGACCACGACGATCTCCGCGCCTGCGGGCAGGGGCACCGGTACCACCTCGAGGGACGAGCAGTCGATGAGGAGGGCGTGGCCCTCGACGCCGGCGGCCGACGTCAGCTGGTCCATGATCCCGCACGGCACGCCGGAGGCGAGCTGCTCGGCCCGCTGGCAGGCCAGTGCCAGATCGAGGGGCGGGCCCGCGAACCCGAGCGCGAGCGCGGTCGCGACCTCGAGGGCCGCGCTCGACGACAACCCCGCGCCGATCGGCAGGGTGGTTCGCACGTAGCCGACACCTCCGGTGTCGACGCCGAGGACCGTGGCCACGCCGGCGACGTAGCGCGCCCACGCGGGCTCGACCCTCGACGGCTCGACGGGATCGGCCAGCACGATGAAGGCCGGTTCCTCCTCGTCGGCCGACACGAGCTCGATCCACGGCACGCCCCGTTCGAGCTCCACGGCCGTGCCCCGGTCGATCGCCATCGGGAACACGAGGCCGCCGGTGTAGTCGGTGTGGTCGCCGATGAGGTTGACGCGGCCCGGCGCCTCGGCCAGCACCCTCACCCGACCGTCACCTCGCGCAGGGTGCGGGCCGCGTCCTCGGGCACGACCGGATCGAAGTAGAGGCCGCTGCCGAGCTCGCCCGCGGCCACGAACCGCGGCGTCCCCGGCGATCGCAGGAGCGGGGCGACGTGCACGTGGACGTGCGCGCCGGGCCACGGGGCCCCGTCGGTCGGACGCTGGTGCACCCAGAGCATGTACGGCATCGGCGCGTCGAACAGCCGGTCGAGCCGCTCGAGGACGTCGACGAGCACGGCCGCGAGGGCGCGGCGCCCGCCCACGCCGGCCGTGGCGAGATCAGGGACGTGCTGCTCGGGCGACAGGACCAGGGCGTAGGGCCAGGTGGCCGCGTAGGGGACCTCGGCCCGCCAGCCCTCCGCCATCGCCACGAGGCGCGCGGCCGCGGGCGGCGTGCACAGCGGGCACGCGGAGGCTTCCGGGACGCTCGCCAGCTCCGCCGCCGGCACCGCGGGGACGCGGTCGAAGGCGTAGATCTGGCCGTGGGGGTGGGCGATGGTCGCGCCGACCTCGGGCCCTCGGTTCTCGAACGGCAACACGTACGCGACGTCGTCGCGTGATCCGAGCGCGACCGTCCGCTCGGCCCAGAGGTCGACGACGCGGGCCGCGCCGTCGACGCCGAGCGACCACAGCGACGCGTCGTGGTCCGGCGTGTAGAGGATCACCTCGCACCGATCGTCGGGCATCGCCGGCCACCGGTTCACGAACCACCGGACGTCGTAGGGCTCGGGCGCCTCGATCCCGCCCACGCAGAACGGGCAGCCCGTCGACGGCAGGTTCGGGCGCGACTGCCGAGATCCGGTGATGACGACGTCGTCACCCGTGAGGTCGTCGTGGCGGAGGTCCATCCCGGCTTCAGCTGATGCCGAGCTGGGCGACGGGGCCGCCGGGCGCGTCGGATCGCCAGTCGACGGTCAACGACGTGCCGACCTGGGAGCGGACGACGAGCGGGTCGGCGAAGGGGTCGACGATGTCGAGGGGCGTGTCGACGTCGTGGTGCACCGACCGGATGGCGTCGAGCAGCGCCCACTCCGCATCGGTCCACAGCGCGAGGTCGTCGGACACGAGCGTGAACGAGCCGGTGCCGGTGATCACGCTGGCGAGGAACGACCGCTGCCAGGCTTCGAGGCCGGTGTCGGTCGGACGCAGCAGCAGGCAGTCGGGGTCGTTCACGAAGAGGCGGCGGTGGAGGGGGGCGCGGAGCACGCTCGCGGCGATGGCGTTGACCGCCGCGGGCGCGGTCTCGGCGATGCCGGGCCGGGAGGCCGGCGGATCCCACCACGGGCCGACGTCGGCCGACACGCGCATGGCGTCGACGATGCCGACGGCGGGCCCGAAGGGGCATCCGCATCCGAGCAGGAACGCATCGTCGCCGATGCCGTCGCGGACCGCCTCGAGCCCCATCCGCAGCGATTCGGCGCGCGTCTTGGTCGGGTCGTGCCGGCGCGCTTCGAGCGCGGCCGCGTAGCAGAAGTCGATCTTGTGGTAGTCGAATCCTTGGTCGCGGAGGGCGGCGAACGTGACGCGCAGGTGGTCGAGCACCTCCGGTCGCGTGGTGTCGAGGGCCCGCGCCCACCCGCCCCAGTTGCCCGGGTTGTACATCGCCTTGGCCGGGTGGCCGCTGGCGTGGGTCGCGGTCCAGTCGGGGTGGTCGGCGAGGAGGCGACTGCCGTCGGTTGCCAGGAACGGTGCGGTCCAGATCCCGGCGACGAGGCCGGCGCTGCGGATCTCCTTCGCCATGGCAGCCATGCCGATCGACCACTCGTCGGTGGTCGACAGCCAGTCGCCGATGGCGGCCTGGTAGCCGTCGTCGATCTGCACGACCTCGAAGTCGTGGGCCGCGGCCAGCGCGAGGTTGGCGCGGACGTGCTCGGGGGTGACGTTCGAGAAGTACTGGTACCAGCTGCACCACCCGAGCGGAGCCGGCCCGTTGACGCGGGCGCCGGCTTCGCGGCCCCATCGCTCGGCCAGCTCCGAGTAGCGCGCCCCGGGGTCGCCGGCCGCGACCCACAGCGGGTCGAGCCGGCGCTGCGCGCCCGGTGCGAGCGGCACGCCGTCGAGGAGCGCCGTCGCCAGCAGGCTGCCCGGCGCGGCGACGACCGTCGAGAGGTGCGAGCGGGCATCGAGGAACCCGACGGCGCCGCCGTCGGTGACGAGATACTGATCGCCGGCGACGTGGCGGCCGGCGACCGACGGGTCGGCGACGTGGCAGCCGCGCTCCCAGTCGCCGAGCTCGAGGCGCTCGGGGCGCACGTCGTCGAGGCGCGCGCGGCGGATCACCGACCAGCTCTGGTACCCGGTCTCGAGCACCGTCTCCGCCGTCGACGCGAAGAGGATGCCGCCGCGCTCGAGGGCGACCTCGTCTCGGCCGGCGTTGCGCAGCGTGAGCTCGTAGCGGCGGCCCGCACCGTCGTCGGTGGCGCGCACCTCGACCTCGACGGCTCCCACGGCCACCACGCCCTCCCGGAATGGGGCGGCGACGCCGTTGACGACGATCTCGAGGGGTGCGAGCGGGTCGCTCACGCGATCGGCTCCACGGCGTGGCGGTCGCCGCTGCGGAGGCCGGCGATGATGCGTCGGTAGGCGCCCGCCGCGTCGTGGCCCATGCTGTCGAGTGGGCTCCAGCGGCATCCGCGAGCCCGGTCGACCCCGAAGAGGCCGAACCGGGGCTCGTAGCTGCCCCACTCGTAGTTGTCGGCGAGCGTCCAGTGCCAGTAGCCGGTCACCGGCACCCCGCTGTCGACGAGCTCGAGCACGGCGGCGATGTTCTCACGTAGGTAGCGCGGCCGGTCCCATCCGTCGCCACGCGCGAACGCGCGGTCGCCGACGACACGGTTGCAGAGCCCGTTCTCGATCACCTGGATCGGCAACCCGGGCTCGGCCGCGGCCCGGCAGTACCGCACGAGACCCTGTGGGTCGGGATGGTCGTCCCACAGGGGGCGCACGGGCTCGGTGATGCGACCGCCGGCCGTGCGCCGGCCGGGCATCACCAGGTGCGTCGCCGCGTCGGCCACGTAGTAGTCGACCTGCAGCACGTCGAGGCTCGACTCGGAGGGCGACTCGTAGACCGAGCCCACGGCGCGGGGCAGCGCTTGCGCGAGGGGAACCGCGCTCGCCGTGGCGCGCCGCAGGACCGATTCGAGGCGCCCCGGGCGGGGGAGCGCGGCGTACCACGCGTGCCGGCGCTCGGAGAGGTGCTCACCGACATCGCCGCGCTCGACGCCTCGCCGCCGGGCC
>DATAKR010000185.1:0-2553 GCA_036261495.1 Acidimicrobiales bacterium | reverse complement strand
ACGGCGAGGGTCTGACGATCGTCGTCAACAGTCAGGCCGGCCCGGCGTTGGCGTCGGATCCGGCGGCCGAGCTTCGATCCGCGCTTCCTCGCGCCGAGGTCGTCGCCGTCGACGACGCCGATCACCTCCGCGCCGCGCTCGACCGCGCCGCGGAGGACGCGCGCGTCGTCGGAGCCGCCGGCGGTGACGGCACCCTCAACACGGCCGCGGCCATCGCACTCGACGCCGGCAAGCCGCTGCTCGTGGTGCCGGCGGGCACGCTCAACCACCTGGCTCGCGACCTCGGTGCGACCGGCGTCGACGACGCGGTCGCCGCCGTCCGGGACGGTCACGCGGTCGAGGTCGACGTGGGCCTGCTCGCCGACCGGGTGTTCCTCAACACCGCCAGCTTCGGCGGCTATGCCGAGTTCGTCGACGCGCGCGAGCGTCTGCAGCCGACGATCGGGAAGTGGCCGGCGGCGTTCGTCGCGCTCGTGCGGATGCTCCGCCGCGGCGAGCCCTGCCGTGTCGAGATCGACGGCCGGGAGCGCAACATCTGGATGATCTTCGTCGGCAACTGTCGCTACCACCCGAGCGGCTTCACGCCGAGCTGGCGGGAGCGTCTCGACGACGGCCTGCTCGACGTTCGCATCGTCGACGCCGACCAACCCTGGGCGCGGCTACGACTGGTGGCCTCGGTGCTCACCGGACGGCTCGGGCGGTCGCGCGTCTACGAGCAACGCACGGCGACGCGCCTCGAGGTGCGCGGCCTCGACGGCCCGTTGCGGCTCGCTTCCGACGGCGAGACGTTCGACGGGCCGGAACGGTTCACCATCGAGAAGCGGCCTCGCGCGTTGACGGTGTACGTGCCCTGGCGCTGACGGCGACCTACGTTCGCCTCGTGCTGCCCGCTCGGGGTGTTGTCGCCGCCGCCACCGTCGCCACGGGGCTCGTGCTCGCCGCCGCCGGGTGCGGTCACAAGCCGGCGGCCCCGAAGGAGAACACCGCGCTCTTCCTGACGCTGTCGCACACCTCCCTCGCCATGGGGGTGGGCGCGCGATCCGACGCCGACCTGCTCGCCCTCGGCCGCCGGGCGTGCACCGATCTGGACAAGGGCCTCGGACCCGACCAGGTCGTGGCCGACCTGAGTGGGAACGCGGAACCCGGCTCGGCGGCGTTCAACGAGCACGCCTTCATCGCGGCGGCGGCCGCGCGGTCGCTGTGCCCTCGCCACGAGGCGGAGTTCTCCTCGGTGCCGGGACTTCAGGGCTGAGCGCGAGAATCCGGCGGCTCGGCCGTTTCCCGGAGGAGTGACCGCCGTTTGCGGTGAACTCCCTCGTGGGGAGGCGCGGCCCCACGCGGGATCGACTCGTCGACCTGGAGGCAGCCCATCGTGTCCATCCGCCGTTCCCTCACCGTGTTCGCCACTGTCGCGCTCGTCGCCGCCGCGCTGTTCGCGGTCACCGGCGCCCGCACGGCGAACGCCGCGACCGCGCCCTCGTTCACCGTGTTCACGCCACCGGCAGCCGTGGGTGGCACCGACGCGGGTGAGCCCTCGGTCGGCGTCGACCACCGCACCGGCCGGGTGCTGATGCAGGCCGGAGTGCAGACCCTCCAGGTCACCGTGGCCGGCACCTCGGCCACGTGGAAGGACGTGAGTCCGACGCTGACGTCGCTGCTCACCCTCGACCCGATCCTCGCCACCGACTCCCGCACCGGGCGGACGTTCGTGTCGGAGCTCGCGGGCGCGTGCAGCCTCATGGCCTACACCGACACCGACGGCGAGGCGTCCGCGCTCCCGATCCCCGATTCGGGCTGGGTGCAGAACCCGCTGGGCTGCGGCGCGGGCGCGGCGTTCGACCACCAGACGGTCGGCGCCGGACCGTTCGCGGCCCCGCTCACCGGCACGGTGTATCCCGACGCCGTCTACTACTGCGCCCAGGCGGTGGCGTCGGCCCAGTGCGCTCGGAGTGACGACGGTGGCCTGACGTTCGGGCCCGGCGTCCCGATCTACACGGCCCTCGACTGCGGGGGCCTCCACGGCCACATCAAGGTCGCCCCCGACGGCACCGCCTACGTCCCCAACGCGTCGTG
Source organism: Acidimicrobiales bacterium (assembly GCA_036261495.1). Classification (GTDB taxonomy): domain Bacteria; phylum Actinomycetota; class Acidimicrobiia; order Acidimicrobiales; family CADCTF01; genus DATAKR01. Next base: position 480 of record DATAKR010000185.1, on the reverse strand, counting down.
CACCAAGGCCGACGGCACGAACGGGCAAGGTGTCGCGTACTCGACCGACAACGGGCTCACGTGGAAGGTGAGCACCGTCCCCGACTCGTCCACCCAGCAGGAGTCCGATCCCTCCGTCGGCATCAGCAAGGGGGGTGTCGTCTACTTCGGGTACGCCGACGGCAGCGGACGGCCCCGCGTCGCCGTCGGTCACAAGGACACCGCCGGCAACCTGACCTGGTCGGCCAGCTCGATCGTCGACAGCGCCATCGCCAACACCCAGTTCCCGACGGTCGTGGCCGGCAACGACGACCGTGCCGCCATCGCCTTCCTCGGCACGACGACGCCGGGTGACGACCAGTCGTCGTCGTTCGCCGGCGTGTGGCACCTCTACGTCGCGACGACCTACGACGGGGGCGCCACCTGGACCACCACCGACGCCACGCCGACCGACCCCGTGCAGCGGGGCTGCATCTGGCTCGGCGGCGGTTCGAACCAGTG
>DATAKR010000182.1:0-12932 GCA_036261495.1 Acidimicrobiales bacterium | reverse complement strand
GTTCCGCCGACCGCCACCTTGGGCGTCCATGCCCGGTAGTCGGCCCACGCGGGGTCGTCACCGTGCCCGCCGTCGATGAACAAGAACGCGAGGGGCGTCGTCCAGTAGCGCGCCACGGTGGCGGAGTCGCCGAGCACCGCGATCACCGCGTTCTCGATGCCGGCGTCCTCCATCGTGCGGCGGAACGTCGGCAGCGTGTCGATGCGGCCGGTGCGAGCGTCGACGAGCGAGGTGTCGTGGTGCTCCCAGCCGGCCTGGTTCTCCTCCGAACCTCGGTGGTGGTCGATCGTGAACAGCACCGTGCCGCACTGGCGCGCCGCGGCACCGAGGTAGATCGCCGACTTGCCGCAGTAGGTGCCGATCTCGACCAGGGGACCGATCCCGGTGGCGGCCGCCGCGAGCGCCGCCTCGTGGAGCGCGAGGCCTTCGTCGTCAGGCATGAATCCCTTGGCGGCGCGGGCGGCGGCGAGGAGCGACGGGTCCATCGCCCGGATCCTGTCACAGCCTCCCGGCACACTCCTGGGTGTGCTGCACCAGGAGGAGTCCGGTAGCATCGGACGTTCGGAAACCACCCGCTTGCCCCGGCCGAACCGGGGCCCCGCGGGGCATCTCGCCCCCGGGTCCACAGGGAGGAGTGAATCCCGCATGCGACCTTACGAGGTCATGATCATCCTCGACGCCGGTTTGGAGGACGACGCGATCAACGCGATCCTCAACCGCGCGAGCGAGGTCGTCCGAAACGCCGGAGGGAACCCGGGCCGCCTCGACCGCTGGGGCAAGCGCCGGTTCGCCTTCGAGATCGCCCACAAGTGGGAGGGCTACTACGCACTCCTCGAGGCGACCGCGCCGCCCGCGGCGATGGCCGAGCTCGATCGGGTGCTGCACCTCGCGGACGAAGTGGTCCGCCACAAGGTCATCCGCCTCCCCGAGGGCGTCGCCGGCCGTTCGCGCCCGGCACCCGCTCCGGTGGAGCCGGAGGCCGCGGCTTCCTGAGAGCAAGAGGACGACAGACATGAGCACCGGAAACACCGTCACGGTCATCGGCAACATCACCCGCGACCCCGAGCTGCGGTTCACCCCCAACGGCGCGGCCAACGCCACGTTCGGGCTCGCCGTCAACAAGCGCTGGATGAACCGCCAGACGAACGAGTGGGTCGAGCAGACGTCGTTCTTCGACGTCGTGTGCTGGCGCGAGCTGGCCGACAACGTGAGCGAGTCGCTCCAGAAGGGCGCGCGCGTCATCGTGACGGGCGAGCTCCAGCAGCGCTCCTGGGAGAGCCAGGAGGGCGAGAAGCGCTCGAAGATCGAGATCGTGGCCGACGAGGTCGGCCCGAGCCTGCGCTGGGCCACCGCGCAGGTCACCAAGACCGATCGGCGTGAGGGCGGCGCGGCCGCCGGCGGTCGCGGCGCCGCCCAGGAGCCGCCGCCCAACGAGCCGGGTTACGACGAGGAGCCGTTCTGATGGCACGCGACAAGCGCGAACCGCGCCGCAGCACCAAGGAAGCACCGCGCAAGGGCAAGAAGAAGGTCTGCATCTTCTGCACCGAGCACATCGCCTGGGTCGACTACAAGGACGTCAACCTGCTCCGCCGCTTCATGAGCGAGCGCGGCAAGATCCGGGCTCGCCGGGTCACCGGCAACTGCCAGCAGCACCAGCGTGACGTGGCCGTCGCCATCAAGACCGCACGCGAGCTCGCGCTGCTTCCCTACACGCAGCGCACGATGAGCGAGCGCGGCCCGGGTCGGGGCGGCGGCCGCGGTCGCCGCGGCGAGGAGCCGATGCCGGAGAGCCGAGAGGCGGCCGTCGACGAGCTCGACGAGACCGACGACGCCGACGAGCTCGTCGGTGTCGCGGACGAGACGGAGGGTGACGAATGAGGGTCGTCCTCCGTGCCGATGTCGACAACCTCGGCAAGCGCGGCGACATCATCGAGGTGGCCGACGGGTTCGCCCGCAACTACCTCGTTCCCCGCGGCAAGGCGATTGCCGCGACCGACGGCATCGTGACCCAGGCCAACGCCATGCGGCGCTCGCGCGATCTGAAGGACGCCCGCGACCGCGAGGCGGCCGAGACGATCGCCCGCACCCTCGTGCCGAAGGTCATCACGGTGAAGGCCCGCGCCGGCGCCGAGGGCAAGCTCTTCGGCTCGATCACCGCGGCCGACGTCGTCACCGCCGTGTCGGAGCAGGCCGGCGTCGACCTCGACCGGCGCCGAGTCCGCCTCGATGATCCGATCCGGTCGATCGGCACCCACGAGGTTCCCGTCAAGCTGCACGCCGACGTGGAGTTCCGCATCACCCTCGAGGTCGAGAAGCAGTAGCGGCCCGCTCCGGATACGTTGTACGAGGGCGCCCTTCGGGGCGCCCTCGCCGTTCCTGTCACCGCACCGGCGTAGGGTGGTGGCGTGGCCGAACGTGGGTTCGTCGCTCCCCGGGCTGTGGATGAAGTGGGGATTGGTAACGAGTTGTTCACCGGTCGTCCACAGGAAGATCCCCTGCTTGTTCCCCTAGCGGCCCACAGGCCCGCCCCGGTTGGATAGGCGATTCGTATGGTCCAGTCGCTCGAAGACGCCCGCCGCCGGTCCACCCGCTCGAGCACGACCCGGGTTCCGCCCCACAACCTCCAGGCCGAGGAGTCACTCCTCGGCGCCATGCTCCTCTCGAAGGACGCCATCGCCTCCGCGCTCGAGACGTGCGGGCCCGACGATTTCTACAAGCCGGCGCACGGCCACGTCTTCGACGCCATCCAGACCCTCTACGGGCACGGTGAGCCCGCCGATCCGGTCACCGTGGCCGACGAGCTGCGCCGGGCGGGCCTGCTCGACGCCATCGGCGGCCCGGCGGTCCTCACCGACCTGCAGGCCAACACGCCCGCAACGAGCAACGCCGGGCATTACGCGCGGATCGTCGAGGAGCATGCCCTGCTCCGGCGCCTCATCGGGGTCGGCTCCGAGATCGCCGAGCTCGGCTACAACGTCCCCGACGACGTCGAGGCCGCCGTCGACGACGCCGAGCGGATGGTGTTCGAGGTGGCCCAGCGGCGGGTCACCGACTCGATGGCGGATCTGCGGGGCCTGCTCGGCCAGAGCCTCGACCGCCTCGCCGCCCTCTACGAGCGCGGCGAATCGATCACCGGGACACCGACCGGCTACGTCGACCTCGACGAGCGGCTGTCGGGCCTCCAGCCCTCGGCCCTGCTGATCGTGGGCGCCCGCCCCGGCGCCGGCAAGACGTCGTTCGCGCTCGGGATGGCCTCGCACGCCGCGGTCGAGGCCCACCTGCCCGTGTTGTTCTTCTCGCTCGAGATGAGCCACGAGGAGGTCACCCAGCGCCTTCTCGCCGGCGAGGCGAAGGTCGAGGCCACCCGGCTGCGCAACGGCAAGCTCCTCGACACCGACTGGAACAAGATCTCCCACGCCATCGGTCGCCTCTCCGAAGCACCGCTCTACATCGACGACAACCCGAACCTCACGGTGATGGAGATGCGGGCCAAGGCGCGGCGGATGAAGAGCCGCCTCGGCGGTCTGGGGCTGATCGTCGTCGACTACCTCCAGCTCATGACCGGTCGCCGCAACGCCGAGAACCGCCAGGTCGAGGTGTCGGAGATCAGCCGAGGGCTGAAGATCCTCGCCCGCGAGCTCCAGGTGCCGGTCGTCGCGCTGTCACAGCTCTCCCGAACGCTCGAGAGCCGCGCCGACAAGCGCCCGATGCTCGCCGATCTGAGGGAGTCGGGTTCGCTCGAGCAGGATGCCGACGTGGTTCTCTTCCTCTATCGCGACGAGCTCTACAACGCGGACAGTCCCGACCGCGGGGTCGCCGAGGTGATCGTGGCGAAGCACCGGTCCGGGCCCACCGGCACCGAGCGCCTGGCGTTCCTCGATCGGTACACCAAGTTCGCCAACATGGCCCGCGTCTGAACGTCCGACCTCGCCCGTTCTCGTCGCGCTACGGTCCCGGCTGCTCGGGCGCTTCCGGCCCGGGGGGGACAACTGGAGGTAGGAGTGTTCGAACGGCAGAAGCGCCGCGCGTTCGCGCTCGGTGTCGCCGGCATCTCCGCGCTGAGCCTCATGGCGACGACGCCTGCGCTCGGTGCGGTCAGTGCCAAGGATGCGGCCACCGGGCCGGCGCCGACCCAACCAACGGTCGTGGCGAAGGATCTCAACAACCCACGCAAGCTGACCATCGGGCCCGACGGGTCGCTCTACATCACCGAGGCGGGCAAGGGAGGGCCGCCCGGCCCTGACAACAGCCCGCCCACGGGCCCCGACAACTGCGTCTCCGGACCGGAGGGCCAGGCCTGCTACGGCCACACCGGCTCGATCACCAAGGTCACCGCCGGCGTCCAGTCGCGGGTGCTCGAGGGGCTGCCATCGGCCGCCGGCCAGGACCCCGGCACCGAGGGCTGGTTCGCGGCCGGCCCGGCTGCGGTGTCGGTGCGTGGCGACGGTCAGCTCGACGTCCTCCTGCAGACGCTCATCGACCAGAACGGCGACAACCCCTTCGGTGATCCGTTCCTCGGCCGGCTGATCACGGCTGCCCCTGGTAGCGACAGCAGCACGTGGCGGGCGATCGCGGACTTCGGCAAGTACGAGGCCGAGCACAATCCCGACAACGGTGCGGGTGCCGCCAGCACGGGGCAGGCGGCGATCGACAGCGACCCCTATGCGCTCACGCCCTACCTCGGCGGCTGGGCCGTCGCCGACGCCGCCGCCAACGACCTGCTGTGGACCGACGCGAACGGCAACCTCGCACTTCTTGCGGTGTTCCCGATCCAGCAGGATTCGGGCGGCAACGACGTCCAGTCGGTCCCCACGTCGGTGGCGGTCGGCCCTGACGGCGCCCTGTACGTCGGTGAGCTCGCCGGGTTCGCGCCGGGGATGGCGCGGATCTGGCGCGTCGTTCCCGGTCAGCCTCCCGAGGTGGTTGCGACGGGCTTCACCACCATCACCGACCTCGCCTTCGACCGCCAGGGTCGGATCGTGGTCACCGAGTTCACCACGGATCCGGCGAACCAGTCGGCCCCCGGCGCGGTGATCCGGCTCGAGCGCGACGGCTCGCGGACCCAGCTCGCGAGCGACGGTCTCGCGGCCGTCACCGGCCTGGCGGTCGCCTCCGACGGGTCGATCTACGTGTCGAACTTCGGGATCGCCCCTGGAGACGGCGCGGGCCCCCACGGTGAGGTGCTCCGGATCCCGGTCGCCCAGACGAACCCGTACCGGTTCGTGGCCTCCGACGGCGGGGTGTTCACCTTCGGTGATACCGGCTACTACGGCTCGACCGGCGACCTGAGGCTCAACAAGCCGGTGGTCGGGATGGCGTCGAACCCCCTGCGGCCGGGCTACTGGCTGGTGGCGTCCGACGGTGGGATCTTCTCGTTCGGTGATGCGGAGTTCCACGGCTCGACGGGGAACATCACGCTCAACCAGCCGATCGTGGGGATGGCGCCCACCCCGGACGGCCGGGGCTACTGGCTGGTGGCGTCGGACGGTGGGATCTTCTCGTTCGGTGATGCGGAGTTCCACGGCTCGACGGGGAACATCACGCTCAACCAGCCGATCGTGGGGATGACGGCCACGCCGGACGGCCGGGGCTACTGGCTGGTGGCCTCCGACGGCGGGATCTTCGCCTTCGGCGACGCCGGCTTCTTCGGCTCGACGGGGAACATCACGCTCAACAAGCCGATCGTGGGGATGACGGCGGCGCCCGACGGCATGGGCTACTGGATGGTCGCCTCCGACGGCGGGATCTTCAACTTCGGCAGCGCCGGGTTCTTCGGGTCGGCGGGCGACATCAAGCTCAACAGCCCGATCGTCAGCATGACCACCACCACCGACGGCGCGGGCTACACGCTCGTGGCCGCCGACGGCGGGGTCTTCAACTACGGGAACTCGACGTTCCACGGCTCCACCGGCAACATCAAGCTCAACAAGCCGATCGTCGGCAGCGACGTGGGGTGACGGCTCGCACCGACACGGTGTGAGCCCAGAACGGAACCGCCCGGACCGGACCGGCAGGCACCGCCTGCCGGTCCGGCACGCGTCGGGAGGTCCGTCGGCGAGCCCGTCGCGCCGGGTCGGGCGGCGATCAGAAGTCGCGGGCGCGGAGCCAGTCGACGATGAGGTCGACGGCGGCCCGACGGTGTCCGTGCAGGTAGTGGGGCGCGCCCTTGATCTCGACGAACGTCTTGTCAGTGGCGGCCGCGGCCTCGAAGAAGGCGGCCGCTTGGTGGCGCCGGATCTCGGTGTCGCCGGTCGGGTGCACCACGAGCGTGGGGAGATCGACCTTCGGGAGGGTCTCGGCGAGGGCGGCCCGGGACGAGAGCCCCGACCAGGTCGACAGCCACCCGCGCGCGGTCATCGTGCGGGCCAGGCCGCCGTAGCCGTAGTTGGCGTCGAGGGGGTCGGGGAAGGCGAACACGGTGCCGAGCGCCCGATCGTCGGGATCGATCGACGGGTCGAGGTAGGCCGGGTCGGCCAGCGTCCGGTAGATCGTGAGGTAGCGAGCGTGGACCGCCTGCCGGCGCATGCGGTTCCATTCCGCGGTGCCGCGCGCCAGCGAGGCGAGGGCGGCGCGCGCCCCGGCTCGTTCGTCCTCGGCGGCCTTCGCGGCGGCGTCGATCCGGGCCACCCGGGCCCGCTGCGCGGCGCGATAGCGCGCCAGCCAGGTGGGGTCGTACGACGACGGCTCCGGCCACGGGCGCCACCCGTTGGCCGGGTCGTACATGTCGAGCGAGGGGTCGACCGAGAGCGGGTCGGCTTCGTCGATGACCGATGGATCGATCACCTGCTGCATGAAGATGCCCTCGCCCGGATGGGCGGCGAGGAGCACGAGCGCGTCGCCCATCCGCTCGCCCTGCTCGCCGGCCAGGACGTGCGCGAGCGCCATCAACGAGCCGCCCCCCGAGTTCCCGAGCACCACCACCCGCTCGGCCCCGGCGCGCTCGCGGAGCCACCGGGCGCCCGCAGCGGCGTCGGCGGCGGCGAGCTCGTGACGGCAGTCGGTGTCGTTGTTGACGTACCGCGTCGCGAACCCGAGCACCGCGTAGCCGGCGGCGGCGAGCAGCGGGCAGACGTAGTGGACGGAGAAGTCACCGCGCGGGTGGGTGAGGGCGACCGCCGTTCGCCACAGCGTGCCGCCGGGCGGTGTCCACAGGACGCCGCGCACGATGGCGCCGTCGGCCGACGGGAGCACGACCGCCTCGCGGGCCGGTTCCCGCGGCGGATCGTCGGCGGGATCGGGCCAGTACCCGAGGATCGCCCGCTCGGGGATGCTCCTCACGCAGTGGCGGCCGGCGTCAACGGCGGGAGGAAGCGGGCCTCGGGCGGCGCTTCGAGCTCCGGTACCTCGGCTGCCAGGAGGGCCTCGGCTTCGGTGGCGTCGTGCTCGTCGAGCTCACGCGTGGTGCAGCAGAACTCGACCATGATGCCGTTCGGGTCGGTGGCGTAGATCGACTCGCAGAAGCCGTGGTCGATGCGGGCCACGGTGATCCCGTGCTCGCGCCACCGGCGTTCGTGCCGGTCGAGGTCGTCGATCGTCGGCGCGTCGAAGGCCAGGTGGTTGACCCACGCGGGCAGCCCCAGGCTGCGGTTCAGGTCGACGCCGAACTCGGTGCCGATCTTGTCGACGTGGAGGTCCCAGAAGGCGAGCATCTGGTTGCTGCCGGCGCCGGTGTCGTAGAAGACGTGGCGGGCCCAGCCGCCTTCCGGAGTGGGCGAGGCGACCACCTTGGCCAGCCGGAACCCCATCACGTCGGTGTAGAAGCGGTGCGTCGCCTGGATGTCGCGCGTCGCGAAGGCGAGGTGGTTGATGCCCATGCGCCCACTTTCGCGCGCGAGGGGCGGGCCGGGACGCCCGCAGGGCCACCGCGCCCGGAGCGAGACAATCGACGGGCGGCGTCGGGAGCGCCAGCGAGCAGCCGCAACAGTCGAGCGCAGGAGCCGGGACGCCCGCAGGGCCACCGCGCCCGGAGCGAGACAATCGACAGGGACGGGTGAGAGTCGAGATGAGCGGCCGAGGCGCCCTGCGGGAGCGTCCCAGACCACCCAGGCTGGAGGGTCCTCGACTCCCACCCGGTGTCCCGGCATGCAGCGCGCTGGAGGACACGCTGCGACTCCTGCTTCGACCACTCTGCGTGAGAACTTGAGCGGGAACTAGCCTCGATGACGTGGCCCGCGATCGTCGCAGCTACTTCGCGCTCGCGGCCGTGTGCACCGGGTGGGGGACGATCCCCGCCGTCGCCGCCCGCACGGGCCTGCCGGCTGCTCCCATCGTCGCCGGCCGGGTGTGGATCGCGTCGCTGGGTCTCGGTGCCGCCCTCCTCCTCAGCAGGGCGCCGGGGCCGCGGTTGCTGTCGGTGCACCCGGGTCGGTGCATCGCGACCGGCGTGGTGCTGGCGGCGCACTGGACGGCGATGTTCGCCGCCTACGAGCGGGCGCCGGCGTCGACGGTGATCTTCGTGATCTTCCTCGCGCCGGTCGGCATCGCCGCGCTCGCGCCCCGCGCGCTCGGCGAGCGGAGCAGCACGCGCACGGTCGCCGCGCTCGCGGTCGCCGTTGTCGGGTTCGCCCTGGTCGCCGGCCCGACCGCTCGCCACACCGGGGTAGCCGGTCTCGGACTTGCCGCGTTCGCCGGCGCGTCGTTCGTCTGGCTCGTGCTCGCGTCGAAGCCGCTCGCCGAGGCCTACGGCGGCCTCCGCCTGACGCTGCAGCAGATGGTTGTCGCCGGGGTCGTGATCCTCCCCGTGGCCCTTCGTGCCTCGTGGGGCGACCCTCGGGCCGCGTGGCTCTGGCTCGTCGTCCTCGGGCTGGCGCACACCGCGCTCGGCACCGGCATCTACCTCGGCGCCCTGGCGAGGGTGCCGGCCACCCACACCGGCATCCTCGGCTACCTCGAGCCCGCCGGGGTGGTGCTCTTCTCGTGGCTGCTCTCCGACCAGGTCCCGACGGCGTGGACGGTCGTGGGCGGCATCCTGATCGTGGTGGCCGGCGCGCTCGTGATCTCGGGCGACGCGCCCCCTGTGACCCCGGAGGTCCCCGCCGATGTTGTTCCTGGGTAACGACCTGCTGCCGTGGCTGGTGCTGGCGCTCGGCGCCGCGCTGGTCGTCGGCAACGCGCTGGCGCTCCTCCGCCCGCCCGAGGAGCCGAAGGAGGGCGAGCTGACCCGGGCGCCCGTCGCTCGCACGGTGGGAATGATGATCGTGGGCCTGATCGCCGCGGTGTGGGCGCTGGCGTCGCTGATCGCCTCATGACACTCGACCGCCTCGCCTCCCAGATCGGATTCCTCGTCGAGCTCGACAAGGCCAAGCGCATCGGACGGCAGTCGTGGCTCACCGACGAGTCGCGCAAGGAGAACGACGCCGAGCACATGTGGCACCTCGCGCTGTTCGTGCTCGTGCTCGCCGAGCACGCGACCGAGCCCGTCGACGTGGCCAAGGTGCTGAAGATGGTGCTGCTCCACGACATCGTGGAGATCGACGCCGGCGACACCTACATCTACGACGAGGAGGCGCGGGCGACCCAAGAGGCGCGCGAGCGGGCCGCGGCCGACCGCATCTACGGCCTGCTCCCGCCCGACCAGGGGGCGAACCTCCGCGAGCTGTGGGAGGAGTTCGAGGCGCGCCAGACGCCCGAGGCGCGGTTCGCCGCCGCCGTCGACCGGTTGCAGCCGCTGCTGCTCAACCTCGCCACGAGAGGGCGGGCGTGGAAGGAGCACGGCATGACAGCCGACCGGGTCGTCGCCGTCAACGAGAAGATCGGCGACGGGTCACGGGCGCTGTGGGACTACGTGCGAGAGCTGCTCGAGGATGCCGTGGAGCGCGGCTACCTCGACCCGGCGCCGGCCGACTGACACTCGTCGTCCTCGATCCCTCGGAGCTGTTCCACCCGTGCGACGTGGCGGTCGCCGTCGAACGGCGTGCCGAGGAACACCGAGGCGATCTCCTTGGCCATGGCCACGGCCACGACGCGAGCGCCCATCGAGAGGACGTTGGCGTCGTTGTGAGCGCGTGCCATGCGCGCCATCCACACGTCGTGGCACAGCGCGGCCCGAGCGCCCCGCACCTTGTTCGCGGCGATCTGCTCCCCCTGGCCGCTGCCGCCGAGGACGATGCCGACGTCGGCGGCGCCGGCCACCACGGCGCGGGCCGCGGCCGCGCAGAACCGCGGGTAGTCGACCGGGGCGGTCGAGTCGGTGCCGAGGTCGGTGACCTCATGGCCCTCCGCCTCCAGCCAGGGCACCAGCTCGGCCTTCAAGGGACACCCGGCGTGGTCGGCGGCGATGGCGATCCTCACGATCGCAGTTTCGCCTACCGGCGCGTGGTGGGCGACCATGGGCCGTGCGCGTGTGGATCGACCAGGATCTCTGCACCGGCGACGGGCTGTGCACCGACCACGCTCCGGCCATCTTCACGCTGCTCGAGGACGGGATCGCCTACGTGAAGCAGGACGGCCGCGTGCTCAACGACCCCGGGGGCTCGCACAGCCTGTCGGTCGTGCCGGAGTCGTTGCAGCGGGCCGTCGTGCACGCGGCGGAGGACTGCCCCGGCGAGTGCATCTTCATCGAGATCGACTGAGCGACCGGGATCAGACCTCCCGGTGCCGGAAGCGCGCGAGCGCCGCCGCGAGGACTCCTGCCGTCGCGAGCGCGGCAACGGCTGCGGCTCGGAGGTAGTCGCCGGCGGGCGTGGGGCCGGCGAGGCCGACCTGCGCCCCGAGGAGCGTCGACGGGAGCCAGGGTCGGGCGACGGGGAGGAGGCCGAGGATCGGCAGTGCGAGAAGGATCCCGATGGCCGCACCGGCGGCGCCGACCACCGAGCGGGTCAGGCTGGCGCTGAGCGCGACGACGGCGATCGCGAACCACAGGTACAACCCGGTGAGGCCGACGCCGAGCAGGTAGCGGGCGGCGTCGAGGTGCCCGAGCAACACGACCGTCTCGTACCACGCGGCGAGCGCGCCGAGGACGTAGCACCCCGACACGACGCCGGCGGTCACGACGTAGCGGGGCACCACGACCCGGTCGAAGGGTCGCACCCGGGTCCGGTAGAAGGCCGAGAGCCCGGGCTTGGCGTCGATGGCGAGGATCCCGGCGGCGATGACCACCGACACGAACAGCCCGAGCTGCTGGGCGTTCGACGTGAACATCGAGATGCCGTCGACCGGCCTCGCCTTCCCGACGATGATCGTCACGTTCTCGCTGGTCTGGCTCTTCAGCAGCTCGGGCAGGTAGCGGGCGAGGGCGGGGCCGCCGAAGCCGCACAGCAGGAAGATCGCCAGCAGCGGCACCAGGCGGCGGGTCCGCGCGAACCGGGCCAGCTCGAGACCCCAGAGGCTCATGGCGTGCCGCCGGGCAGCTCGCCCGTGAGCCGGAGGAACGCCTCCTCGAGGTCGTCGGCGGCGGGCTCGATCGAGATGACGCGGGCTCCGGTGGCGGCGAGCGCGCCGGCGAGGTGGCGCTCACCGTCGGCGAGGGTGGTGGCCTCGACTCGCAGCGCGTCGAGGTCGGTAGGGGCGGCTCGGCGCACCCACGCGTGCGCGCCGAGCGCGCCGGCGACCGCTCCGGCGTCGCCGCGCACGCGCACCGTCCACGCCGGTTGGACGTGCTCGGCGAGGAGCGTCGACAGCGGTCCCTGGTAGCGGAGGCGGCCGTCGATGAGCACGCCGACGGTGTCGCACACGCGCTGCACGTCACCGAGGATGTGGCTCGAGAAGAGCACGGTGCGCTCGCGACCCATGCGGGCCACGAGGTCGAGCACCTCGAAGCGGCCGCCGGGGTCGAGCGCCGAGCTGGGCTCGTCGAGGATCACGATCGCGGGGTCGCCGATCAGCGTGGCGGCGAGCGCCAGCCGCTGGGTCATCCCTCGCGAGAACCCACCGACCCGGCGGTCGGCGGCGTCGCGGAGGCCGGTCGCGGCGAGCGTCTCGTCGATGCGTGTCGCCGGCAGGTCCGGCGCGGTGAGCGCGCGGGCGAGCTCGACGACCTCGCGTGCGGTGAGCCACGGCTCGAACTCGGCCACGTCGGGGCACACCGCGACCCGCTCGAACGGAAGGGCCAACCGGACGTCGCCGGCGTCGGCCCGGCGCAAGCCGGCGAGGATCGACAGCAGGGTCGTCTTGCCGGCGCCGTTGGGCCCGATCAGCCCGTACACCGAACCAGTGGGGACGTCGAGGTCGACACCGTGCAGGCCGCCGCCTCCGGGGTACTCCTTCCGGAGCGCCGTCGTCGTGATCGCCGACGTCACGCGTCGTCGCCGCGACCGACGAGCAGGTAGACGATCCCACCGACGGGGACCGACGCGAGGCACACGAGCGCCCAGACCCACTTGGGCAGGTAGCGGACCGACGGCGCCCGGGCGAGGTCGACGAGGCAGTACACGACGAAGCCCACCGCGATCAGCACGAGCGGGACGAGGGCGGCGACGGGCACGTCGGCGGCGACCACCGGTCGAGTGTGCCACCCGCCCGCGGGCGTGACGGTGCGGAAGGGGCTCAAGGGGGTGGATCCACGAGACGACATCTGACGTGCCGGGTCAGCCGCGAACGCGGGTGCTCCGGTGTGGGAAGCGATGATCCGGTCCGTCCTCACCGACCCCTGCCCGCCAGGCCGGGGCACGGAGACAAGACGGTCGCCCAGACGGGCCGGGGAGTGAGTGGCGAGACCGACCCGCCCAAGCAAGAGCCCGCCGAGAGCCGGTGGCCCTCTACCTGGACGGGAGATTCACATGCACCGCCGTACCACGTCGCGAATCCAACGGGTCGTCACGTTCGGTCTAGGAGTCGTCGTCCCTCTTCTGCTGCTCGCCGGTACTGCCGCTGCCACCCCCGTCCAAGGGACAGGTGGAGGTACCGACGCGCCGCAGCAGAGCTCGGGGACCCACGACTGCAACGGGACGCATCACCGCGACACCGGCAACGGGGCCAACACGACCGGTTCCTAC
>DATAKR010000179.1:0-5768 GCA_036261495.1 Acidimicrobiales bacterium | reverse complement strand
GGCCGGCGGCATACCCGTGGCCGTCGGCCTCGCCCTGGCCGACCGGATGCAGGGCATCGACCGGGCGACCGTGTGCTTCTTCGGCGAGGGCGCCATGGCCGAGGGGGCGTGGCACGAGAGCGCCAACCTGGCGGCACTCTGGAACCTGCCGGTGCTGTTCTGCTGCGAGAACAACCTCTACGCGATGGGCACCGCCCTCCACCGCTCCGAGGCCGCGACCGACATGGCCCTCAAGGCGGCCGCGTACGGGATGGCCGCCTGGGCCGTCGACGGCATGGACGCCGTCGCTGTCGCCCACGCGGCCGGACGAGCGCTCGACGCCGTTCGCAGCGGACGAGGGCCGCACTTCCTCGAGCTCAAGACCTACCGGTTCCGCGCCCACTCGATGTACGACCCCGACCGCTACCGCGACAAGCACGAGGTCGAGACGTGGAAGGAGCGCGATCCCATCGACCTGCTCGCGAACCGCCTGCGCGCCGCGGCGGAGATCGACGTCGACGCGCTCCTCACGCACCTCGACGAGCAGGCCGCGGCCGAGATCGACGCCGCCGTGGCGTTCGCCGAGCAGGGCACGCTCGAACCCGTCGACGACCTCCTGCGATTCGTGTACACGGAGCGGACGGCATGACCGGGCAGACGCTCGTGAAGACCAGCTACCGGGAAGCACTGCGCGAGGCGATCCGTGATGCGATGCGTCGCGACGAGCGCGTGTTCCTCATGGGCGAAGACGTCGGCGACTACGGCGGCTGCTTCGCCGTCAGCCTCGGCCTGCTCGAGGAGTTCGGTCCGGAGCGCATCCGCGACGCACCCCTCTCGGAGGTCGGCTTCGTGGGCGCCGGCATCGGGGCCGCCATGGGCGGGATGCGGCCGATCGTCGAGATCATGACGGTGAACTTCGCGCTGCTGCCCCTCGACCAGATCCTCAACAACGCCGCGACGTTCCTGCACATGTCGGGCGGCCAGGTGAACGTCCCGATCGTGATCCGGATCACCACAGGAGGCGGCCGCCAGGTCGCGGCGCAGCACTCGCACAGCTTCGAGGGGTGGTTCGCCCACATCCCCGGGATCCGCATCCTCGCGCCGGCGACGCTCGAGGACGCCCGGGGGATGTTGTGGCCCGCGCTCGAAGACCCCGATCCCGTGCTGATCTTCGAGCACGGAAGTCTCTACAACATGACCAGCGAGATCGACGCGGACGCCGGGCCGGTCGACATCAGCCGGGCGGCGGTGCGGCGACCGGGCGCCGACCTGTCGCTGATCACCTACGGCGGCACGCTGCGGACGTGCCTCGACGCGGCCGAGGTGCTGGGGTCGGAGCACGGCGTGTCCGCCGAGGTCGTCGACCTGCGGGTCCTGCGGCCGCTCGACGATGCGACGATCCTCGACTCCGTGGTCCGCACGCACCGCGCCGTCGTCGTCGACGAGGGCTGGCGGTCGGTCAGCCTCGCCGCCGAGGTGTCGGCGCGGATCATGGAAGGCGCGTTCTACGAGCTCGACGCACCCGTCGAGCGGGTGTGCTCGGCCGAGGTGCCGATGCCCTACGCGCGCCACCTCGAGGAGGCGGCCCTACCCCAGGTCGCCGGCATCGTCGAGGCCGCCCTGCGGACGGTGGCGCGTGGGTGAGTTCCGCATGCCGTCCCTCGGGGCCGACATGGAGTCGGGCACGATCGTCGAGTGGCGGGTCGCGCCCGGCGACGAGGTGGCCCGGGGCGACATCATCGCCGTCGTCGACACCGAGAAGTCGACGATCGAAGTCGAGGTGTTCGAAAGCGGCGTCGTCGAGGCGCTGCTCGTCGGCGAGGGCGAGGAGGTGCCCGTCGGGACTCCCCTCGCCCGCATCGCCCCCGCCGGCGCCGCGGCCACCGCGACGACGGCACTGGTCGGCTCACCCCTCGTGCGCCGGCTGGCCGAGACGGCGCACGTCGACCTGGCCGCGCTGCGCGGCACCGGGCCGGGCGGGCTCATCACCCGCCACGACGTGGAGGCGGTCACCCAACCGTCTCCACCCGCCCCGGCGCCACCCGTACGGGTCGCACCCCCGCCACCCGTACGGGTCCCGCCGGACGGCGCCCGCCCTCGGATCTCGCCGCGCGCTCGCCGCCTCGCGAACGAGGCCGGAATCGACATCGACGCGCTCGCCGCGGCTGCCGGCGACCGGCCGGTCACGGGCGCCGACATCGAGCACACCGCCCCGGCCCCGAAGAAGGTCGACAAGGGCGCGTCGATGCGCCATGCCATCGCGCAGGTGATGGCGAGGTCGAAGCGTGAGATCCCCCACTACTACCTGTCGCACGCCGTCGACCTCAGCCGGGCGATGGAGTGGCTCGACGCCACGAACGCGGCCCGCACCGTCGCCGACCGCATCCTGCCCGCCGCCCTGCTGCTCAAGGCGACGGCCACCGCCGCCTCGAAGGTCGGCGAGATCAACGGCGTCTGGCGCGACGACGCGTTCGTGCCGTCGGATCGGGTCCACCTGGGCGTGGCCATCTCGCTACGCGGTGGTGGACTCCTCGCGCCGTGCATCCACGATGCCGGCACGCTCACCCTCGAGGAGCTGATGGCCGCGCTCCGCGACCTGGTTGAACGTGCCCGGGCGGGCCGGCTCCGGGGATCGGAGATGTCCGACGGCACGCTCACGGTGACGAACCTCGGCGACCAGGGCGTCGACGAGGTGTTCCCCGTGATCTACGCGCCACAGGTCGCGATCGTCGGGTTCGGCCGCGTCACCGAGCGCCCGTGGGCGGAGGCCGGGATGATCGGCGCCCGCCCGGTCGTGACCGCCACCCTGGCCGCCGACCACCGTGTGTCCGACGGGCTCCGCGGCGCCCGCTTCCTCGACGTCCTCGCCCGCTCTCTCCAGGATCCAGGTGCGCTATGACCCGTGACGATGCCCTGTCCGTGCTCCGTGATGCGCTGGCGCGCATCGCCCCCGAGGTCGACCTCGACGAGGTCGACGCCGACGCCGAGCTGCGCGAGGAGCTCGAGCTCGACTCGATGGACTTCTTGAACCTCATGGTCGCGATCAAGGAGCGCACGGGGATCGAGGTGCCCGAGCGCGACTACCCGCTGATGGCCTCGCTCAACAGCAGCATCGAGTACCTGACCGCCCACGTCGCCGCGTGAGGGCGACCAGCGGCGTTGGGACGGATGGCTCTGGCCGCGGCTGCCATCCGGCCGCAGGATGGTGATGTGACGGTGCCCGCGATCGCTCGCCTGGACGCACCGAGATCGGCCCAACCCACAACGCGATCAACGCGAGGAGGGTCGCCATGCCTGATGGCGTGCTCCTTTGGTTCGACGACCGCGACGGCTCGGCCGTCGTGGTCCACAACGGCCGCAGGTATCCGGTAGCCACGTCGGACATCGACGCCCCCGCCCGCCACGCGGGCGCGAGGGTCCACTTCGACGTGACGCGCGACGGAGCCCTCGACCGAGCGGCGAACGTGTCGCTCCGAGGAGGAAGCCGCACGGGCACGAACCACCGCCGCGTCGCCGACCTCACCGGCGCGCGCCGGCTCGACACCAAGGGCGACGCGCCCTTCGCCGCGCCCCATCCCGAGCTCGGCCACCACCTCGCCGGACGGCCCCTCGACGTCGGCCGGGAGCTCGCCGCGCTGCTCGCGAGCGGCGACGTCGGGACCGCGCTGCTCCTGTACGCGCCCGACGCGGTGGTGCAGGTCGGCGACGACGCCCACGTCGGACTCGACGCGGCCCGGCGGGTGCTCGAGGAGATGGACTTCGCCGGCCGCCATGATCCCCCGTCGATCCACGGAGGTTCCGAACCCGACACCTTCGTGATCCAATGGCATCGCGAGCCGGGGCACCACCCGCTCGTCGCCCGTCTGCGCATCCGCCACGGGGTCGTCGTCGAGCACCGCATGCACGTCCACCACCTGGTGGAGCCCGGCGACGACGAGACCGGCGCGGCGTCGCCGCCGGCGGTCGCCGTCGTGACGTCGCACGACATCGACGCGGCCGAGGTCGACCGTGCGGTCGCGATGGTGCAGGCCCTGGCGCCCCTGGCCCGGGCGCCCGTGCTCCACGCGGGCGTGCGGCTGACGATGTCGCGCGACCCCGCCGTGGTCCGGCCGGCGTCGGCGTCGGCCACGCTCGATGCGAACGGCACGGTCGTGCGCGCCACGGTGACGGCGGCGAGCGTGCACGAGGCCGTCGACCTGCTCAAGTACCGCCTCCACGAGCGCCTCACCCGGCTGCTCCGCCACGACGATCATCGCCGCCGCGAGGTGGCCGCGCCGCCGGAAGGCGAGTGGCGCCACGACGGCGCGGTGCCGCCGCCCGGCGCCTGGTTCGATCGCCCACCCGAGGACCGACGAGTCGTGAGGCGAAAGACCTACGAGCCCCAGGAGACCACCGTCGAGGAGGCCCTCTTCGATCTCGAGGTCCTCGATCACGACTTCCACCTGTTCCGCGATCTCGCGACCGGGCAGTCCGCGGTGATCGCCCGCGTGGCCGACGGGTACGAGCTGCGGCGGTTCGCGCCGGCCGACGTGCCGGTGGCGGCGCAGACCCCGGTGGCGCTGCACCCCAACGGGAGCGTCCGGTTGCGCCTGGGGGATGCCGTCGAGCGCCTCAACACCTCCGGCGAGCGATTCGTGTTCTTCCATGGGCCCGATGCCCCTGACGGCGCGCTCCTCTACCGGCGCTACGACGGCCACTACGGGCTGGTGGAGCCCTCCTCGTCCGGCCCGCCGCCCGGTAGCTGACCGAGCGCGGCGAGCGCGGCGGTGACCATGTCGGCCGCCTCCTCCGGCGGAGCGCCGCGGCGAACGGCTCGCGCGCCGGCGGGAGCGACGAGCTCGCTCGTCACCGGCACGTCGACCACGATCGGCACTCCCGGATGGAGCCGCAGGTGCCGCTCGAGGATCTCCGACTCCTCGTCGCTCACCCCCCGGAAGGCGAACACGATCACGTCGGCCGACTCGGCGAGAGGGCAGGGCTGCCCGTGCAGCACCGGGCACCGGTCGCGGACCGCCATCTCGCGCGGCCCTGGGCACGCCAGCACGGTCGCTCCCGCCGCCCGCAGCTCGGCTTCGGCCCGCCACCGACCGGCGGTCGCCTCCACCAGGACGCGCGGGCGGCCGGCGTTCGGAGGCCACAGCGGCAGGGGGCCGGCGGCGCCGATCGCAACGCGGATCACCGTCCAATCCGGGTGGGCCATCATCACGCAACCACGGGCGCGCAGCAGGCCGAGCATGGCTCGGTTCTCGCAGAGCACGTCGGCTTCGAGGTTCGGGATGCCGGCGGCGGCGGCCTCGTCGACGAGGGCATCGAGGAGGTATGGCGCGAGCCAGCCGCGCCAGTCCGACGCCACGGTGATCGCCAGCTCCGCATCCCCGTCGGGCAGCGGCTCGTAGTCGGCTTCGGCGATGAGTCGCACCTCGTCGCCGGCCGTTCCGTCGCCGGCCGTCCCGTCGGTGACGGTCGCCACCAGCGCCATCCCGCCCCGGTCCTCGACCGCGATGGCGTGGGCGAAGAACTCCTCCCCCGGCGTGTAGCCGGAGAAGAACCGGCGGTAGCGGTCCTCGGGCGCCAGCGACTCGTAGAGGGTCCGCAGCCCGTCGACATCGTCCGCCTCGATGGGGCGGACCGTCAGGGTGCGGCCCCGCGGGAGGGCGACGACCCGGTGCACCGTCTCGCGGCGACCTCGATCGGTCATCACCACTCCCCTACACCGCCACCCGCCGGTCGAGGCGGGCCCTCGCGACGGTACGCCGTCGAAGGGGTCGCCGGACGATCGTCGTGCGCGT
>DATAKR010000177.1:0-17543 GCA_036261495.1 Acidimicrobiales bacterium | reverse complement strand
ACGGCGTCGTCGTCGACCACCACCCGGGGCCAGTCGCGGCTCGCATCCGGAACGTCGCCGGCGGGCCCGATGACGATGCCCCGGCCGAGGAACGCTGGCCCGGGAAAGGACGCGGAAGGCGGAGGCATGGGCCGCGCCACGGTAGAGGGGCGCCGCTTGACCACCGGCGAAGAAAATGTATTCTCCAGCGGGTGGGGGGAACCACGCCAGAGCGCGCGTCGTCGGAGCGCGGCGCCGACACTGCCGACACTGCCGACACCGCGGGAGACGCCGGCGGCGACGCGCTACGGGAGCAGCTGCTCGACGCGGCGGCGCGCGTGTTCGCCCGCCAGGGCTATGAAGGCACGCGGATCATGGACATCGTCCGCGAGGCCGGGCTCTCCACCGGAGCGGTCTACGGCCGGTTCCGGTCGAAGAACGACCTGCTCCGCGAGGCCGTGATCAGTCGCACGGCGCGCGTGGCCCGGCTGAGCGACGACATGGCACGGGTCGCCGACCTCGTCACCCGCGGCGCGATGTTCCGCCCCGAGCCGCTGGCCGATGCCGAAGCGGTCCGCCTGGAGGCCTACGTGGCGGCGCGGCGCGAACCCGAGGTCGCCCAGGCGCTGGCCGAAGCGCACGACCGGTGGCGCGTGGCGGTGCAGCCGCTGGTCGACGCGGCGTTGCTCGACGGCACGGTGGCCGACGGCGTCGACCCGGAGGCCGTGCTGTTCTTCGTGCGCACCATGCAGCTGGGGCTGCTGCTGCAGCGGGCCGCCGGCGTCGACGGCCCCGACCCCGACTCGTGGGAGGCGCTCGTCGGGCGCATCGTCGCCAGCTTCGGAACTCCCGACACCGACACTGCCAACACCTCGCCTGCCAACAACTCGAACATGCCCCCAAAGGGCAAGAAGGGGGAAACCCGGTGACGACCATCGACCTTCCCGAGCTGCCCAGCCGCCCGGAGATCGACGAGACCATCAAGGTCATCAAGGACCAGTGCGACACGCTGTTCCTCTGGAACTACGAGCGCAACCGCACGCAGCTGGTCACGCTCTACAACAAGGCGATGGGCTCGCAGTGGAACAGCGTCACCGAGCTCGACTGGGCGACCGACGTCGATCCGGAGCGGTTGGTGCAGACGCGCACGCCCACCGACGAGCTGGTGCGACGCGCCGCCGAGGTCGAAGGGTCGCCGATCGCGAGCTGGACCGACAAGGAGTTCACGCAGCTGTCGGTCGAGATGCTCAAGGCGTCGCTGAGCCAGTTCATGCACGGCGAGCAGGGCGCCATGCTCACCGCCGCCAAGATCGTCGAGACGGTGCCCTGGATCGACGCCAAGTACTACGCCGCCACCCAGACGATGGACGAAGCCCGCCACACCGAGGTGTTCGCCAAGTACCTCGATTCGAAGCTCGGTGAGGCCTATCCGATGAGCCCCTTCCTGGCGGAGCAGATCGACGCGCTCCTCGCCGACTCGCGGTGGGACTTCGCCTACCTCGGCATGCAGATCGTCATCGAGAGCCTGGCGCTCGCCGCCTTCGGCGACATGCTCCGCCGCACCGACGAACCCCTCCTGCGCAAGCTTCTCCGCTACGTGCTCTCCGACGAAGCCCGTCACGTGGCCTTCGGCATCCTCAGCTTGGGTGAGTACTACCGCGGCCTCGGTGACGCCGAGCTCAAGGACCGGCAGGACTTCCTGCTCGAGAACACGCTGCGCAACCGGAGCCGGTCGACCACGCCCGAGGTGTGGGAGCGCATGGGCGTCAACGTCAACGACGTCGTCCCGTCGCTGATGGAGGCGGCCGGGAAGATGAACACCAGCGTGTTCGCCAACTTCCAGCGGGGGTTCTTCGCCAAGCTCGTGCCCAACGTGAGGAAGCTCGGGCTGCTCGACGCCAACAGCGGCTACCTCCGCCAGAAGTGGGGCGAGGCCGGGCTGCTCGAGTTCGAGTTCGCGGACGACACCGCCAACGACTACGAGTCCTACGACGCGGTCGCCGCCGACCGCGCCGCGGCCGCCGCCAACTAGACAGGGCGCATGCGCTTCGGGCTGTCCATCGACACCTCACTGCCGATTCCGGCGATCGTCGACCAGGTGCGCGGCATGCGCGATGCCGGGTTCGCCTCGGCGTGGTGCTCGCAGATCTTCGCCTACGACGCACTCACGCTGCTCGCCCTGGTCGGCGCCCAGGTGCCCGACATCGAGCTGGTCACCGCGGTGGTGCCCACCTACCCGCGGCACCCGATCATGCTCGCCGGCCAGGCGCTCACCGTGCAGGCGGCGACCGGGGGGCGGCTCACGCTCGGCATCGGCCTCTCGCACCAGGTCGTCATCGAGGGGATGTTCGGCTACTCGTTCGATCGGCCGGCACGCCACATGCGCGAGTACCTCGCGGCCCTCCTCCCGCTCCTCCGGGGCGAGCAGGTGGGGTTCGAAGGCGCGACGCTCACCGCTCGCACCATGGGCCCGCTCGGCGTGGATGCACCGCCGCCGGCGGTCCTGCTCGCCGCGCTGGCGCCGGCGATGCTGAAGCTGGCCGGGTCGCTCACCGACGGCACGGTGACGTGGATGACCGGGCCGGCGACGATCGAGGGGCACGTGGTGCCGACGATCACCGCCGCGGCGGAGGCGGCCGGCCGCCCCGCGCCCCGCGTCGCCGTCGGGCTACCGGTGTGCGTCACCGACGACCCGGACGGGGCGCGAGCGCGCGCCGACCGGGCGTTCGCGGTCTACGGCACGCTGCCCTCCTACCGCGCCATGCTCGACCGGGAGGGTGCAAAGGGGCCCGGGGCCGTCGCCATCACCGGCGACGAAGCGTCGGTTCGCGAGCAGCTCGCCCGCGTGGCCGCCGCCGGCGCCACCGACTTCGGTGCGTCGGTGTTCGGCTCCGCCGAGGAGCAGCAGCGGACCTTCGCCCTTCTCGAGGAGCTGGCATGACACCTGCCGACGACACCCGTACCGAGGTGCAGCGCGCCGCGGCCGATCGCATCGGTCGTGTCGGGGTCTGGACGTTCACCCTCGACACGCAGCCGTGGTCGCAGGCGGCCGACACCGCGGCCGAGATCGAGTCGCTCGGCTACCGGGCGATCTGGGTCCCGGAGACGGTGGGTCGCGACGCGCTCGTGAACTCGACGCTGATCCTCGGCGCGACCCGCACCATCGGGGTCGCCACCGGGATCGCCAGCATCTACGGCCGCGATGCGGTCGCCATGGCATGCGGCCAGAAGGCCGTGGCCGAGGCCTTCCCCGGCCGCTTCCTGCTCGGCCTCGGGGTCAGCCACGCCCCGATGGTGCAGGGGCTTCGTGGTCACTCCTACGAGAAGCCCGTCGAGACGATGCGCGCCTACCTCGAGAAGATGGACGCCTCTCCCTACATGGCGGCCGCGCCGCAGGAGACCCCGCCCCGGGTGCTCGCCGCGCTCGGCCCGCGGATGATCGGCCTCGCCCGCGATCTGGCCGCCGGCGTCCACAACTACCTCGTCCCGCCGGAGCACACCGCCTACGCGCGGGAGCGCCTCGGCCCGGGGCCCGTGCTCGCGCCCGAGCAGGCGGTGTGCTTCGCCGCCGACGCCGAAGAGGGCCGCCGGATCGCGCGTGGTCACCTCCGCGGCTACCTCCGCCTGCCCAACTACGTCAACAACCTCCGCCGCCTTGGCTTCTCCGAGGACGACATCGCCGGTGAGGGCAGCGACCGCCTCGTCGATGCGATCGTCGCCTGGGGCGACGAGGAGGCGATCGCGGCCCGGGTGCGCGGCCACCTCGACGCCGGCGCCGACCACGTCTGCATCCAGGTGCTCGGCGCCCAGCTGACCACCGTCCCCGTCGACGACTGGCGCCGGCTGGCGCCGGCGGTCACCGGTCTGTAGCCGACGCGGTAGGCGACGCCCGGCCGGTCGCTGTCCGTCCCCGGCTACGTCTGGGGCGGCCCGATCGTCGCGGCCTCTGCCGGGAAGCGGTCGATGTAGTACGGCGACACCTCGCGCCACCGCTCACCGACCGACGCCGGAACCGTCTCGTCGTCGACGACGTAGGAGAGGGCGTCGAGGCACTGGTGCCATCCCGCCGCGTCGCGGGCTCCCTTTCCGAACTCGCTGAGCACGTCGGTGAGCGTCAGCACGGTGCCGCCGTCGTCGGCCGCGAGCTCGAACCGCAGGAGGTCGGGCCCCCACATGAACTCGAGCAGCTTCGGCGGATCGCACGTGAGCATGGTCCCCTCGAACTCGGGGCCCTCTCCGCTCCGGAAGACGAACCGGAGCGTGGCACCCGCGGCCCGATCACCCTCGATGTCGGTCGGGAACCAGTGCGCCAGGTGCTCGGGCTCCGTCAAGGCCTGCCACACGC
Organism: Acidimicrobiales bacterium; assembly: GCA_036261495.1. GTDB lineage: Bacteria > Actinomycetota > Acidimicrobiia > Acidimicrobiales > CADCTF01 > DATAKR01. Next base: position 13,219 of record DATAKR010000177.1, on the reverse strand, counting down.
GCTCGGGCGGGTGCGGGTAGCGGCGCACGAAGCGCAGCGCACCCCGGCCGTCCTCGTCGTGCAGCTCTCCATACGTCGTCATCGCCTGCTCCTCTTCTTCGCCGGGCGAGCGTCATCGCCGGCCATGCGGTCGAGGTGGCGGCCGAGATCGTCGAGCCTCGCGTCCCAGAGCGCGCGATACGGCGCGAGCCAGTCGTCGAGCTCGCGCAACGGCTCCGGACTGAGCCGGTACACCCGCCGGGGACCGTCGACGCGGGCCTCGACCAGGCCGGCGCCGCGCAGCACCCGCAGGTGCTTCGAGACGGCCGGTTGCGCGGCGTCGAGCGCCTCGACGAGATCGCCGACGGCTCGCTCCCGCTCACGCAGCAGGTCGAGGATCCGCCGGCGGTTCGGCTCGGCGAGCACCTCGAAGACGGCGACGGCTGCCACGCCGGGGAGCATGCTCTGTCAGGCATATGCCTGTCAAGGCATATTACCTTGCCCTTCGAGGACATGGGTGCGCTGCAGCCGGAGGCGGCATCCCGCGACGGCCGCGTCGTTCACGTCGAGGGCGGCGAGCTCGGCGCCACCGATGGCAGCGAGGATGCCCTCGGCCATGCCCAGGTGGAGCTGGCACACGCCGGCGGGATCGACCGCGGCCGCCGCCGAGAACGGGCAGTGGTCGAGGACGACGTCGACGGTCTGCCCGTCGGCGGCCTCCTCGACTCGCGGCGCGAAGCCTTCGCCGGCCATCACCCGCTCGACGGCGAGGACGGCGTCGGACGCGGCGGCCCCGTCGAGCGTCGCGGCGAGGGCCTCGCCCTCGGCCCGGCCCACGAGGTGGGGCGGCTGATGCGTGCGCCGGGCGGTGGCCTGGAGGACGGCGAGGCGTTCGTACGCGCTGGCGTCCGTCGCGCTCGCTGCGGCGTCCCGCGTTCCCCGGTACAGGAGCCGGGGTCGGCCGCGGGACGTGCGGTGCTCGAGCTCCTCGACGGCGAGTCCGGCGTCGACGAGGACGGTGAGGTGGCGACGCACCGCCTGCGTCGACGTGCCGGCGACGACCGCCAGCTCGGCCACGCCGACCGGGGCCGCCGCGGCTTCGATGTGGCGCAGGACGCGGAGGCGGGTGGCGTCCGCCATCGCGAACGCCACCCTCCGCTCGGTGTCCTCAGTGGTCACCGGTGCTCCTCCCCTGATGTGGTCGACCGGGCCGAGCCGCTGCGTGCGGTCGGGCTCAGTGCGACATCGGGGCGCCGGCGTCGCCCGCCTGGAAGATGCCGAGCGCGCCCAGCCCGACGTTGGCGAACTTGTGGGTGACCATGGCGTAGTTGCCGGGCTCGTGGACGGTGAACTCGACGAAGCCGCCCTGGGCCGGCTGGAGGTCGAGCGACTGCGACCCGCCCTTCTCGGCGTTGCCGGCCTGCAGCCGGTAGGCGCCTTCCTTGTAGACGGTGTCGAAGATCGTGCCGACGATGTGGAACGAGGAGTTCTCGTTGGGGCCGGCGTCGAGCACATAGGCCCGGACCCGGTCGCCGACGTTGATCTTGATCGGGGCGAACTTGTACTGGTTGACGTAGCCGTTGAACATCACGGCGTCGAACTTGCTGTCCTGCATCTTGGCCAGGTCGCCCGGCTGGCCCTGCGGGCCGGTGTAGAGCTCGGCCTGCACGAACACGTACTCGTGATCGACCTTGTCGAGCGTGGGCGGGTCGATGATCACGGCGCCGTACATGCCGTTGCCGATGTGGTGCAGCGTCGGGGCCGTGCCGCAGTGGTACATCCACACGCCGGCGTAGTCGGCCTTGAACTGGTACACGAGCGATTCGCCAGGCTGGATCGTCCGCATGTTCACGTTCATCGACGTCTGGCTGGCGTGGAAGTCGAGCGAGTGGCCCATCGAGCCCTTGTTCGTGAGGGTCACGTTGAACACGTCACCGACCTTGCCGCGGAGGATCGGTCCGGGAACCTGGCCGTTGAACGTCCACAGCTGCTGCGTCACGCCCGGGGAGACCTCCTTCACCACGTCGACCGCGTCGAAGGAGACGTCGTGGACCGTGCCGCCCGGTGCGGGCTGGAGCGTCGGGTCGAAGGGCTTCCAGTCGGGGGCCGGCGTCGCGTTGAAATCGACCTTGGCGTCCTTCGGGTCGTACGCCGTTGCGGCGGCGGCCGCGGTGGCCGCGGCTGCCGCGGGCGCTCCCTTCACCTTGATGTCGAGGATCATGCCGGCGGCCTTGTGGCCCGGTTGCGTGCACCACGCCTGCGCGTCGGCGGTGATCACGCCGAGATCCGCGGTGGCCATGCCGCCCGGGTCGAGCAGCGGCACGCCGGTCTTGCCGTCGAGCTTGAGGTCGTGCTGCATCGCCCCGTTGTTCATCACGTTGAGGACGACCTTGTCGCCAGCGTTGATCGAGATGGAGCTGGGCTTCACGAACATGTCGCCGAGCTCGATGTCGAAGGTCTTGGTGGCACCGGTGGCGGCCGCCGTCGCGCCCGAGGCGGCGGCGGGCTTGTCGCTCAGACGCACGGTCGCGAGGGCGACGGCGAGAAGGGCGCCGAGTACGGCGATGATCGAGAGCAGGGCGATCGCCACGAAGCCGAAGGGAAGCGTCTTCTCCTGCACGGCTGCGGTCTCGGGCCGAGGGCGGGCGGTCGGGGGACGATCTTCGGGCGGGAGCTCACGAGGCGGGACCTCGGTCATGGCCATTGCAGAACCTCCTGGTTTTCTCAATACGAGTGTTGAGAAAACCGACGGGCGGGGCGAGAGACGACCGCCCTGTCATTTCGGGACCTTTGGCCCCCCTGCCTCGGGACCTCCGGGCATCCGCAACGGAGGCCCGATGCCGTCAGGCGCTGCGCAGCGAGAGGGCGCAGTGGATCCCGGCGGTTGCGCCCGAGGCGGCCGCCATGACCACGAGCTGCGTGCCCGGCGTCAGGTCGCCGGCGGCGAACACGCCCGCCACCGACGTGTGGCCCTCGGCGTCGACGGCGACGTAGCCCTCGTCGGTGAGCGTGCACCCGAGCGCCGAGGCGAGCTCGGTGTGGGGGTGGTGGGCGATGCTGAAGAACAGCATCTGGGCGCCGATCTCGACACCACTCGCCAGCCGCACGCCGCGCAGGTCGCCCCGAGATCCTCGGAGCGCCACCGCATCGTCCTCGACCATCGCGATGCCGGACGCCTCGAGCCGGGCGCGGTCTGCGGCGTCGCCCTCGAAGGTCCGCCCCTCGGTGACGACCGTGACCGACGAGGCCCACTCGAGCAGCTCGCACGCGAAGCCGGCGACGTGGGATCCCCACCCGAGCACGACGGCCTCCTTGTGCCGGGCTTCGTAGCCGTCGCAGCTCGAGCAGTGGAACACGCTGGCGCCGTAGTGATCGAAGAAGCCCTCCACCTCGGGGAAGGCGTCGGAGATGCCGGTGGCGAGCACGACGCGCCGCGCCTGGATCGGTGCGCCGTCGACGACCACGTCGAACCGGTTGATCGCACCCTCGAGGTCGTCGACGCGGCCCGGTCGGATCCGCACGGTGGGGTAGGCGAGCACCTGCTGGTGGGCGCGCCGGCGCAAGTCCGACGGCGCGACAGGATCGAGCCCGAGGTAGCCGTGCGCGTGCTCGGTCCACCGGTTGCGGTACTCCCCGCTGTCGACGACGAGCACCGTCCGCCGGTAGCGCCCGAGCCAGCTCGCCGCGCTCAGCCCGGCGGGTCCGCCGCCGACGACCACGGCGTCGACGTCGGCGCGGTGATCAGGCGTGGGAATCGCAGCAGCGGTCGCCGGCCGCCTCGCAGAACAGCTCGTCGTCGGCGGCCCGCTCGAGCAGCGCCAGGATGGCCGGGCGGCGGCGCGGACGGCGACGGCGGGCCGCAGGAGCGGCGAGCGTGGCGACGATCGTCGGGGCGATGGGCTTCATGGCGCTCGGTCCTCGGGTACCCGCCCCGAAACGGCGCCAAACGTGACCGGATCCGCCTCGGATCGTCACTAGCCTCGGCGTGTGCCCCCGCCGCCTCGCGTCCGCTTCGCGCCCTCACCCACCGGGTGGCTCCACGTCGGCAACGCCCGCACCGCGCTGTTCGACTGGCTGTTCGCCCGCCACCACGGCGGCACCAACCTGCTGCGGATCGAGGACACCGACGCCTCGCGAAACCACCCTGAGTGGGTCGACGTGATCTACCGCTCGCTCGAGTGGCTCGGGCTCGACTGGGACGAAGCGGCCAAGTTCCAGTCGGCGTCGTTCGACGCTCACCGCGCCACGGCCGAGAAGCTCTTCCGGGGCGGCAAGGCCTACTACTGCGACTGCACGCCCGACGACGTGCAGCACCGCAACCGGGAGGCGGGCATCAAGACGCCCGGCTACGACTCGTACTGCGCCGACCGCGGTCTCGGCCCCGGCGACGGGCGCGCCCTGCGCTTCCGGGTGCCCGACGAGGGGACGCTGACGCGGGTCGACGTGATTCGCGGCACCTCGGAGATCGACGTCGCCACGATCGAGGACTTCGTGATCGTGCGGGCGAACGGCGTGCCCCTGTACGTGTTCGCCAACTGCCTCGACGACATCGACGACCGGATCACCCACGTGATCCGCGGCGAGGATCACCTCTCGAACGTGCCGAAGCAGATGCTGATCCGGCAGGCCCTGGGCGAGGCCGAGCCCGTGTGGGCGCACCTGCCGATGATCGTCAACGACCAGCGGAAGAAGCTGTCGAAGCGCCGTGACCGGGTGGCGCTCGAGGGATTCCGCGACGAGGGCTACCTGGCGGAGGCGATGGTCAACTACCTGGCCACGCTCGGGTGGGCGCCGCCGAGCGAGCTCGGCGACGAGCTCGCCAGCCTGGGGGCCATGGCCGACACGTTCGACCTGGCCGACGTCAACAGCGCGCCGGCGGCGTTCGACCTCAAGAAGCTGGCCTCGTTCAACGGGTTCTACATCCGTCGGCTCTCTGACGACGAGTTCGTCGAGCGCTCGGTCGGGTGGTTGCGGTCGACGGTGGTCGAGCCCATGGCGCCCTTGCTGAAGGAGCGGGCCGAGCGGCTGCCCGACTCCGTCGCGATGGTCGACTTCCTGCTCCACCGCGAGCCGGTCATCGAGCTCGACTCGTGGGAAGCCGTCGTGGTCAAGGACACGACGTCGGCCGTCGCGATCCTCGCTGCCACGCTCGCGGCGTTCGACGATCTCGAGGCGTGGGATGCCGACTCGCTCAAGCACGCACTCGAGTCGGTCGGCGAGGCCAACGGGATGAAGCTCAACAAGGCCCAGGCGCCCGTGCGCGTGGCGGTCACCGGTCGCCGCGTCGGTCCGCCGCTGTTCGAGTCGCTCGTGCTGCTCGGTCGGGAGCGCACCGCGGAGCGGCTCCGGCGCGCCCTCGGCCGCCTCGGCGCGTAGCGCGCGCGCGTGTTCAAGCTCATCCGGCGCGTCGTCGCCGTCGTCGTGCTCCTCGCCGTCGCGTACGTGGGGGTGACGTTCGCCCAGGTGTGGCTCGCGGCGCGCCGCGACGAAGCCGCCGGCTCGCCGGTCGCCCCTGCCGACGCGATCGTCGTGCTGGGTGCGGCGCAGTACAACGGCACCCCGTCGAAGGTGCTGCGGGCCCGGCTCGACCACGCGGGGACGCTCTACCGGCGGCGCGTCGCCCCGACGGTGTGGGTCACCGGCGGCAAGCTCCCGAGCGACTCGTCGCGGTTCACGGAGGCGAGTGTCTCGGCCGACTACCTCGCGTCGCGGTACGGCGTGCCGCAGTCGAGCCTCAAGCGGGAGGTGCAGGGCCGCAACACGTGGGACTCGCTCGCCGTCACGGCGGCGTACCTCAAGCGCGACGGCAAGCGTGACGTGGTGCTCGTGTCGGACCCCTTCCACAACGCCCGGATCGCTGCCATCTCGAAGGAGCTGGGGCTGCGGCCGCGGGTGTCGCCGACGCGGACGTCGCCCATCACCGGCGCCACCGAGCTGCGCTACCTCGCTCGCGAGACGGTCGCGGTGGCGCTCGGGCGGATCGTCGGGTTTCGCAACATGATGGGCATCGAGAAGGTGCGGACGAACCTGCAGAGCGGCTACCCTGACCGAGCCCGTTCGGGGGTGGTGTAATCGGCAACACAGCAGGTTCTGGCCCTGCCATTGGGGGTTCGAGTCCTCCCCCCCGAGCTCTTCTCCGTCAGGGAAACCGCAGGTCAGCGAGTTGCGCGGCCTGCGGTTTCTGCGTGAGCGTCGGGCTGCATGCCCTTGATCACGTGCTGGTAGGTCTGCCACGTGACGAGCGGGCTCGAGTGCCCCGAGCCGCTCGGAGACGACCTTGACGTCGACGCCCGCGACGAGCGCGAGCGTGGCCCTGGTGTGCCGCGGATCGTGGAGACGGATGCGCGGGAGGCTGCGGCTCAGGGCGGGTTAGATCGGTACGACGTCGAGGCGGTGGTCGACTCGTCGGATGTCGGCAGGGTTCGAGGTGATGACCCGCATGTCGCGTTGTCGGCCAAGGAGGGCGACCGTCGCGTCGATGACGTCCTCGGTGCCGCTTGCGCCGCAGAGCTGGCCCGCAGCTCGGGCGCCGTGGTCGTCGAGCGGAACGATCTCGCACGCCGGCGAGCTCAGGAGACGGGCGAGGCGGGCTTGGGTTCGGCCGTCTCGCCACGCCTGTCCGACCACGCCAGCGGGAACGACAAGGGCGTCACCGTGGTCGAGCGCGCGAGCCACGATCGCCACGACGCGACGGTCGTTGCGGTCGAACGCGATGAGCGCGCCGGTGTCGAGGACCGCGCCGCTCAACGGCCCAAAGCGCGGTCGGCTGCTTTGCGTTCCTTCGCGGTGAGCGGTCCGCCGGTCTCGGCCAGCATCTCCTGGAGCATCGACGCGAGATCGTCGAGCTTCGCCTTCTCCTGCATCGCATCAGCGACATAGGCGCTGACGCTCGCGGCGCGGCCTTCCCTCACAGCACGATGGGCCTGTTCGACGAGCTCGGCGGGGAGGCTCACCGCGATCTTCGCCGCAGTCATACCGGCCATCATACCATCGGCAACCCGCCCGGTGCCCGACCTGTGGCGGCCGTTCCCACTCGCGTGGCGGCCCGAGCCACAGAGAGTCGGCGCCCCGAAATCCGTCCCGATCGAACACAGAGCGCAGCGCGCCCAGTCTCCGAGGTCGGCTCAGTAGGTGGTGGCCACATCCCACCCAAGGGGCGCGAGATCGACGGGTGGGTCGAGACCGCGCTCCGCGGCGTTCCTGTCGACCCGCGGGGCGGTGCGGCGGAGCCGTTGCGCGTGCGCTTGCTGCAGCGCCTGACCGGCGCCTCAGCCGCGCCGCCGCCCGGGCGGGCCGGGTGCGCGCTCGATCGCCGCCTCGAAGACCGCGATGACATCGTCGGCGTAGGTGGCCGCGGCCTCGGTGCCGATCTGCACGACCGACATGAGCAGCGAGAGCACGATGGCGACCACGCCGTTCGCCATGCTCGCCGGATCGATGTCGGCCCGGACGGCGCCGGAGGCCTGCTCCGTGCGGAGCCGCTCGGCGATCGCCTTGCGGAGCTGGGCCAGCGCGGGGATCTCGAGCACGCGATCGGTGACGTCGGGCTCGAGGCCGGCGAGCAGACGGCGAGCGAGGAGGTGACGTTCGACGGCGGCGACGAGGGTCGTCAGCAGTGTCTGGCGCCAGTCGCGCACCGCCGCGTCGGCGATGGTGACGAGGCCTTCCTCCATCACCGCGGCGGCGTCCTCGTCGACGGCCGCGAGGAACAGCGCCTCCTTGTTGGGGAAGTACGCGTACGCGACCGTGCCCCCGACGCCGGCGTCGCGCGCGATGTCGGCGACCGACGTGGCGCGGTAGCCGTCCCGTCCGAACCGCTCGATGGCGGCGCGCAGGATGGCCTTCCGGGTCTGCTCGCCCTTGGTCGCGCCCACAGTGACGAAGATAACAGAATTGAGGAATTGAGGAAAGTCCTCAACCTGTCGTAGACTAGTCACTGTGAGCCAGTCGAGTACTCCCTCCCGCGACCATCAGCAGCGCAAGGTGCCGACCCGGCGCATCTCCTTCGAGGAGTCGCTCCGCACGCTTCCCAAGCACTTCGCCGCGGATGGCGATCTGATCCTCAGCCATCTCGCCGCCTCGCTCTCAGCCGTGTTCCCCGACGGCGAGGACTTCTTCGTGCGCTCGGTCCGGCACTTCCGCGAGCGCGTCGAAGACCCCGAGCTGAAGCGGCAGGTGGCCGGGTTCATCGGCCAGGAGGCCATGCACGGCCGGGAGCACCGGATGTTCAACGACCGGCTGGCCGAGCTCGGCTATCCGACGAAGACGTTCGAGCGCTTCACCAAGAAGGGCCTCGCCATCCGGGAGCGGTTGATGTCGCCCGAGGCCAACCTGGCGGCCACGGCCGCGCTCGAGCACTTCACCGCCACGCTCGCCGAGCTCGTCCTGTCGAACCCCGAGGTGCGCGACCTGTTCGGTCACGACGAGGTGCGGAACCTGTTCCTGTGGCATGCCCTCGAGGAGTCCGAGCACAAGGCGGTGGCCTTCGACGTCTACAAGCTGATCGGTGGCAGCGAGCGCACCAGGGTGCTCACCATGAAGTTCCTGCGCTACGGCTTTGTCGCCGGGATGGCGCTGCAGATCGTCGTGTCGCTCCTGGGCGACCGGGCCACCTACCGGCCGGCCAACGTCCTGCGCAGCTGGCGGAGGGTGCGACGGTCGCCGCTCCTCACCCGCGACCTGTGGAACCAGCTGTGCGACTACGACCGGCCCGACTTCCATCCCGACGACCGCGACACCGACGGCCTCGTCGACGAATGGAGGGAGAAGCTCTTCGGCGAGTACGGCACGCTCAACGACAAGCTCGCCGGGAGCACGGCAGCATGACCCTCGTGACCGACGAACCCGCGGGTGCCGACACGCGACGCGAGCACCTCGACGTCCTGGTCGTCGGCGCCGGCCTCTCGGGCATCGGCGCCGGCCACTACCTCCAGGCCGAGTGCCCGTGGGCGAGCTACGCGATCTTCGAGGCGCGGGACGCCATCGGTGGCACCTGGGACCTCTTCCGGTACCCGGGCATCCGGTCGGACTCCGACATGTTCACCCTCGGCTACTCGTTCCGCCCGTGGTCGGGGGAGAAGGCGATCGCCGACGGCCCGTCGATCCTGCACTACATCCGCGAGACGGCGGCAGTGGAGGGCATCGACCGCCACATCCGGTTCAACACCCGCATCGTCCGCGCCGACTGGTCGACCGACGACGCCCGGTGGGTCGTCACGGCGGAGCGCACCGACACCGGCGAGACCGTCGAGGTCACGGCGGGCTTCATCTTCTCCTGCAGCGGCTACTACCGCTACGACGCCGGCTACACCCCCGACTTCGAGGGGACCGAGCGCTTCGAGGGCAGGATCGTGCATCCGCAGCACTGGCCCGACGACCTCGACTACGACGGCCGGCGCGTCGTCGTGATCGGGAGCGGCGCCACCGCCATCACCCTCGTTCCGGCCCTGGCCGACCGCGCCGCCCACGTGACGATGCTGCAGCGGTCGCCGACGTACATCGCGTCGTTGCCCGCGAAGGATCCGGTCGCCGCGCTCCTCCGCCGGATCCTGCCCGTCCGCTGGTCGGGTCCGGCCATCCGCTGGTTCAAGGCACTCACCACCCAGGCGTCCTACCAGCTCAGCCGGCGCTGGCCGGGAGTCATGAAGCGGATCCTCATCGCCGGCCTGAAGAAGCAGCTGCCCGCGGGCTACGACATCGAGACCCACTTCACGCCCCGCTACGACCCGTGGGATCAGCGCCTCTGCGTCGTGCCGAACGGCGACCTCTTCGCCGCGATCCGGGCCGGGCGCGCCTCGGTCGTCACCGACCGCATCGCCACGTTCACCGAGAAGGGCCTCCTGCTCGAGTCGGGGCGGGAGCTCGAGGCCGACGTGATCGTCACCGCGACCGGCCTCGAGCTGCTCTTCCTCGGCGGCATCGAGATGACCGTCGACGGGGAGAAGGTCGACGTCGCCGAGCGGCTCGTCTACAAGGGGATGATGCTCGAGGGCGTGCCGAACCTGGCCGTCGCCGTCGGCTACACCAACGCCTCGTGGACGCTGAAGTGCGACCTCACGTGCGATTACGTGACCCGCCTCCTCAACCACATGCGCGTCACCGGTGAGCGCGAGTGCATGCCGGTCAACGCCGACGCGTCGGTGAGCCCGGCGCCCCTGCTCGGCCTCACCTCCGGATACGTGCAGAGGTCGGCCGACCGATTCCCCAAGCAGGGCACGCGCCAGCCGTGGCAGGTGCACCAGAGCTACCTGCGCGACTACCGCGCCCTGAAGATGAGCCCGATCGAGGATGCCGCCATGGTGTTCTCGAACCCGGCTCCGGCCGACGCCGCGCCGATGCGCGCCGCGTCCTGAGGACGGTCGCGGTGATCAAGCGCTTCGAAGGCCGTGTCGCCGCCGTCACCGGCGCCGGCTCCGGGATCGGGCGAGCACTCGCCCGCCAGCTCGTCGATCGAGGCACCCATGTCGCGCTGTGCGACATCGACGAGGATGCACTGGCCGAGACGGTCGCGCAGTGTGAGGGGGCGGCCGTGAAGGTCAGCTCGGCCCGCGTCGACGTCGCCGCCCGCGGCGAGGTGTTCGCGTGGGCCGACCGCGTGGTCGCCGACCACGGCAAGGTCAACCTGGTGTTCAACAACGCCGGCGTGGCGCTCGCCAGCACGATCGCGGCGATGAAGTACGACGACCTCGAGTGGCTGATGAACATCAACTTCTGGGGCGTCGTGCACGGGACGAAGGCGTTCCTGCCGCACCTCGAGGCGTCGGGTGAGGGCCACATCGTCAACGTGTCGAGCGTGTTCGGCCTCATCAGCGTGCCGGCCCAGGCCGCCTACAACGCGTCGAAGTTCGCCGTGCGCGGCTACACCGACGCCCTCCGGATGGAGCTCGAAGCCGCCGAGTCGAACGTCTCGAGCACGACCGTGCACCCCGGTGGCATCAAGACCAACATCGCCAAGCACGCCCGCATGGATCCGAGCGTCGCCGGGATGGCCGCCGACCCCGGCGCCGACTTCGACAAGATCGCCCTGACATCGCCCGACAAGGCGGCGCGGCAGATCCTCTCGGCGGTCGAGCACAACCGCCGGCGGGTGCTCGTCGGGCCCGACGCCAAGGCGATCGACCTCGTCTCGCGGCTGCCGGCGGGTGTGTACCAGCGCGTGCTCGCGTCCGGGATGCGGCGTCAGCGCCGGCGGACGGCGTAGGCCGCGGACGCGATCCGGGCGCGTCAGCGCGTCAGCTCACCGGCGCGTCGTCTCGCAGCGCCGGCCCGGCCTCGGGCTCGACGCCCTCCGACAGCGGGTCCGTGCGCCGGCGGCCCTCCTCCTCGCGCCACGTCTCGAAGGCGGCGACCGCGGCCGCGAGCCACGCCAAGCCGAGGACGAACCCGCCGATGACATCGGACAGGAAGTGGACGCCGAGCAGCAGGCGGGAGCAGCCGATGGCGAGGACCAGGACCACCGTCGCCGCAACGACATAGGGCCGCCATCTCCGGCGGAACGCCGGCAGGAACACGAGCAGCAGCGCGCCGTAGGTGATCGTCGACGACATCGAGTGTCCGGATGGGAAGCTCTTGCCGGCCGCGGTGGCGATCGGGTGGTCGACGTGCGGGCGCGGTCGGTTCACGAGGATCTTCACCGCGGTGTCGATGAGACCGCCCACCACCGGCGTGACGACGAGGAACGCGGCGAGACGGTGGCGCCCGCGCCACCACACGTAGCCCGCCGCGATCGCGCCGACGATCCAGAGCGACACCGGCTTGCCCATCCAGCTGATGATCTCGAGGATCCGGACCGCCGCCGGCGAGCGGTAGACGACGTCGTTGAGGCGGTTGGCGATCCGGGTGTCGAGCCGGGTCAGCGGCCCCTTCGCGAGGACCTCGAACAGGAGCGTTGCGAAGGGCACGGCGACCAGCACGATGGCGACGGCCGCCAGCGTCACACGCAGTCCGTACCTTTCGCGTGGGTCGAGTCTGCGCCGCACGGCGGTGGGTACACCGGGTCCCATCCTGAACGGTGTACCCGAGTCATGAGCGCCGACACCACCACCGTTGCCGCCCCGTCCGCCACCGTCGCGGGTTTCGACCTCGCCCGCGTGCGCACCCCGCTCCTCGTCGCGGTCGGTGCGCGCGCCGTGCTCGCGGCCGTGGCCATCCCGCTGGCGGCGTTCCTCTACCGGCAGCACTTCGTCGTGCTGGTGCTCCTGCGCCCGACCAAGGACGTGCTGCTCGCGGCCGGGTTCCTGCTCCGCCGCGGCAAGGTCAACCCCTTCGAGATCGTCGCCGCCGCGGTGCCGCTCATGGTGTTCGGGGTGTGGCTCTTCTTCCTCATCGGCCGGGCGTACCACGAACAGATCCTGACGGGTGAGGGACTGCCGCGCTGGTCGCGCCGCCTGCTGCCCCACGAGAAGATCCAGTCGGTCAGCGAGGTCCTCGAGAAGCGGGGCGCGCCGCTGATCGTGCTCGGGCGGCTAGCCGCGTTCCCGTCGACCCTCGTGGCCGCCGCGGCCGGCGCGAGCGACATGCGCGCGAGGACGTTCGTCCTGGCGGATGCGCTCGGCGCCGCTCTCTCGATCGCCGAGGTCGTGGTGGCGGGCTACGCGTTCGGCGAGGCGTACAAGAAGGCCGGGCCCTGGGTCACCGGCGCCGGCGTGGTGGTGCTGATCGGGCTGCTCCTGCTCGTGGGGCGGCACCTGAAGAAGGCCTGACCCCCTAACAAGGCCCGACCTCCTCCGTTCTGCAGGCAGGAGCGCGGGTCTAGGCCGCGCCAGTGCCTGCAGAACGGGTGAGGGCGGTCCAGACCCGCTCGGGCGTGCAGGGCATGTCGACGTGACGGATGCCGAGGTGAGCGAGGGCGTCGACGACGGCGTTCTGGACCGCCGGCGTGGCGCCGATCGTGCCCGACTCGCCGATCCCCTTGGCGCCGAGCTCGTTGAGCGGCGTCGGCGTCTCGAGATGGACCGTCTCGATGCTCGGCAGCTCGGCCGCGGTGATGAAGGCGTAGTCGGCGAGGTTGCCCGTGACCGGGTTGCCGTCGGCGTCGTACTGCATCTCCTCGAGCAGCGCCTGAGCGATCCCCTGGGCGACGCCGCCGTGCACCTGCCCCTCGGCGATCAGCGGGTTGAGGATGCGCCCCGCGTCGTCGCACGCCACGAACCGGACGACCTCGACCTTGCCCGTCTCGGTGTCGACCTCGACCACGCACACGTGCGCGCCCGACGGGAACGTGGCGCCGGTCGAGCGGAAC
>DATAKR010000175.1:0-26759 GCA_036261495.1 Acidimicrobiales bacterium | reverse complement strand
AACTTCCCGTAGTCCGAGCCGAGATTCAGTGCGAGACGCGAACCCTTCGTCATCTCAAGAAACGCCCGACATGCGAGACGGATGAATCGGTTATCGGACCCGGTGCGTGAGCGGAGGTAGCGCTGAAGCGCGTCCTCCGAGGTGAAGAAAGGGGTCAGCGGACCTTCGTCGTCAGCGGTTGTTGCCAGCCGTACCGATGCACCTTCTCGCGCAACTCCTCCGACGATGTCGCCCTCGACGACGCCGAGCACGTACACGTCGCTTCGCAGTAGTGCCTCATTGAACGCGGGGCGTTGCACCGGGTCGTTCGCAGCAGCCTGAAGCAGGCGCTCAACTTCGGACTCCGCAGGGGTTGGGCTCACTGTGCGCGACGGTAGGACAGCCAACGCGCGCCAAGGTGCTCATCACGCTCGCCATCCGGCATTCATCCGGCATCCGCCGTCCCTCGCACTCGTCCACTGCAGTCCGTGCACCACGCGTGACCAGCACATTCGTCCGCAGGCATCCGCTCAGATCCGGGCGTAATCGCTTCCCAAGCTGAGAACGCGAGTTCGATTCTCGTCGCCCGCTCTCACCTCACTCTCATCTCGCCTCACAACGCCGCAGGTCACGGGCCGGTCTCCTCCACATGGAGCGTCACCTGCGAGTCCGGCTCGCATCCGCCGGTGATGCTGACGCGCGGTCCTCGCGCGTCAGCATCACACGCTCCGCGCCGTCGGCGGAACGCCAGGCCGGTGGCGCCGCCGCCGCGGCGCCACCGCCCACGTCACTACACCTTTGCCAGGTACAGGTTCTGGTCGAGACCGCCGGTGCGATCGAAGCAGGTGCTGCTGTAGTCGGTGCACGCACCGCCGACATGCGGGTCACCGGCGACGTCGTTGCCGTCGGCGTCCTCGTCGGCATCGGACCGAGCCCCGGCGACGTCGCGGTTGTCGGTCCAGTCGATGTACGTCGACCCGCCACCGGACGACACCGTGATGTAGTCGCCGTAGAAGGGGACCGTCCGGCCACCGAACTGCTCCCAGTTCGGGTTCCACGACGTACCGGCGATCTGGCGCGACGAACCCCACGCGCCGGCGCGCCAGGTCTGCACGAACGTCGTCACCGACCCGCGGCGCGGCGCCGACCCGTCGGCGCAGTTGCCCGCGGGGCGGTCCTGGCTGAAGCACGAGTCGACGCGACTGTCGATCCAACCGACGGTCACGGTCCCGTTCGACGCGGCGACCGTCGGGAACGTCTGGTGACCCCACGACACGCCGTTCTGCCGGTAGTCGTCGGCCAGGCCCGCCGACTGCCACCGCCGGCCGTCGAAGCGCCACATCGCCACTCGGCTCGCGCCGCCGGGCGAGTACGACGTGCCCGTCGCGTGCGCGTTCACGAGCTCGTTGAACACGACGTACACACCGCTGGCATCGGAGGCGATCCGCACCTGGCTGTCGTCACGGTAGAACGTGTAGCCGCTCGTGCAGGTGTACGGGGCATCGCCACAGTCACGCGCGTTGCCGGCGTCCTCGCCCTCGACGGAGTCGGGCGCGCCCGACTCGCTCGCGGCCTGGGCCGCGGCCGGCGTGCCGTAGACGTCGCTCTTGTCGTACGGGGTGAAGGTGGTGATGGTCGCCGGCATCGACCAGGTTGCACCGCCGTCGGTCGACGTCACGTACACCGCGCTGTCCTGCTTCGGAACACGGCCGGCGAACGTGCGCCACACCAGGAACACCTGGCCTGACGGCGTGACGGTCAGGTCCGGGAACTGGTTGTCACCGGTGGTCTGGCTCACGATCACGGGGTTGCTGAACGTGCGGCCGTGGTCGCGGGACACCGCCGTCTCGATCTTGACGTTGCCGTTGCCCTGGAAGTGGCTCCATGCGGCGTACACGTAGCCGTCGGTCGGACCTCCCGAGTTGTCGACCGTCATCGCGACCTTGTCGTTGAACGGCCCCGCCGCGGCCGGTACCCCCTGCGCCAGGATCGTCGTGCCGACGTAGTCGTACGGGAAGGCTCCCGCGGCCGGCGCGGCCTTGCGGTGGAACGTCGCAACCCAGACCGACGCGTTCTGCGGGCTCGACCGGTTGAAGGCGTTCCCCATCACGAAGAGGTTGCCGTGCGAGTCGAACGCGTCCCATGGATCGCCCGTCGCCCCGACCAGGCCGTGCAGCGGCGACGCCAACCCCTGCGCGGAGGTGTCGCCGGGGTAGCCGGGAACGAGCGTCAGCGCCCAGCTCCGGCCGCCGTCGGTCGACACGTAGAGCCCTTCCCATGCGTCGCCGGCGACCGGCGTCGCGCAGTAGTCGTTGGCGCCGGCGGCGAGGTAGTCGCCGTTCGTGGGATCGACGGCGAGCGAGGTCTCGTTCTGCGGCCGGTTGTCGGTCGAGCACCGCGAGATCACCGGGTCGGTGCCGCCGTCGACCCGCACGTAGGCGTGCCCTCCGGTGACGTTCGTGTTGGTGGCCGACGCCGGTGCGGCGGCACCGGTGCTGGCAAAGGGTACGGCGAGTGCGACGGTGCCCAACAACGCGGCGCCGGTGAGTGCGGCACCTCGCCACTTCGAGAGAGCGGTCATGCGGTCTCCCATCCTGACGCGCCGCCCGCCAAGGCAGCCTTGCCACGGCGGCCGAAACGTACAGCGCGCGGCAGCGCGCTGCACGCGGTCCACGAGGCGGACTCGTGGTCAGGCGCGGTCGGTGCCGTCCCGCTCGGTGACGGCAACGCGATGGGGGATGCCGAGGCGGCGGGCCGCCGAGCACACCTCCCGTACACAGCGTCCGGCCTCACTGTCGACCGCCCCCGACAGTGAGATCACGAGGTTGTCGCCATCGGCACGCACCGTCAGCTCGAACGTCGGTTCCCCGTGCGGTTCAGCCACGGCGCCACCCTCCCCCGCTCGGGTCGCGTTCCGATGACGATCCGGCCGCGACGCGGTGGCTACGCGTCGCGGCCGGTCGCGTCGACCGCGTCGAAGTGCGCAAGGATCGCCGCGGAGTCGACCCCGCAGAGGATCGGTACGACCCGCTCGAGACCACAGGTGTGCAGGACCCGGTGCACCGCCGGGCGAGGGTCGACGACGACGACGTCGCCGCCGGCCTCCCGGATGCGCCGCACCCCGGCCAGCAGCATTCCCAGTCCGCACGAGTCGATGAACGGGACCGCCGAGAGGTCGAGCGCGACCCGCCGGCCGTCCGCGATCGCCGCGAACTCGC
This sequence comes from Acidimicrobiales bacterium, assembly GCA_036261495.1. GTDB lineage: Bacteria > Actinomycetota > Acidimicrobiia > Acidimicrobiales > CADCTF01 > DATAKR01. Next base: position 23,562 of record DATAKR010000175.1, on the reverse strand, counting down.
TGCGGGCCGCAGCGGCACGAACGGCGTCGAGGTCACCGATCGGGCGCACCACATGAACCGGCGAGTTCGAGACGTCTTGCATCGTCATGCCGGCAAGTGTGCTCAGCCGAGTTGCCGGCCCCGTGTCGTCGTGGTCGCGATGCCGTGACGACCGGCGCCCCGCCGGTCGTAACGCAACCGCGACCGCTCGTCCGTCGAGTTCGCGCCGCGCGACTGCGAGGATGGTCGGGTGGCGCACGTCCTGCTCATCGAGGATGACGACCGCATTCGGGAGACCACCCGCTTCGTGCTCGAGGACGAGGGCTTCCAGGTGGCGGAGGAGCGGACGGGCGAGGCCGGTGTCGACGCCTGCTCGGCGCACGCGCCCGACTGCGTGCTGCTTGACCTGATGCTCCCCGGGATGGACGGGTTCGAGACGTGCCGGGCGCTGCGCCGCACCTCGGACGTCCCCATCCTCATGCTCACCGCGCGGGCCGACAGCTACGACGTCGTGGCCGGCCTCGAGGCGGGCGCCGACGACTACGTCACGAAGCCGTTCGAGCCCGACGAGCTGGTGGCGCGGGTGCGCGCCCTGCTTCGCCGGACGGGCCGGACCCGACCGGAGGTCGAAACGATCGTGCTCGGCGATCTCGAGATCCGCCCGGACGCCGGCGTGGTCTTCAAGGCCGGCGAGCTCCTCTCGCTCACCAAGACCGAGTTCCTGCTGCTGTGCGAGCTGGCGGCGAGCCCGGGGCGGGTGTTCACGCGTGACGTGCTCCTCGAGACCGTGTGGGGCTACGCCTACGCGGGTGACGGGAAGATCGTCGACACCCATGTCCACCGCTTGCGGCGGAAGATCGAGGACGACCCGACCGAGCCCCAGCACATCGTGACCGTGCGCGGTCTCGGCTACCGCGCGGTGCGGTAGCAGCCGGAGCCGCACATGTCGCGGTGGCGGCGTCGCCTACGCACCCGGGTCGTCGCCTCCTTCGCCGGCGGTGCGCTCGCGTTGGGGGTCGGGATCGCGGGGCTGACCTACGCGTCCACGCGAAGCTTCCTCATCCACCAGCGGGAAGCCTCCGCCGTGCGCCAGGCCCGCGCGAACGCTCGGCTCGTGCGCAACGTCATCCGCTCCGACAACCCCGACGTCGGCCGCCTGCTCGCGTCGCTGCAGACGCCGGCAAGCAGCCGGTCGCTGCTGTTCCACGACGGTCGATGGTCGTCGACGACGCTGGGCGCCGACACCGACCTCATCCCCCAACGCCTGTCGCGCATCGTCATCGCCGAGCACGTCGCGGCGCGCCAGCGAGTCGCCACGCCGTCCGGCGCCGCAGTGATCGTCGGCGTTCCGCTCGAGTCCGACGATGCGTACTTCGAGGTGTTCCCCTTCACCGATGTGACGCGCGCCTTGACGATCCTCGCGTGGTCCCTCGGCGGTGCCGCGCTCGTGATGGTCGCCGGTGCGACCGCGGTCGGGGTGTGGGGCAGCGGCCGGGTGCTGCGACCTCTCACCGACGTCGGTCGAACGGCGGCGACGATCGCCGGCGGCGACCTCACCGCCCGCCTCGACGTGGGCGGCGACGAGGACCTCCTCGCGCTCGCGCTCGGGTTCAACTCGATGGTGGAGACCCTGCGCGAGCGCATCGAGCGTGACGCCCGCTTCGCGTCCGACGTGAGCCATGAGCTGCGGTCACCGCTGACGACGCTGCGGTCCGCTACCCAGGTCATGGAACGGAGGAAGGACCGGCTCGACGAACGGAGCCGGCGCGCCCTCGAGCTGCTCGGCGACGAGGTCCGCCGCTTCGAGCGCATGGTGTCCGACCTTCTCGAGATCTCGCGGTTCGACGCCGGCGTGGCCGACCTCGAACGCGATGAGGTCGACGTCGAGACCCTGGTTCGCTCGTCGTTGCGTGCCGAAGGAGCCGACGCACCCGTCGAGAGGCGGGGTGGCCGATTCGCCTTCGTCGACAACCGGCGGGTGGAGCGAGCCGTCCGCAACATCGCACGGAACGCGCGCCTCTACGCCGGCGGTGTCAGTCGCGTCCTCGTGTCGGTGGGCGACGACGGAGGGTGCACCATCACGATCGACGACAGCGGGCCGGGCGTCCCCGTGGCCGAGCGCGACCACATCTTCGAGCGGTTCGCCCGCGGCGCGGCCGGCAGCGAGCGCTCCTCGACCGACGGGAGCGGCCTCGGGTTGGCCCTCGTGCGCGAGCACATCGCGCTTCACGGCGGCACCGTGCACGTCACCGATGCCGAGGGTGGCGGCGCTCGATTCGTGATCGACCTGCCCGGTGCCGCCCGGCCGCCTGCGACCCCCTCCCTGACGTGATGACGACCCGCCCCTCCCGCGCCGCCGGCCACGCCGCCGCCCTCCTCGTGCTGCTCGCCGTGAGCGCATGCGGCATCGCCGCCGAGCGCTCACCGACGCGGCTCCCCGACGCCGGCCTCCCATCGACCTCGGGCTCGACGACCACGTCGGTGCAGCCGCCCGTCGACTCCCTCGACATCTACCTCGTTCGCGACGGCCGGCTCGTCGACCGGACGCGAACGGCGAAGCACCAGTCCGTCGAGGACGCCGTGACGACGCTCCTCGACGGTCCGAGCAGCGGTGACGACGCTGCGGGCCTGCGCTCCGCGATCGCCGAGGGCACCCGGCTGCTCGGGGCATCGACGCACGAAGGCGTCGCCGCGATCAACCTCTCCCAGGAGTTCGCAGGGGTGAGCGGCGACGAGCAGGTGCTGGCCGTCGCGCAGCTCGTCTACACGGTGACGTCGGTGCCCGGCATCTCCTCGGTGAACGTCGCCGTCGAGGGCCACGACATCGAGGTCCCGGGAGGTGACGGCTCGTTGCTCAACCGGCCCGCGACCCGAAGCGACTACGCCGCGCTCGTCGCCTGACGTCGCCCGACTGCCGGCGACTCGCGTCCGCGCCGTAACGGCTTCGCGACCCGCCCACGCGAGGTTGAAGACATGCGAGAGACGAGAGCAGCGACGTACGGCGACTACGTGCGGGCCGAGCGCGCGGTGGCGCGCCTCGACGAGGAAGGCATCTCGCGGAAGCGCACTGTCGTCGTCGGCCGCGACTGGCAGCCTCGGCACGTCTCGCCGGCGCGGGCTCGCGCCGAGCGGGCTCGCCGAGGGGCGGTCACCGGTCTCGCCGGCGGCGCGATGGCGATCGCCGCGCTGCTCCTCGCAGGTGCCGCCGGCGGCTCACCGGCGGCCGTCGTCGTCGGGCTCGTCGCGGGGGCGGCCGGTGGCGCCCTCGGCGGCGTGCTGTGGTCGATGTGGGCGGACCGCACGACGAGCGGCGAGCGACTCGTGCCGTCGCAGTGGGACGTGGTCTGCCTCGGCGATGCCGGTGAGAGGCCGTCCCAGGTGCTCGCTCGCTGGTGGGACGGCACCGTGCCGGTCCAGCCACACACGCCGGCGGGCGCGACCGTCCGGGCCGCCTGAGCTGCCCGTCGTCGGCCGCCCGGATCAGCGGAGGCCGCCGAGGCGCCGCACGATGGCAAGGCCGCGGGGCGTTCCCGTCCACTGCTGTTCGATGGTCGTCGGTCCGGCGCGGCGAACGACGGAGCGGAGCACGAGGGCGACGATGATCACGTCGTCGGCGTACCCGAGCACCGGTATGAAGTCGGGCACGAGGTCGACCGGCAGCGCGAGATACGCGAGCAGCAGTGAGAGGCGGCGACGCACGGTGCGAGAGGTCGACGGGTCACGAGCGAGCGAGCGGAGGAGGCGGACGATGTCGGGAAGGATCCGCTTCGCCTCCGAGACATCGATGCCCTTGGGCCGGAAGACGGCCAGCGCCACGATGAAGCCGACCCACGTCGCGACGAGGGTGCCGCTACACACGAGGAGCACGCCGACCAGTCGCATCGTCGGTCACCAGTCTCGCAGTCGACACGCGCGCATCCGCCGGCGGGCGCGCGTCAGGCGAACTCCGGCATGACGTCGGTCGCGAACTGCTCGACACGTGCATAGCCTTCTTCCGGCCAGCCGCACACGAGGTAGCCCCAGCCACCGTCGCGCCACTTCGCGAGGTAGCGGCGGATGGTGTTGAAGTCGTCGGACAGCGAGAGCGAAGCAGCCCGAAGGATCGATGCCGGATCGCGGCCGGCCGCCGCGGTCAGCTCGTCGAGCCGCTCCATGCTGGGCCGCAGCGAGTTGGGTGTACCGAAGCCGTGCCAGACGTCGGCGTAGCGGGCGACGAGCGGAAGGGTGCGCCGCGGTCCGTTGCCGCCGATCCAGATCGGAGGGTGCGGCCGCTGCACGGGCAGAGGCTGCATCTGCGCGTCGCGGAGCGACACCACCCGTCCGTCGTACGACACGCGTTCTCCCGTGCTCAGCCGCGTGACGATCTCGAGCGCGTCCTCGAGGAGGTCGAACCGCTCGGCGGTCGACGGGAACGGGACGCCGAGGGCGCGGTGCTCGGGCTCGAACCAAGCCGCACCGAGCGACAGCTCGAGGCGACCGTGCGACGCGTGGTCGATCGTGAGCGCCTGCGACGCGAGGATCGCCGGGTGGCGGTACGTCACGCCCGTCACGAGGAGCCCGAGGCGGATGCGGTCGGTCTGACCGGCGAGCGCGGCGAGGGTGGTCATCCCGTCGAACGCCTCGCCCGGCCCCTCGCCGTACATCGGCTGGAAGTGGTCGAAACCCCACGCTCCGTCGAAGCCGAGCGCCTCCCCGAACTGCACCCTGCGGACGACCTCGTCCCAGGGCATCCGCTGCTGCGCGACGTCGATCCCGAACCGCATCGCCTCAGTCGACCTCGGCGAAGGCGGGGTCACGCTTCTCGAAGTAGGCCTTGACCGCCTCGACCTGGTTGGGGCTGCCGATGAGCGAGCCGATCGTCGCTCGTTCGTCGGCGAACTGCTCGGCGGCGGAGCGTCCGAGCGAGGCGTCGATGAGGCGCTTCGCACCTCGGATCGCGTGCGGGCTCTTGGAGGCGATCTCGGCTGCGAGCGCCAGCGCGTCGTCGAGCGGGGTGGTGCTCACCTTCGTGGCGAGGCCGATGCGCGCCGCCTCCTCGCCGCTCACCATCCGCCCGGTGAACGTGAGCTCCTTGGCGACATCGGGCGCGACGAGGCGGGGCAGGAACCACGTCGCCGTCATGTCGGGCGTCAGCCCCCAGCGCACCTCGAGCACCGACAACCGGGCGTCGGGGGCGACGATCCGGATGTCGGCGCCAAGGGCAACCTGCAGCCCGCCGCCGAGGGCGACGCCATGCACGGCGGCGATCACCGGCACTGGCAGCTCGGCCCAGACCCACGCCGCCTGCTGCCCGAGGTGGGTGATGCGATCGCTCGTCGACAGGATCGACGAGTCACCCGACCGCGGCGCCGTCTGCGTCTCGCCGCGGTCGGGGGCGGCATCGCCCGCCATCGCCTGGAAGCTCGAGAAGTCGAGGCCGGCGCAGAACCCTCGGCCCTCCCCCGAGAGCACCACGGCGCGCACGCCCGCCTCGCCCTTCAAGGTCTCGCCGGCCTCGACGATCGCCTGGAACATCGCGGGGTCGAGCGCATTCAGCTTGTCGGCGCGGTTGAGACGGACATCCGCGACGCCGCCGTCGATCGTCACCTTCACGCGGTCGGACATGGCGCCTCCGTCTCGATGACGCCCCGGTCGGGCGTCGCCGCCGTCACACTCGCGCACGACGCGCGGCTCCCGCCAGGTACTGCCATTCGCCCGTGACGCGCGGGCCGATCGTCCTGGCCCCAGGGCCGAACGACCCTGGTAACAGGACCCCTCGAAAACGGACCCTCTACCTCAACCACGCGGAAGGCGCGGCGACCACCGCCCGGCGGCCTCCGCCTTCCGCCGTCACAGGGGGACCTGATGTCCACTGCACGTCGGAGGCGAACCACGCTGGTGATGTTCGCCGTCGGATTGGCCGTCGCCTTGATCGCCGGCGCCTGCGGCGGCGGCGGCAAGTCCGGAGAATCGGCCCGCGGCGTCGTTCCGACGACGGTCGCCGACGAGGGCACGCCCGTCGACGGCGGCTCGATCAACGTCGGTCTCGAGGCCGAGAGCGCGGGCTGGCAGCCCTGCGTCGACTCGCACTCCGAGGCCGGGACGATGGTGATGATGGCGATCTACGACCCGCTCATGTCGCGCACGGCGACCGGCAAGATCGAGCCGTTCCTCGCCCAGTCGCTCACCCCCAACGCCGACCTCACCCAGTGGACGCTCAAGCTCCGCCCGAACGTGAAGTTCGCCGACGGAACGCCCCTCAACGCGTCCGTGCTGAAGGACAACTTCGACAACGGCATCAAGGCGCCGACGTCACGCTGCGCGTCGGCGGCGAAGCCGATCACCGAGATGAAGGTCGTCGACGACCTCACCGTCACCTACGTGCTCAGCGGTCCGTTCGGCCCGTTCCCCGACCTCCTCGTGCTCGACATGGGCATGCCGTGGTCGCCGCAGAACGCGCAGAAGTGGGGCAAGGACGTGTCGGCGCACCCGGTCGGCACCGGGCCCTTCATGTTCGACTCGTGGGAGCGCGACTCGAAGCTCATCGTCAAGAAGAACCCCAACTACTGGCGCAAGGGCTTCCCGCACCTCGACCAGGTCACGTTCCGGCCGATCCCCGACGAGGATGCTCGACTCGCCTCGCTGAAGACCGGCGAGCTCGACATCAGCCACACCCTCCGCCAGGAGTTCGTCAAGCAGGCGCGTGACGCCGGCGACAGCATCAAGCGCTACGAGTTCATCGGCAACAACACCGGCAGCACGATCTTCAACGTGGCGTCGCCGCCGGTCGACGACGTGCGCATCCGCAAGGCGTTCGCGTACTCGCTCAACCAGGATGCACTGGTCCAGGTGCTCGGCGGCGCCGGCATCTCCCCCACGGCCACGCAGTACTTCTCGAAGGACTCTCCGTGGTACTCGGCGAAGGTCGCGGCGGCCTGGCCCACGAACGACCCGGCCAAGGGCAAGGAGCTCGTCCAGTCGTACATGAACGACCCGAAGCGCTCCGACGGCAAGAAGGTCGGCGACCCGGTGACGTTCCAGTACAACTGCCCGCCCGACCCGTCACTGATCGCGCTGGCCCAGGCCTACCAGGAGCAGGCGAAGGCCGTCGGCCTCCAGCTCGACCTGAAGCAGGTGGAGCAGGCGACGCACATCAACAACGCTGTCGGGTCGCCGCCCTACACCACCGCGAACTTCCAGGCGGCCTGCTGGCGGCTCGGCGGCCAGGCGGATCCCGACGCCATCCTGTTCAACTCGTTCAGCGACCCGAACGGCAACGCGGCGAACGTCACGAACTTCAGCACGCCGGAGCTGCAGCAGGCGCTGAAGGCGGGCCGCGAGAGCGCCGACTTCAAGACCCGCTACGACGCCTACGAGAAGGTCATGTCGATCTTCGCCGACCAGGTGCCGGCCACCTACACCGGCTACACCGCCACCGCGGCGCTGACCCAGCCCAAGGTGCGGGGCCTGCTCACGTGGACCCTGCCCGATGGTGCGAAGGGCACCGGCGTGGAGCAGAGCGTCGTCTTGATGTGGAACGTCTGGCTGGCCAAGTGAGCTGACGCTCCAGCCAGCTTCCCAAGGCCCCCCGCACACGGCCCGGCGTCACCGACGCCGGGCCGTGTCGCGCGGCGCTGCCGTCGCGAGACGCGAAAGAGGGCCGCACCCTTTCGGGTGCGGCCCTCAACAGCACGCGTTGCCGTCGTCAGTTGCCGAAGTCCCAGGACTCGCCGTGGTCGTAGCGGGCGAGGACGTTCTTGGCGATGAGGATCTTGTGGACCTCGTCGGGGCCGTCGGCGATGCGCAGGGTCCGCGCCGCGTGGTACATTCCGTTGAGGGGCAGGTCGTTGGAGATGCCGGCGGCGCCCCACACCTGGATCGCCCGGTCGACGACCCGGTGATAGGCCTCGGGCACGAACACCTTGATCGCCGAGATGTCGGTGCGGGCGCCCTGGAGGCCCTCGTCGATCTTCTCGGCGGCATGGATGGTCATGAGCCGGGCAGCCTGGATGTCGATGTAGCTGTCGGCGATGAAGCCCTGGATGAACTGCTTGTCCTTCAGCAGGCCGCCGTGCACCTCGCGGGTGAGGGCCCGCTCCACCATCAGATCGAACGCCCGCCACATCTGCCCGACCGAGTTCATGCAGTGGAAGATGCGACCGGCGCCGAGCCGGTCCTGGGCGGCCTGATGGCCCTCCCCGACCTTGCCCAGCGTGTTCTCGACCGGCACCCGCACGTCCTCGTACAGGACCTCGCAGTGGTCGGAGGTCGGGTGCCCCCACACGCCGATCCCGCGGACGATGTTCACGCCCTTCGTGGCCGTCGGCACGATGATCTGCACCATCTCGCCGCTGCGCGACTCGCCGGTCGGGTCGTCGACGCGGCACATCACGATGAAGAAGTCGGCGTCGATGCCGTTCGACGTGAACCACTTGTGACCGTTGATCACCCAGGAGTCGCCGTCACGGGTGGCGGTCGTCTTGAGCGACCGGGGATCCGAGCCCGCGTTCTCCGGCTCGGTCATCGAGAACCCCGACTCCATCCGGCCCTCGATGAGCGGCAGGAGCCACTTCTGCTTCTGGTCGTCGGTGCCGTACTTCACGAGGATCGACTGGTTCCCGGAGTTGGGCGCGACCACGCCGAACAGCGAGGCTGCCCCGATCGCGTACGCCAGCACTTCGTTCATGTAGGCGTGGGCGAGGAAGTCGAGGCCCATGCCGCCGTACTCCTTGGGGAGGTGCGGTGCCCACAGGCCCGCTTCCCACACCTTGGCCTTGATCTTCTCGCGCAGCTCGTGGGCCTCACGACGCTGGTGGTCGGAGACCTCGCCGTTGCGTCGCCACGCCCACAGCTTGTCCTCGTTGGGAAGTATGTCCTCGTTGACGATCTGCGCGGTGCGCATGCGTATGTCGTTGATGCGGTCGTCGAGCGTCGGGATCGGCTTGACGTTCATCGGCATCGGGTGCCCCTCTCTCCTACGGCGCACGAACGCCTCCGCGCGCGACGCGTTCCGACGAGGGTGGTGCTGCGGGGAGGCCGAACGGCAGGGCTGAAGGTCCCGTATCGGCGGGACGTCGGTGCCGCGCGATGCGCTCGGAGACCCGCTCAGGCGAAGCGCACGATGGAGATCACGCCGGCGATCAGGCAGTAGACCGCGAACGGCGTGAGCGTGCGGGTCTCGAAGAAGCGCACGAGGAAGCGGACCGAGAGGTAGGCGGCGGCGCCGGCGAACACCGCACCCACGAGCGCCTGGGGGCGGACGCCGTCGCCGAGCGGGCCGAGCAGGTCGGGGATCTTGTAGACGCCGGCGGCGAGGATGATGGGGGTCGCCAGCAGGAACGAGAACCGCGCCGCATCCTCGTGGTCGAGACCCCGCACCAGGCCCGCCACCATCGTGATGCCGCTGCGGCTGATGCCGGCGAACAGCGCACCGATCTGCGCGACCCCGACGACGGCGGCCTCCTTGACCTCGAGCGTGTCGAGCCGGCGGCCTTCCTCGGCCTCGCTCCGTGCGGTCTCGTGGGTGGCGATGAGCGCCCGCACCGATGCACGACGCCGGTACCACTCGCCCAGCAGGAGCACTACACCGTTCAGCGCGAGGAACACCGCGGCCGCCAGCGGCTTGGCGAACAGCGTCCGCAGCGCGTGCTCGAACAGCAGGCCCGTCAGCCCGGCCGGGATCGTCGCGACCACGAGCAGCCAGGCCAGGCGCTCGTCGGCGGTCTCGACCCGCCGCGTCGACAGCGTCCGGAAGAACCCTCGGATGATCCGGACCCACTCGGCGCGGAAGTAGACGAGCAGCGCGAGCGCGGTGGCGACGTGCAAGGCGACGACGAAGGCCAGGTAGAACGACTCGCCGGCCGACTGCGCCTTCACGAGCGACGTCCACCCGAACCATGCCGGTACCAGCACCGAGTGTCCGAGGCTCGACACCGGGAAGAGCTCGGTGACCCCCTGCAGCAGTCCGATGGCAATCGCCTGGCCGTACGACAGCAACGTCTCTCCTCGAGTCGAAGGAACGGGCCGCCGCCAAGCGCCGGCGCCACAGTACCGGCGCCTCCCGTAGAGTCCGCCCGATGCCCGGCTCCATCCTCGGAAACGCCGTCCGCCGCGTGGAAGACCCCGAGCTGCTGCTCGGACGCGGCACCTTCATCGACAACCTGCGCGTCGACGGGCTGCTCCACCTCGCCTTCGTGCGCTCGCCGTTCGCCTCCGCCACCATCACCGCGATCGACACGGCCGAGGCCGAGAAGACGCCCGGTGTCGCCGCGGTGCTCACCGCCGCCGACCTCGGGATTCCGCCGTTCCACTCGTTCGGCGCCGCACTCAACGACGCCTGCGCGCGGCCCGCCCTCGCTGACGGCCGGGTGCGGTTCGTCGGCGAGCCCGTCGTCGCCGTCGTCGCCGATACGAAGGCCGCCGCTCTCGACGCCGCCGAGGCCGTCATCGTCGACTACGACCCGCTCCCCGCCGCCGTCGATCCCGAGGCCGCGCTCGCGCCGGGCGCCCCCGTGCAGTTCGATGCCATCGGGTCGAACCTCGCGGCGAGCATCCGGTCTGGCAACGATCCCGACCCCCTCGCCGGGGCGGATGTCGTCGTGCGGGGCCGGTTCGTCAACCAGCGCGTCGCGGTCATGCCGATGGAGGGCAACGCCATCGCGGCCATCCCGGCGCCCGAGGGAACGGCGGCCGGCGGTCCGCTCATGACGATCTACGGGTCGACGCAGATGCCCCATCTGTTCGCCCGGCTGGCCGGTCGCCTGTTCGGGTTCCACCGCGGCGAGCTCCGCGTGATCGCCCCTCACGTCGGCGGAGCGTTCGGCAGCAAGGCGGGCATCGCCGCCGAGCACGCCGTGGCGATCGCCGCCGCCCGCCGGCTCGAGCGGCCGGTGCGTTGGGTGGAGACGCGCTCGGAGAACCTCGTGGCGATGCCCCACGGCCGAGGTCAGATCCAGTACGTCGAGGCGGGGTTCACCACCGGCGGCGAGATCGTCGGGATGCGGTGCCGGGTCGTGGGTGACGCGGGGGCGTACGGCGGCTTCGGCGGCGGCCTCCCCCTCGGCTCGACCCGCAGCATGGCCCAGGGCGTGTACCGCATCCCGAAGATCGCCTACGACTGCGCGGTCGCCCTCACCAACACCACGCCCATGGGCGCCTTTCGCGGTGCCGGCCGGCCGGAAGCGGCGGCGATGCTCGAGCGGATGATGGACCTCGCCGCCGACGAGCTCGACATCGACCCGGTCGAGCTGAGGCGCCGCAACCTGATCGCACCCGACCAGTTCCCCTACACCACCGTGATGGGCACGCGGTACGACGTCGGCGACTACGACCTGGCGCTGCGCGAGGCGACCGCGCTCGCCGGCTACGACGACCTCCTCGCCGACCAGGCCGCCCGGCGCGAGCGCGGCGACGTCCGCCAGCTCGGGATCGGTGTGGCCGCCTACGTCGAGGTCACCGGCGGCGGAGGCGCCGGCGAGTTCGCGTCGGTCGACGTGCACGAAGACGGCACCGCCACCATCCGCGTGGGCACGTCGGCCCACGGCCAGGGGCATGCCACGTCGTTCGCGATGATCGTCGCCGACCGCCTGGGCATCCCGATCGACTCGATCCGCTTCGTCCAGTCCGACACCGCCGAGGTGCCGAGGGGCGGCGGCACGGGTGGCTCGCGCTCGCTGCAGCTCGGCGGCAACGCCGTGGGCAAGGCGACCGACGAGGTGCTCGCGCAGGCGCGCCGCCTCGCCGCCGACCTGCTCGAGGCCTCCCCCGACGACATCGTGGTCACCGACGACGGTCGCGTCGGTGTCGCCGGCGTGCCCGCGACCGCCCTCGGCTGGCACGACCTCGCGACCGCGGCCACCGCCCGGGGCGAGTCACTCGCGGCCGCGGTCGACTTCGTGCAGGAGGGCGCCACCTTCCCGTTCGGCGCGCATGTCGCCGTCGTCGAGGTCGACACCGACACCGGCGCCGTCGAGCTCGTCCGCCACGTCGCCGTCGACGACTGTGGTCGCGTGCTCAACCCGCTCATCGTCGCCGGGCAGCAGCACGGCGGCATCGCCCAGGGCGCGGCGCAGGCGCTGTGGGAAGAGATGGTCTACGACGACGACGGCAACCCCCTCACGTCGACGCTGGCCGAGTACGCGATGCCGAGCGCCGCGGAGCTGCCCACCTTCGAGGCGACCAACACCGAGACGCCCACTCCCCTCAACCCGCTCGGCGCGAAGGGCATCGGCGAGTCGGGCACGATCGGCTCGACCCCGGCGGTGCAGAACGCCGTGATCGATGCCCTGAGCCATCTCGGCGTGCGCCACATCGACATGCCGTGCACCCCGCAACGGGTGTGGCGGGCGATCGAGGCGGCCCGCCGAGGCGCGCCCGAGCCGGCGTGGCGCGAGCCACCGGCGGTGTTCGACACATTGCCCGGCGGCCTCGACACCCCCGACGCGGCCGACATCGAGATCTGATCGGGCAAACGCCGCGGGTGGCGCATCTCGACGCGAACCGAGGAGACTGCCGCAGGCACAAGGGGGAGACGAGATGGTCGAGATTTCGGGCGACGTAGCCAGCGGGTTCGAGGCGGTCAAGGACGCGTTCGCCGCCAACTTCGAGCAGCACGGCGAGGTGGGCGCGGCGTTCTCGCTCTACGTGCGCGGCGAGAAGGTCGTCGACGTGTGGGGCGGGACCGCCGATGCGACGACCGGACGCCCGTGGACCGAGGACACGCTGCAGCTGGTGTTCTCGACGACCAAGGGTGCGACCGCGATCTGCGCGCTCCTGCTAGCCCAACGAGGCGAGCTCGACCTCGACGCGCCGGTGGTCGACTACTGGCCCGAGTTCGGCGCCGAGGGCAAGGAGCACATCCCCGTGCGCTGGCTCCTCTGCCACAAGAGCGGCCTGCCCACGGTCGACCCCGCGCCCTCGCCGGAGGACGCGCTCGCGTGGGATCCGATCGTGGCGGCGCTGGCTGCGCAGCGACCCTACTGGGAGCCCGGGACGGCGCACGGGTACCACGCCCTCACCTACGGCTGGCTCGTGGGCGAGGTCGTCCGCCGTGTCAGCGGCAGGTCGCTCGGCAGGTTCTTCGCCGAGGAGATCGCCGCGCCGCTCGGGCTCGAGTTCTGGATCGGCTTGCCGGAGGATCAGGAATTCCGCGTGAGCCGGCTGATCGAGCTGACGCCGCCGTCGTTGTCGGAGGAGCTCGACGTGGAGTCACTGCCGGAGGAGATCCAGCAGATGATCCGCAACTTCCGCGACCCCGACGCCCTCGGCAACCGGGCCCTGATGCTCACCAAGCCACCGTTCAACTACAACGATCGTGCGGTCCACGCGGCCGAGATCGGCGCGGCCAGCGGCATCACCACGGCCCGGTCGCTCGCACGGATGTACGCCGGCCTGATCGGGGAGGTCGACGGCGTGCGGATCCTCGACGCCCCCACCGTCGACGCGGCCAGGACCGTGCAGTCCGACGGCCCCGACAAGGTGCTGATGGTGCCGTCGACGTTCGGGCTCGGGTTCATGACGTCCTCGGCGTTCTCGCCCATGTCGGGGCCCGGTGCCTTCGGGCACTCCGGCGCCGGCGGCTCGCTCGGCTTCGCGCACCCCGAGAAGGGCATCGCGTTCGGGTACGTGATGAACCAGATGCAGCAGAACCTCGCCGGCGACCCACGGACGGTCGGCCTGATCGCGGCCGTGAACGGCTGCGTCGACTGAGACAGCCGGCCCGCTCGGTCGCCGGGATCAGCCCGCCCCCTCGGCCTCCTCCATGAGCTCGAGCCACCGAGCCTCGGCGCGCGCCAACGCCGCGTCGACGTCGGCGAGCTCGGTGCCGAGCCGGGCGTGCGCCTCGTGGTCGGCGCCGGCGCTCACGAGGCCGGCGGTCAGGGCCTCACGCCGCTCCTCGAGCACCGTCACGTCGCGCTCGGCCTGGCGCAGGAGGCGGGCGAGCGTGCTCGGCGAGCGTCCCGACGGGCGGCGCGGCGGGTTGGCACTGCGGGTGGACGCGGATGGCGACGTCGCCTCGTCGGCCCGGTCGCGCAGGTGGGTGGCGACCTCCCAGGCCGCGTAGCCACCCAACGCCCGGGCCACGCCGCCTCGGCCGTCGAGCACGAGCGCGTCCTCGACCGTGCGCTCGAGGAACGCCCGGTCGTGGCTCACGACGAGGAGCGCGCCCGGCCAGTCGTCGAGGAAGTCCTCGAGCACGCGCAACGTGTCGAGGTCGAGGTCGTTCGTGGGCTCGTCGAGGAGGAGCACGTTCGGACGCTCGGCGAGCACGAGCAGCAGCTGAAGCCGGCGGCGCTCGCCGCCGGAGAGCGTGCCGATCGGCGCCCACTGGGCGTCGGTATCGAACCAGAAGCGCTCCAGCAGGGCGGCCTCCTCCGGCCCGGCGGCCCGCGAGGGCCCGGCGACCGCGTCGCGCACGCGCTGGCCCGGGTCGAGGTCGCGGCCCGTCTGGTCGTAGTAGCCGAGGCGCACGGTGGGCCCACGTTCGACGCGGCCCTCCGCCGGCGCACGGCGTCCGGCCATGATGTCGAGCAGCGTCGACTTGCCGCTGCCGTTGGGCCCGACGATGCCGAGACGCTCGCGGGGATCGAGCGCGAGGTCGACGCCGGAGAACAGCGACGGCCCGCCGGGATAGCGGTGCCCGGCGCCGTGCAGCTCGATCACCTTGTCGCCGAGTCGCGGCGTGCCGAGGTGGAGGCCGAGCTCGCCGGCGCGGGCCGCGGCCTGGGCTCGGCCCTCGACGATCGCCGTCGCTGCCTCGATCCGCGCGCGCGGCTTGCGGGTGCGGGCGGGCGCGCCGCGGCGCAACCACGCCAGCTCCTTCTTCGCCAGGTTGCGCCGGGTCGACTCCGCGGCCGCCGCCTGCTCCTCCCGCCGGGCGCGGCCCTCGAGATAGGCGGCGTAGCCGCCCTCGTGGACGAAGCCGGCGCCCCGGTCGAGCTCGAGCACTCGCGTCGTCACGCGATCGAGGAGGTGGCGGTCGTGGGTCACGAGAACGAGCCCGCCGCGGTGCGCGGCGAGACGCCGCTCGAGCCAGGCGATGGCGTCGAGGTCGAGGTGGTTCGTGGGTTCGTCGAGCACGAGCAGGTCGCTCTCGGCCACGAGCGCCCGGGCCAGCGCGACGCGCTTGGCCTGGCCGCCCGACAGCGTCGCGACGTCGGCGCCGGCGAGCGGGCCCATCCCGAGGTGCTCGAGCACGGCGGCCGCCTCCCAACCCTCACCCACGGCGGCTCGCACCGTGCCCGCGGCGAGCACGGGACGCTGCTCGAGCAGCGCCACACGCACGTCCCGCCCCCGACGCACGGCGCCCGACTCGGGTGCACCGACCCCAGCGATCACCTGCAGCAAGGTCGACTTCCCCGTGCCGTTCAGTCCGACGACACCGAGGCGGTCGCCGGTGGAGAGCGTCAACGACAGGTCGCGGAACAGGTCGCGGCCCGGACGGCTCGCGCTCACGCGATCGAGGTCGACGAGGATCACGTCCCCATTGTCGTCGGGCGCAGGAGGTACGGTCGCCGGCTCGTGGAACGCTCCCCGCGACCATCCCTGGGCCACGGGATCCTCAGCGGCCCGATCGACGGCCACGACCGTCTCCGCGTCGAGTGGCCGCACGTCGAGGCCCGCCGCGACCTCGTCGTGATGCACCGGGCAACGGGCGTGCGAGGGAAGGTGGTCCGCGTCGAGAAGGACGGCGTCGTGGTGCGGACCGCACTCGGCACGGAGCGGATCTTCCGCCTCGCGCCCGGGGCCTTCAGCGTCGACGGTGAGACGGTGACGCTCGTGGCCCCCCGCGCTCCTGCCGCGTCGTCCACGCGGCGCGCGAGGACGGCGTCCGGCTCCGTCCCGGTCCGCGCCGCGGCACGGGTCGCTCGGGCGAGCCGGATCTTCGTGGAGGGCCGGCACGACGCCGAGCTGGTCGAGCGCGTGTGGGGCGACGACCTCCGCCTCCAGGGCATCGTGGTCGAGATCCTGGAAGGCATCGATCACCTCGACGACGTGGTGCGCGGCTTCGCTCCCGGCCCGCGACGCCGGATGGGCGTGCTCGTCGACCACCTGGTGCCCGGGTCGAAGGAGGCGCGCATCGCCGCGGCCGTCGACCACCCCGCCGTCCTGATCACCGGCACGCCCTTCGTCGACGTGTGGCAGGCCGTGCGCCCGTCGGTGGTCGGCATCACCGCGTGGCCCCACATCCCGAAGGGACAGCCGTGGAAGGAGGGCGTCTGCGCCGCGCTCGGTGTCGACGATCCCGGCCGGTTGTGGCGGCGGATCCTCGGCTCGGTCGCGACCTTCGCCGACCTCGAAGCCCCCTTCGTCGGTGCCGTCGAACGGCTCATCGACTTCCTCACCGAGGGTGTCGACCCCGGCGACGACTAGCCCTGCTCAGCCTGCCGTCTCGGCCTCCACCCGCATCTTGCGGTCGAAGTAGCGGCGCCGGCGCTCGTAGGTGAGGAGCGTGAGCAGGAGCGCGGCGGTGATGCCGCCGCCGGCCAGTGCCGCCATGGGCCGGACGATCCGCACCGGGAGCCCGACGCCCCGGCCGACGGCGAGGTTGCTCGGCAGGCGGCTGTGCCAGTTGCGTCCGCTGGTGTCGAGGTCGAAGCGGATGACATAGGCGCCCGGCCGCGGCGCGTCGAACACGTACAGCGCCCGTCCCTCGCGCCCGCCGGTGTTGTACTCCCAGTTGGCGCCGATCGGACGCACCCGCAGCGCGCCCCCGTCGGGGCCGGTGATCGACACCGTCGCGACCTTTCGGTACTCGCGCGGCTCGTTCCCGACGCAGCTGATGCAGTCGCCCTCGATCCACAAGGTGTGCGCGCCCGGGTGCGAGAGCTCGACGCGCCCGCCGAACATCCCTCGCGTTCGCACGAACGCGTCGGTCGCGTAGAAGATCCGCGTCACCGCCCACGGCCACCAGGCCAGCGCGGCGAGGAGGCCGAGCCCGGCGATCGCCGCCGCGACTCGGTACCAGCGCTTCGACGGCGCCTGGGGACGCCTCGGCGGCGTGCTCGTCGTCGTCATCACGTCCCGGCCACGCGCCGGAGGATACGAGGCGCGAGGCTGGCGCATGACCGCGCCCGACCACGCGCCCGCGCCGCCGCACCTCGAGGAGGTCGCGCCCCACGTGTTCGCGTACGTGCAGCCCGACGGGAGCTGGTGGATCAACAACACCGGCTTCCTCGCGGGATCCGATGCGACCACGGTGATCGACATGACGAGCACCGAGACCCGAAGTCGCGCCTTCCTCGACGAGGTGCACCGCCACTCCGCCGGCCCGGTCCGCACACTGATCAACACCCACGCCCACGGTGACCACACGCACGGCAACTACCTCACGGTGCCGGCCGCCACGATCGTCGGGCATGAGCGGTGCCGAGCCACCATCCAGGCGATGGGCGTGGCCGGGCCGGTGATCGACGCCCTGTTCCCCGGCGTCGAGTGGGGCGACCTCGCGCCGGCGCCACCGTTCCTCACCTTCACCGACCGGGTGAACCTGTACGTCGACGAGCTCCTCGTCGAGCTCGTGCACCTCGGGCCGGCCCACACCGACAACGACGTCATCGCCTGGATCCCCGAGCACCGCGTGCTCTTCGCGGGCGACCTGGTGTTCAACGGCGGCCAGCCCAACAACGTCGGCGGTTCGATCCAGGGCACGCTCGACGCGCTCGATGCCCTCGAGGCGTTGCAGCCGGCGGTCGTCGTGCCCGGCCACGGTGAGCTGTGCGACGCCACTGCGTTCGACGAGCTGCGCGAGTACCTGCGGTTCGTGCAGCAGGTCGCTCGGGATGCGGCGGCGTCGGGAACGGCGCCGCTCGACGCGGCGCGGTCGGTCGACGCAGGCCGATTCGGCGAGTGGCTCGACCCCGAACGCCTCGTCGGGAACCTCCACTGCGCGATGGCCGAGGCGTCAGGCCGCCCCGTCGACATGGCTGCGGCGTTCGGCGACATGGTCACGTTCAACGGAGGACCGCTCCGCTGCGTGGCGTAGCGGGTGCGGGGCTCGCCGTCAGCCGGCGGCCGGCGTGAACCGCAGCGGCAGGCGGGCCGGGCCCCAGATCCCGATGTTGGCCGGCTTCCACTCGATCGCCCCGTCGACGGCGAGGTCGGGCATGCGCCGCGCGAGGATCGGCAGCGCTTCCTGCAGCTCGGCTCGGGCGAGCGAGGCGCCGAGGCAGTAGTGGATGCCGGAACCGAACGTCATCTGCGGCGACGCCGACGGCTCGCGGGTGATGTCGAACCGGCGCGGGTCGGGCCAGACGTGGTCGTCGAAGTTCGCCATCGACAGGCTCACCGACACGAACGTGCCCTTCGGGAACAGGACGTCGCGGTACTCGATGTCGTCCGATGCGAACCGGGCGGTGCCACGGACCGCGCCGAGGTACCTCATCGTCTCCTCGACGGCCCGCGTCGCGAGCTCGGGACGCTCGGCGAGGAGCGCCCACTGGTCGGGATGCTCGGAGAGCAGCGCCACCGAGCACGCCAGCTGGTTGCGGGTGGTGTCGGTGCCGGCCATGAGCACGGCGTCGCACATCATCACGAGCTCGTCGGTCGACAGGCGGTCGCCGGCCTCCTCGGCCGCGATCAGGTCGCTGAGGAGATCGTCGGCGGGCGCCGACCGGCGCTCCGCGATCAGCGCGCGCACGTAGTCGTCGAGGGCGGCCGAGGCGGCCCGGATCTTCGGGAGGTCGTTCGCCAGGTCGTTGTTGAAGATCCGGAAGATGTCGGTCGCCCAGTCGGAGAAGAGCTTCCAGTCGGACTTCGGCGCGCCGAGCAGCTCGCAGATGATCGGGATGGGGTACGGCTCGCAGACGTCGGCGACCAGGTCACACTCCCCCCGCCCGGAGACGGCGTCGACGAGCCCGCTCACGACGTCGCGCATGAACGGCCGGAGCCGATCGGCCGATCTGGGTGTGAACGCGGGCGCCACCAGCCGGCGCAGGCGGGCGTGCTCGGGGCCCTCCATCGAGAGGATCGACGGCTGCTCGCGCTCGAAGACCGGCCCGTCGAGCCCAGCCATCTCCGGGAGGACCGCCAGGGCGGAGTGGAAGCGGCGGTCGCGAAGGATGGCGACCACGTCGTCGTAGCGCGTCACCGCGTAGCCGAGGGGCATCCGCGCCAACCAGTGGCGGCTGCGGGCCGCTTCGAAGGCGGCGAGCGCCTCGTCTCGCTCGAGGCCGAACGTGTCGACCTCGGGCAGGTCGAGCTCGGTCACGGGTGTGGCCATCAGTTCCCCCTCGTCGTCGGTGGCGACGCTAGCGAGTCCGCGAGGTGGTGTCGGCCTGGTGCGGCACGCCGGTGAGCAGGATCTCGGTGATGCGCCGGGGCGCCTCCGTGAGCCCGGCCATCGGGACCATCCGCCGGGGCAGCCGCACGTGGCGGCGGCCGGAGACGACCGCGGCCACCACCTCGGCGGCCACCTTCTCGGCGGGGATGTTCGGCAGCAGCTGGAGGCGGCCGCCGCGGCGGAACGACAGCTCGGTCGGGCGGTAGTGCTTCACCTCGTCGAGCATGTCGGTCGGGATCGGGCCGAGCTCCACGAGGGTGGTCCGCACCGGGAGACCGCGGAGGTCGGCCCGCAGGCCCGCGGTGAACTGGCTGAGGGCAGCCTTCGTCGATGCGTACAGCGACAACCCCGGGAAGGTCGCCACCCCGGCGAGCGACGACACGTTCACGATCGCGCCGCCACCCCGCTCGAGCATTCGCGGGACAACCTGACGGGCGAGCGAGATGGGCGCCAGCGCGTTCACCTGGAAGATCCAGCGGGCGTCGTCGTCGGTGAGGTGCAGGAACGATCCGATCACGCCGACACCGGCGTTGTTCACGAGCACGTCGACCGGGCCGGCGTCGTCCTCGACGCGCCCGATCAGCCCGGCGACGACCGCCGGATCCGAGAGGTCGGCCGGGTGGGCCGTGCCACCGAGCTCGGCCGCGAGCGACCCGAGCGCGTCGGCCGTCCTCGCGACGAGCGCCACCTTGGCGCCGGCCTCCGCGAACGTCGACGCCAGGCACCGGCCGATCCCGCGTGACGCGCCGGTGATGAGGACTCGCTTCCCATGCAGCTCCATTCGCGATTCCTAGCGCACGCGCTACACCGGCGGCTCGGGGTCGTACTGGATGTACCGCCTCACCTCGCGGGCGCGCTCGACGCCGCCGAGGCGGCGCACGAGGTGCAACGCCATGTCGATGCCGGCCGATACCCCCGCCGCGGTGATCACGTCTCCGGTGTCGACGTAGCGATCGTCGCCCCGGACCTCGATGTCGCGACCGAGCCGACCGAGGTGCTCGAGGCTGGCCCAGTGCGTGGTCGCCGCCCGTCCGTCGAGGAGCCCGGCATCGGCGAACACGAGCGCGCCCGTGCACACGCTGGTCATCAGCGTCCCCCGGTCGTGCAGACCACGGACCCAGGCGCGAACGGCCTCGTCGCCGAGCTGCGGCCGCGTGCCCTGCCCACCCGGGTACACGAGCACGTCGATCGCCGGCGCCGTCGCCCACGTGTGGTCGGGCAGGGCGCGCATCCCCTTCGCGCACGTGATCACGCCCTCGGCCTGGGCCACGGTGAACACCTCCGCCCCATCGTCGGGCCACCGGCGCTGCCAGCTGCGCAGCACCTCCCACGGCCCGACCCAGTCGAGCTCCTCGACGTCGGGGAACAGCGCGATCGCGATCGAGGTCACCGGACGTCGAACGCCAGCGTGAACGAGCGGACGGCGCGGGCGAAGATGTTCGCCTCGACGTCGGGCTCCCTCACCACGCGGAGGTTGGTGAACCGGCGCGCCGCCTCCTCCAAGAGCACCCGCAGGGTGAGCCGGGCCAGGTGGTTGCCGAGGCAGAAGTGGGTTCCGAAGCCGAAGGCGACGTGAGGGTTCGGGTTGCGAGTGATGTCGAACCGGTACGGGTCGGGGAAGACGTCCTCGTCGCGATTGGCCGACGGGTACAGGAGACAGAGGCGGTCGCCCTCCGCGATCGGCTGACCGCCCACCCTCGTGTCGGTGATCGCGGTGCGGAAGAAGTTGTTGAGCGGAGTCACCCAGCGCAGGACCTCCTCGACCGCGGACGGCACGAGGCGGGCATCGCCAGCCATGGCGTCCCACTGGTCCGGGTGGTCGCAGAACACCCGCAGGCCGTGGGCGATCGACGTGCGGGTGGTCTCGGCCCCGCCGGCGATGAACAGCCCGACCTCGTTGAACACCGTGAGGTCGTCGAGGGGCTCCCCGTCGATGACGGCGTGGGCCCAGACCGACACGAGGTCGTCGCCGGGGCTTCGGCGCTTCTCGGGCAGGAGCTCGCCGAGCACGTACTGGCTGATCTCCATGGTGGCGCCGCCGAAGTCCATCATGGCCGCCTCGTCGCGGAACACCTGGTCGGTGCGCATCAACCGCTCCGACCACGACTTGAGGGCCGGCCACTTGTCGTCGGGGAACCCGAGCAGGCGGCACGTGGTGCGCGACGGCAGCTGGGCCGCCAGCGCGTCGACCACCTCCATCGTCGCCGCCGGCGCGACCGCGTCGAGGAGCTCGACGACAAGCGCGCGAACGTCGCCCTCCAGCTTGCGCACCGCGACCGGGGTGAACCTCGACGCCACGAGGTTGCGCTGCGCCTTGTGGCGAGGGTTGTCGCGGGCGATCATGTTCGACTCTTCGGGGTAGTAGACGGCCCGGTACCCACGGCCGCTCACGAACACGTCGCTGCGCAGCTCGACGTCACGCACGTCGGCGTGGCGCGTGATCGCCCACAGGTCGTTCTTCTCGTCCCGGTACACGGGCTCGTGGGCGCGCATCCACGCGTACACCTCGTGCGGGTTGGGACGGTAGAACTCGGGGTCGAGCAGATCCGCCTCGCGGCGCGTGTCGGTGATGTCGGTCGTCGCGGTCATCGAACCTCCCGGCGGTGCTGCCGACCGAGCACGCTACCGGCGCGCCCACGTCTGCACCCGCCGTCGTGGAGACTCGAACCATGAACGGCGCCGGATCGGGAGACAGCGGCCTGCCGGTGGAGGAGAGCATCGCCGCGATCCGCGCCGCGCTCGCCGGCGACGCTCGCGCGGCCGTGCTCCAGGCGCCGCCCGGCGCCGGCAAGACGACGGTCGTTCCGCTCCGGCTGCTCGACGAGGAGTGGCTCGCCGGCGCGAAGATCGTGATGCTCGAGCCGCGCCGGCTCGCGACCCGAGCCGCAGCCCGCCGGATGGCGGCGACCCTGGGCGACGACGTGGGGGCGACCGTCGGCTACGTGACGCGCGACGACCGGCGGGTCGGCGCGGCGACACGCATCGAGGTCGTGACCGAGGGAATCCTCACGCGGCGGCTGCAGCGCGATCCCGCCCTCGGAGGAACCGGGCTCGTGATCTTCGACGAGTTCCACGAGCGCAACCTCAACGCCGACCTCGGGCTCGCGCTGGCGCTCGACGCGCGACGCTCCATCCGGCCCGATCTGCGCGTGCTCGTCATGTCGGCGACCCTCGACAGCGAGCGGGTCGCGACGCTGGTCGGACCGGACACGCCCGTCGTGACGAGCGAGGGGCGCCAGCACCCGATCGACATCCGGTGGCGCCCCTCCCCCGGCCGCGTGCGCGTCGAAGCCGCGACCGACGACGCCGTGCGTCGAGCGCTGCGGGAGGAGCACGGCGACGTGCTCGTCTTCCTTCCGGGCGCCGCGGAGATCCGGCGCACCGCGGAGCTACTCGCCGGGGCCGCCCTCCCAGGCGACGTCGATGTGCGCCCGCTCTACGGGGGCCTACCCGTCGACGAGCAGGACGCCGCCATCGCTCCGTCGCCAGCCGGGCGGCGCAAGGTCGTCCTGTCGACCGACATCGCAGAGACCAGCCTCACCGTCGAAGGCGTTCGAGTCGTCGTCGACGCCGGCCTCGCACGCGTCCCGCGCTTCGATGCGCGCACCGGGCTGACGCGGCTGCAGACCGTGTCGGCGTCGAAGGCGTCGGTCGACCAGCGCGCCGGGCGCGCCGGGCGCACCGAGCCCGGCGTGGTGTTCCGGCTCTGGTCGAAGCTCGAACAGGCCGCGCGCCGTCCGTACTCCGACCCCGAGATCACCCAGGTCGACCTCGCCGGCTTCGCACTCGAGCTCGCGGCATGGGGCGTTCGCGACGTCGCGGACCTGCCCCTGCTCGACCCGCCCCCACCGCGGACGCTGGCCGAAGGCCGCGAGCTTCTCCGGGAGCTGGGCGCCGTCGATGCCGAGGGCCGCATCACCGACGACGGCCGCACCATCGCCGAGCTCCCGCTCCACCCGCGGCTCGCACGCATGGTCCTGGTCAGCGCCACCCGCGAGCGCGAAGCCTGGGAGGCGTGCCTCGTGGCGGCGCTTCTCGAGGATCGTGACGTCCTGCGCGGCCATCCGGACGAGCTGCCCGTCGACATCGTCGACCGGCTCGTCATGCTCGTCGATCCCGGCCGGCGCCATCCACGACTCGACGGGCGCGCCCTGCGGTCGGCTCGCGATCGCGCCCACGACATCGCGCGGCGGGCGGGTGTCACCCCGGGCGACGTCGATCTGTCGGCCGCCGGGAGGGTGCTCGCGCTGGCCTACCCCGATCGCATCGCGGCCCAGCCTGCCGGCGGGCGGGGGCGGTTCACGCTGCGGTCGGGGTCGGCCGCC
>DATAKR010000147.1:0-17191 GCA_036261495.1 Acidimicrobiales bacterium | reverse complement strand
CGGCGCCGCCGTTGATGGGTTCTTAGCGCGGCGTCGTGTTCCGTCGGGTGATGGCTGTGATCGAGCGTTCGCCCGCCTTCCTCGAACCCGAGCCGCACCCCGCACCGCCCCCCGTGCCGGAGTCGCTCGGGTATCGCATCAAGAACAAGCTCCTCGGCCCCGCCATGGACACGTCTCGGCTCGTGCACGAGCGGCTGGGGAAGCCGACCGCGCTCGCCGTGTTCGCGTCGGACAACCTGTCGTCGTCCGCCTACGCCACCGAGGAGATCCTCAAGGTCCTGGTGCCGGTGGTCGGCGTGGCGGCGTTCACCCTCGTGGTCCCGGTGACCATCGCGCTGCTGGTCGTGCTCGGCTTCCTGATCCTGTCGTACCGCCAGACGATCAAGGCCTATCCGAGCGCCGGCGGCGCGTACATCGTCACCCGCGACAACTTCGGCCTGCTGCCGGCCCAGGTCGCCGGCGTCGCGCTCCTGATCGACTACATCCTCACGGTCGCGGTGTCGGTGTCGGCGGGGACGGCGGCGATCGCGTCCGCGTTCCCGGTGCTCGAGGCCTGGGTCGTGCCGATCTCGGTGTCGTTCATCGTGCTCATCGCCTACGGGAACCTGCGCGGCGTGAAGGAGTCGGGCCGGCTGTTCGCCATCCCCACCTACTTCTTCATCATCGACATGGTGGTCCTCCTCGGCTACGGCATCCTGCGGATGCTGTTCGGCCACCTCCCCGTCGAGCACGTGCACGCCGCGGGGATGGTGCACTTCGGCCAGGCCGGCACCGGTCTGCTGATGGGCGCGGCGATCTACAAGGTGCTGACCGCCTTCGCCAACGGCGGCGCCGCGGTGACGGGCGTCGAGGCCATCTCGAACGGCGTGCCGGCGTTCAAGGTGCCCGAGTGGAAGAACGCTCGGGAGACGCTCGTGATCATGGGCTCGACGCTCGGCGCCATGTTCCTCGGGCTGTCGATCCTCGCCGCCCGCATGCACGTCGCCCCGTTCGAGAGCGGGACCCCGACGGTGATCTCCCAGATCGGCAAGCTCGTCTACGGCACGGGCGCCGTCGGCACGGCGCTCTACCTCGCCCTGCAGGCCGGCACCGCGCTCATCCTCATCCTCGCGGCCAACACGAGCTTCGCCGACTTCCCCCGGCTGGCGAGCTTCCACGCCGGCGACAACTTCATGCCGCGCCAGCTCACCAAGCGTGGGCACCGCCTCGTGTTCTCGAACGGCATCCTCGCCCTCGCCGGCGCCGCCATCCTCCTCGTGATCGTCGCCGACGCCAAGGTCGACAACCTCATCGGCCTCTACGCCATCGGCGTGTTCACGAGCTTCACGCTGTCGCAGGGTGGGATGGCCCGGCACCACCTGCGGCTGAAGGAGCCGGGATGGCGCACCGGGCTCTTCATCAACGGCACCGGTGCCGGCCTGTCGTTGATCGTCGCGGTGGTCATCGGCGTCACCAAGTTCGCCCGCGGCGCGTGGGTGGTGATCGTGCTCGTCCCGGTGATGGTCGCCCTGCTCGTGCGCCTCAACAAGCAGTACGAGTCCGAAGCCGAGGAGCTGGCGCACGATGTGGTTACCGCGGCCGAGGCCAAGCCCCTCCGCCGCCATGTGCTGCTCGTGTTCGTCGACGCGCTCGACGTCGCGGCGGCCCGAGCCATCCAATACGCGCGGACCCTCGCCCCCGACGAGCTGCGGGCGATCCACTTCGACCTCGACCCGGTCCGGACCGAGGACCTGACCGCTGCGTGGCAGCGCCTCGGACTCGGCCGGCTCACTCTCGACGTCGTCGAGTGCCCCGACCGGCGCATCACCCGGGGGGCGGCCGAGATCGTCGCCGAGGCCCTCGCCGACGGGCAGACGGAGGTGACCGTGCTCCTGCCGGAGCTCAAGCACAACCGCGTGTGGCATCGGCTGCTGCACGACCGCACCGCCGACTCGATCGCGTCGGCCATCGGCGCGATGCCGCACGTGAACGTCACCGTGGTGCCCTACGTGTTCGGGTCCGACGCGCCCGCGACGCGCCCCACCGTCCCGGCCGCCGACGCTGCCCACCGCGGCAACGGCACCGCTCGCAGCCGGGCCCGAGCGGCGGCCGCCACCGCGCTCGACACGGTCGAGCCCATCGAGGGCACGATCCCGATCACCGGCGCCACCTACCGCTCGCAGGTGCGCCTCGGCGGCCGCATCCAATCGCTGCGCGTACAGCCGATGTCGAACGTGCCGTCGCTCGAGGTCCGAATCGTCGACGGGACGGGGACCATCGTCGTGGTGTTCCCCGGCCGGCGCTCCATCGCGGGGGTCAAGACGGGGGCCCGCCTGGTCGTGGAGGGTCGCGTGGGCCAGCAGCACGGACGGCTGGCGATGATCAACCCCGCCTACGAGCTGCTCGCCCAACCCGAGCACGAGCTGCCGCCGGCGAGCCACTAGGCGACGTCCGCGCCGTCGGCGTCGTCCATCGAGGTCAGAATCGGAGGGTGCGCGGGGTTCTCCGGCCGAAGGTCGGCGTGGTGCTCGGCATCGGCGGCGTGGCGCTGGTCATCGGCGCCCTTCTCCCGGCGCGGGACGGCCTCGGCAGCACGACGCCGGCGCTGGCCCTCGTGATCCCGGTGCTCGTGGCGGCGGTCATCGGCGGCCGCCTCCCGGCAGCGACCACCGCGGTCGTCGCCGCGGCCACGCTGAACGTCGTCTTCCTCCGGCCCTACGGCACCTTGCGCCTCGACGTGGCGGCCGAGATCGTCGCGCTGGTGACCTTCCTCGCCGTCGCCCTCGCCGTCGGCACGTTGTCGGCCATGGAGGCGGCCCGGCGGTCGTCGGCCGAGACCCGCGCCCTCGAGCTCGAGGCCGCGACGGCGGCGCTCCGCCGGGCCGACGCGGAACGCGCCCGTCTCACCGAGGAGGCGGCGCGCGTGCACGTGCTCGAGCAGGTCGACGAGCAGCGGAGCGCGCTCCTCCGCAGCGTGTCGCACGACCTGCGCACGCCGCTCGCCACCATCCGGGCCGTCACCTCCGACCTGCTCGACGGGACCGCGTACGACGACGCGACGCGCACCGAGCTGCTCGAGACCGTCGAGGACGAAGCCGAGCGGCTCGACCGGCTGGTGGCGAACCTGCTGTCGCTGAGCCGGATCGAGTCAGGCGCACTGAAGCCGGATCGCCAGGCGGTCGACGTCGACGAGCTCGTGCGCGATCGAGTGCAGGCACTGAGCCGGCTCTTCCACCAGGTGCGCCTGGTCGTCGACGTGCCGGACGACCTCCCGCTCGTCGACGGCGACTACACCCACCTCGACCAGCTCGTGACCAACCTGCTCGAGAACGCGGCGCGCCATGCGCCGCCCCGCTCGACCGTCACCGTCGCCGCCAGGGCGAGCGACGGGTCCGTGGTGGTGCGCGTGAGCGACGAAGGCATAGGGGTCCCTGACCACGAGCGCCACCGCGTGTTCGAGCCCTTCCGCACCGGCGAGGGCAGTCGGTCGAGCGGCGTCGGTCTCGCGATCTGCAAGGCGATCGCCGAGGCCCATGGCGGTCGCATCGCCGTCGAGCGCACGGCGGGCGGCGGCGCGACGTTCGTCGTGACCCTTCCGGCGCGGATGCCGGCGGCATGACCTCCGGGCGCGCCACGACGGTGCTCGTCGTCGACGACGAGCCGGCGATCCTCCGCGCCGTGACCGCGGGCCTGAAGGCGAGGGGGTATGCGGTCGTGACGGCGGCGACGGGGCAGGCGGCGATCGACGCCGCGGCCGTCGCATCACCCGACGTGATCGTGCTCGACCTCGGCTTGCCCGACATCGACGGCATCGAGGTGTGCCGGCGGCTGCGCCAATGGACCGACACCCCGGTGATCGTCCTCTCCGCGGAGGGCTCCGAGCAGCGGAAGGTCGCGGCACTCGACGAGGGCGCCGACGACTACGTCACGAAGCCGTTCTCCACGCCCGAGCTGCTCGCGCGCATCCGCGTCGCGCTGCGGCACCGCCGTGAACCGGGGGCCCCCGATGCGGCCACCCTCGTCGTCGGCGAGCTCGTCATCGACGTCGCCCATCACCGCGTGACGGTCGGCGACGAGGCCGTCGACCTGACCCCGAAGGAGTTCGACTTCCTCGCGCTGCTTGCTCGCTATCCCGGGCGGGTGCTGACCCACCGCACGATCCTGCAGGAGGTGTGGGGACCCGAGTACGGCACCGAGAGCCAGTACCTCCGCGTGTACGCGAGCAACCTGCGCAAGAAGCTTCGCGACGACCCGGCCCGGCCCCGGCTCCTGACCGCGCCCGGCGTCGGCTACCGCTTGGTGGATCCGGATGCCGACCCGTCGCGCGACTCGCCCCGCTCGGCCGCGCCGCCGCCCACGTGATACGGCACCGACGTGACGACGGTGTTGGGCCGGAAGAGCAGCGCGACCTTCAGCGACGCCGCGCTCTGGTTGTGGAGCAGCTGCGTCGGTGAGAACAACCCGCCGGCGACGTACTCGGGGATGATCACCGTGACCGTGTCGTCGTTCCACCGGGCGTCGAGCTCGTCGAGGTAGGCCTCGACGGTGGGATTGAGCTCGCGGTAGGGCGAGTGCATGACCTCGAGGGGCACCTCGAAGCCGAACTCGCGCCACTGCTCGAGGATGTGCTCGTCGTCGCCCTCCTCGTAGCTGATGAAGAGGGCGGTGAGATGGTTCGGCCGCAGCGACCGGGCGTACTGCAGCGCGTTGACGACGCCGCGGTGCACGCGGTTGACGAGCACGACGACGGTGTGGTTCTGCGGGGCCCGAGGCACCTCGAAGGGCGACACCTCGAGCTGGCGCTCGACGTGGTCGTAGTGGCGCTTGATCGACACGAACAGGGCGATGATCATCGGCACGAGCACGATCGGGACCCAGGCACCGATCATGAACTTGGTGATGCCGACGATCAGGGTGACGATCAGCGTCGCGAAGGAACCGACGCCGTTGATCACCACGCCGACCCGCCAGCCCTGTTCCCGCTCCTTCAGGTGGTGGCGGACCATGCCCGCCTGGCTGAGCGTGAACGACGTGAACACGCCGATGGCGTAGAGCGGGATCAGCTTGTTGGTGAGACCGCCGAACGCCAGGATCAGCAGCGCGGCGACGCCGGCGAGGAAGAGGATCCCGTTGGAGAACACCAGGCGGTCGCCCCGGTTCGCGAACTGGCGGGGCAGGTAGTGGTCGCGGGCGATGATCGACGACAGGCGGGGGAAGTCGGCGAACGCGGTGTTGGCCGCCAGCGTGAGGATGCCCGCGGTGGCGAACTGCAGCACGAGGTAGAACCACCCCTTGCCGATGACCGCGCGCGCCATCTGGGAGTAGACGGTCTCGTCGTGGCTCGGATAGGGCTGCAGGTGGTGGGCGAGCACCGAGGACGCGAAGAACAGGGTGCCCAGGATCGTGCCCATCCAGAGCATCGTGGTCGAGGCGTTCCGAGACTCCGGGCGGTGGAATGCGGGGACGCCGTTGGAGATGGCCTCGACGCCCGATAGCGCCACAGCGCCGGACGAGAAGCCGCGGAGGAGCAGGAACAAGCCGAGCGTGCCTCCGACCTGGCGGGTGCCCTCGAACGCCTTCGGATCGAAGGGCACCGGCGGGAGGTGGCCGAAGTAGGTGCGGAACAGGCCGATGGCGAGCATCACCGTCAGGCTGACGATGTAGATGTAGGTGGGCAGGGCGAAGAGCCGGCCCGACTCCTTGATGCCCCGCAGGTTGGCGACGGTGATGAACACGATCAGCACGAGGCAGAGCGGCACCCTCCAGCTCTCGCCCAGCGCCTGGAACGTGGGTATCGAGAGGATGGCGGCGACGCCGGCCGAGATCGACACCGCCACCGTGAGGATGTAGTCGACGAGCAGCGAGGCGCCGGCGACGAGCGACGGGTACTCGCCCAGGTTCTCGCGGCTGACGATGTAGGAGCCGCCACCGTTCGGGTAGGCGAAGATCGTCTGGCGGTAGGAGAACACGACGATCGACAGCAGCACGGCGACGACGACGGCGATCGGCACCAGCTTCGCCAGCCCGAGGGCGAGGCTCGACGAGCCGAGCGCGGTCACGAAGAGGATCTCCTCGGTCGCGTACGCCGTCGACGAGATGGCGTCGGACGAGAAGACGGCGAGGGCGATCACCTTGGGGATCCGCTGGTGCTCCTGCTCGGCACTGGCCAGCGGGCGGCCCACGAACACCCGCTTCATCATCGTCAGCACGGAGCGGCACGATACGCCGTCGCCCGGGCACAGCCGGAACCCCGGGTTTGCACTCTCCGCGGCGGACGTGTCAAATCGTGCGCCATGCACGTGATCGTCGTCGGCTGCGGCCGCGTCGGCCGGGAGCTGGCCGTGCGCCTCGACGAGGCCGGCCACTCTGTCGCGGTCATCGACAAGAACCGCAACTCGTTCCGGAAGCTGCCGGAGCGGTTCACGGGCCGTGCGGTCCTCGGGTTCGGGTTCGACCGCGACCACCTCGAGCAGGCCGGGGTCCGCGATGCGGGCGCGGTGGCCGCCGTCACGAGCGGTGACAACTCCAACATCCTGACGGCGCGCATCGCCCGCGAGACCTACGAGATCCCCAACGTGGTCGCCCGCATCTACGACCCTCGCCGGGCGACGATCTACCAGCGCCTCGGGATCCCCACCGTCGCCACCGTCACGTGGACGACCGAACAGGTGCTGCGTCGCCTGTTCCCCGACGACTCCGCCGTCGACTGGGTCGACCCGACCGGCCAGCTCTCGCTCATCGAGCGGACGCTGCCCGAGCCGTGGGCGGGGAAGAAGCTCGATCCGCTCACCGACGCCGACCGCCACCGCGTCGTGGCGCTCACGCGGTCCGGCGTCGCCCGCATCCCCACCGCCGGGATGGTCGGGCAGGAGGGCGACGTCCTGCACGTCATGGTCCGTCAGGACTCCGTCGACGCGCTCGACCGGCTGCTCACCCACGGCGAGGAGGCCCACTGATGAAGGTCGCGATCGCCGGCGCCGGCAACGTCGGCATGTACATCGCCGACGACCTGCGCCTCGCCGGTCACGAGGTGTTGATGATCGAGCAGGACCCCGATCTCGTCGCCCGGCTTCGGCCCCTCCACGACGTGGGCTGGTACGTCGGCGACGCCTGCGAGGTGTCGATGCTGCACGAGGCCGGCATCGACGACGCCGACGTCATGGTCGCGGCGACCGGCGACGACGAGGACAACCTCGTGGTGTCGCTCCTCGCCAAGCAGGAGTTCGCCGTGCCACGCGTCGTGGCCCGCGTCAACCACCCGAAGAACAAGTGGCTGTTCAACGAGACGTGGGGCGTCGACGTGTCGGTGTCGACGCCGCACCTGTTGACCGCGCTCATCGAGGAGGCGGTGTCGGTGGGCTCGCTCGTGCGCCTGTTCGAGCTGGAGCGGGGCGAGGCCAACCTCATCGAGGTGACGCTCGCGGACGACTCGCCCGCCCGCGACAAGTCGATCGCCGAGCTCGCCGTGCCGCGCGACGCCACCATCGTGGCGATCGTGCGCGGCGGCCACGTCGTGGTGCCCCGAGGCGACACGATCGTCCAGCTCAACGACGAGGTGCTCGCCCTCGTCACCCCCGACTCCGAGGACGAGGTGAAGCGCATCCTCGTCGGGTGACGGGCTACAGCAGCTCGTAGTAGGGGTTGTAGATCAGCAGCCGGCCCCCGGGGCCGGTCGGCGAGGGCCGGCCCGAGATCACGAGACGCTGACCCGACGCGATGCCGGCGATGCGGCGCCGGCCGGTCCAGAGGGCCACGATCCGGCCCGTGCCGTCGGTGATGGTCGCCTCGAGCCACGGCGAGCCGTCGGGGCGAGGGACGATGCGGACGCTCGCGATCTCCCCGACGACCGACGTCTGCGTCCGGGGCGTGACCTCGGCGATCGGCTGCACGCCGGCGTGCTTGGCCGCGAACTCACGCAGCTGCTCCTCGTGGAGCACCTCGGTCGACGCGGTGAGCTTATGGAGCAGATCGCGTAGCGCCACCGTCGGTCCCGTCGCTCAGCGGCGCGTCGAGGTCGCCGAGATCGAAGTCGTCGAGGGGTTGGAGGACCCCGCACCGCATGATCATGCGGACGGACGTGCCCTCGCTCGACGACTCGATCTCCACGTCGTCGACGAGCGTCCGGATGAGGGGGATGCCCAGCCCACGCTCGAAGTTGAGCCGCTGGGGGTCGGTGACCGGCGGGTGCTCGGGGAGCGAGTCGGGGTCGAACCCCGCACCGCGGTCCTCGACGGCGACGACGAGCACGTCGTCGTGCTCCTCGCAGCGCAGCACGATGTTGGCATCGGTGCCGGCGTCGCGGTGGGCCTCGATCGCGTTGGTGCACGCCTCCGACACCGCGACCTTGAGATCGTCGACCCGGTCGTCGGGGAGGTCACGGCGCGAGCTCGCGAGGGACGACACGACCAGGCGCGCGAGCGCGACGTACTCGGCTCGGGCGGGGATCTCGAGCTCGATGACGGAGTCGACCGTCGCCGCCCGCTCCACCGCAGCTACTGGGCGGCCGCTGCGACCGCGGCGTCGACCGTGTCGTGGATCTGGAAGACCTTGGTGAGCCCGGTGATCTCGAACACCTTCAGGATGCGGTGCTGAGTGCACACGAGGCTGAGGTCGCCGTCGTGACTGCGGACGCGCTTGAGGCCGCCCACGAGCACGCCGAGACCGGTGGAGTCGAGGAACTCGACGCCCTCGAGGTTGACGATGATGCGGTGCTTGCCCTGAGTGACGAGCTCGACGAGCTTCTCGCGCAGCCGCGGCGCGGTGTACACGTCGACTTCGCCCTTGACGGCGAGGACCGCCACGCCGTTCTGCTCGGTGACGTCGAGATCGAGATCCATCTGTTGGGGCTCCTAGGAACATCGCGCTCGCGCGCGACGGCAGCATCGACTTGCGGACGCCAAACGTAGTACCCCTGCTGACGTACGGTCATTCCTGTGACCCCGCCGGTGTCGCCCGGCCGCCTCTCCGACCCTGACGTCGACTTCGTGGCGCTGTTGCGCGCGACCGACACCGAGGGCCAATTGGTCCACCTCGAACGCCTGCCCGCCCGGCCGGCCGAGCACGGCGAGCCCCGCCGGCCGCTCCACCCGGCGCTCACCGAGCGGCTGCCTCCGCTGTGGCGACACCAGGTCGAGGCGCTCGACCTGATCCGCGCCGGCCGATCGACCGCCATCGCGACCGGCACCGCGTCGGGCAAGACGCTCTGCTACCTCGCACCGATCGCCGAGGCGGTGCTGACGTCACCCACCGACGCGACGGCGCTGCTCCTCTACCCCACCAAGGCGCTGGCCCACGACCAGCTCCGCGCCGTCGGCGAGCTCGACGTCCCCGGCCTCGTCGCCGCGACCTATGACGGCGACACCGACCCCGACATGCGGACGTGGGTCCGCCGCAACGCCAACGTCGTGCTCACGAACCCCGACATGCTGCACGCCGGCATCCTCCCGAACCACGCCCGGTGGGCGACGTTCCTGATGCGCCTTCGCTACGTGGTGCTCGACGAGCTCCACACCTTGCGCGGCATCTTCGGCACGCACATCGCCCACGTCGTCCGGCGGTTGCAGCGGCTCTGCGCGCTCTACGGGGCGGCGCCGACGTTCGTGTTCGGCTCGGCCACCGTCGGCGCACCCGGCCGGCTGGCGTCGATGATCTGCGGCCACGACGTGGCCGAGGTGACCGACGACGCATCACCGCGCGGCGAGCGGCTGTTCGCGCTGTGGAACCCGCCGTTGCTCGAGGAGCGCTCCGGCGCGCGCGGGTCGGGGAACCACGAGACGGCCCGGCTCCTCTCCACCCTCGTGGCCGCGGGCAGCCGCACCATCGCGTTCACGCGCAGCCGCAAGGGGGCGGAGGTGGTGGCGGTGAGCGCGCGGCGGATGCTCGACAGCACCGGCCACGAGCTGGCCGCCACCGTGCGCCCCTACCGCGGCGGCTATCTGCCCCACGAGCGTCGCGAGATCGAAGCGGAGCTGTTCGGCGGCCGGCTCCTCGGCGTGTCGGCCACCAACGCCCTCGAGCTCGGGATCGACGTCGGCGGCCTCGATGCGTGCATCCTCAACGGGTTCCCGGGGACGATCGCGTCGATGTGGCAGCAGGCGGGCCGGGCCGGACGCACCGCGGCGCGCTCGCTCGCGGTGCTCGTCGCCGGCGACGACGCGCTCGACCAGTGGTTCATGAGCCACCCCCGCGAGCTGTTCTCACGGCCGCCCGAGCCCGGCGTCGTGAACCCGTCCAACCCCTACGTCCTCGACGCCCAGCTCGCCTGCGCCGCCTACGAGCTGCCGCTCACGCCGG
This sequence comes from Acidimicrobiales bacterium, assembly GCA_036261495.1. GTDB lineage: Bacteria > Actinomycetota > Acidimicrobiia > Acidimicrobiales > CADCTF01 > DATAKR01. The sequence goes on along the minus strand of DATAKR010000147.1, from coordinate 6,919 downwards.
GTGACGAGCGCTTCTGGGGCGACGACATCGAGGACGGGGTCCGGCGGCTCGTCGTCAACGACGACCTCCGGTTGCGTGAGGGGCGGGCCGTCTACGCCGGTCGCGACCGCCCTTCGGCCACGGTCGGCCTGCGCACCGGCACGTCGGCCGAGGTCTCGATCGTCGACGCCGAGGGCAACGCCGTCGGCACTGTCGACCTGGCCCGGGCGTTCACGGCCGTGCATCCCGGCGCCGTGTACCTGCACCAGGGCCAGCACCACCGCGTCGAGCGCCTCGACCTCGACGACCGGGTGGCGTGGGTCGTACCGACGGATGCCGACGAGACCACCCAGGCACGCTCGGCGACCTCGGTGCGGATCCTCGAGGAGGAGAAGGCCACGACGGTGGGCCGGGCGGCGCTGGCGCTGGGTGCCGTCGAGATCACCGATCAGGTCACCGGCTACCGCCGGCGGTCGCTGCTCACCGGCGAGGCGCTCGGCGACGAGGAGCTCGACCTCCCGCCCACGACGCTCACGACCCGCGCGTTCTGGTACACGTTCGACCCGACCGTGTTCGACGACGCGGCGCTGGGGTTGCGGCGCTGGCCGGGCACGCTCCACGCGGCTGAGCACGCGGGCATCGGGATGCTCCCTCTCTTCACGATCTGCGACCGGTGGGACGTGGGCGGCGTGTCGACGCCGCTCCAGGCCGACACCGGGCTGCCGACGATCGTCATCTACGACGGCTACCCCGGTGGCGCCGGGATCGCCGAGCTGGGCTTCGAGGCCGGCGCCCGGCACCTCCGTTCGACCCTCGATGCGATCGCGGGGTGCGGCTGCGAGTCGGGCTGCCCGTCGTGCGTGCAGTCGCCCAAGTGCGGCAACCTCAACGAGCCGCTCGACAAACCAGGGGCCATCGCGCTCCTCCGCGTCGTGCTCACGTGACCACCGGGCTCACCCGGTCCCGCCGGCGGGCGAGCCGCCAGCCGCCGAGCGCGAGGGCGACGAGCAGCGCCAGCGGCACGAGGTAGCCGGTCGCGACCACCACCGCCGCGAGCACCGACTCCGCGCCGCGCCATGCCTTGCCGAAGCTCGACGCCAGGCGGCCCTCGCCGGCGGGCACCGCCCCCGGCTCGGCGATCGACACGGTGATCGTCGAGAGGCGCACCTGGTCGGCGAGCCGGGCGTTCTGGGCCGTGAGCTGCTCGATCTGCTGCTGCACCGCGAACAGCTGCTGCTGCACGGCCATCGTGTCGGCGACGCTCGTCGCCCGCTGCATCAGCGCCCGCAGCGCCTCCGCCTGGGCGGTGAGGTTGCGGACGCGGGCGTCGATGTCGGCGATCTGCGCGCCGACGTCGTCACCCTTCAGGCTCTCGGAGCGCACCGTCCCGAGCTTCGCGAGCGCTCGCCGCGCGTCGTCGAACGCGGCGGCCGGCACGCGCACGACCATCGAGGCGGCATGCGCGCCGTCGTCGTCGGCGGTGGTCGAGGACGCCACGAACCCGCCGGCCGACGAGGCGATCGTCGCCACGTCGGAGAACGCCGAGGCGTACGTGCCGCGGCGCAGATCGATGCGCAGCTCGGCGGTCTTGACGACCTGGTCGCCCACCACCTGCGACACCGCGTCGGGCAACCCCGCCGCCGCCCAGCTCGACCCGCCGGCCGCCGACTTCGTCGCCGCGGCACTGGCCCCGGAGGCGCGGGCCGCGGCCGAGGCCGACGACGCCACGCTCTTCTGCGCTCCCGCTCCGCCCCCCGAGCACCCCGCCGACGCCAGGACCGCCGCCGCGGCCGACGCCGTGAACACCCACCGCCACCGTCGCCTCATCGCAACCTCCTCGTCGACCCTTCGACGACGGAGCGGCGCCCCGCGGTTCCGATGGAAGACCGGACGATGCTCGAACCGAGGCGTTGGAGGAGATTCGTGGCCGGGTCGGCTCAGCGCTCCCCGGAGGCGAGATAGCGGACGCGCTTGGCGACGTTGACGGCGTGGTCGCCCAGGCGCTCGTAGAACCGGGCGATGAGGGCCATCTCCGTGGCGATGGGCACGGAGAGCTGGCCGGAAGCGAGCTCCGCGATGAGGCTGGCGTGGCACTCGTCGAGCTGGTCGTCGTCGTCGTCGAGCTGGTCGGCCACCGCCGCGTCGCGGTCGATGTAGGCGTCGGCGGCCCGCCGCCACATCGCCACGCCGAGCCGGCCCATCTCGTCGACGAGGCCGCGCACGCGGGGCGGAAGCTCGGCCGAGAGCCCCCGGGCGGCCGCCTTGGCGATGTGCTCGGCGAGGTCGTGTGAGCGTTCGAGCTCGGGGACGATGCGGAGGATCGTGATGAGGAAGCGCAGGTCGCGCGCCATCGGCGACTGCAGGGCGAACTGCTTCTGCACGAGCGTCTCGACATCGCCGTAGAGCTCGTCGATGAGCTTGTCGCGCGCCACCAGCTCGCGCGCCGCATCACGATCGCCGGTAAGGAACGCGTCGGTCGCGGCGGCGAGGCCCTCGGCCACGAGGGCGAACAGCTGGACGACCTTCTCGTCGATGATCGCGAGATCGCGGTGGAACTGGAGCCGCAGCTCTTCTGCCATGGTGCCGCCAGGCTAGGCCGTGGCGCGGGTCATCCGGAGGTGTTGCTCGCGTCGGCGAGACGACGGCGCGACCGGCGGCGCGCCGGGACCGGCTGGGGCACGTCGAGCGCGGGCGCGTCGACGGGCGCGTAGGCGTGCACCACAGGGAGGAGCGACGGAGGGCCGGCCTCGGCGGCGGCGGGCACGTCGTCGAGGAGGTCGGCGAGATCGCGCAGCGGGACGTCGGGGCCGAAGTCGTCGGCGGTCGCGTCGCGCACGCCGGCATCCTCCACGCCGGCATCCTCCACGCCGGCATCGTCGAGGACCGCATCGTCGACGACGGCGGCGAGAGCCACATCGGGCGCGGTCTCGGTCGCCGGCAACGCCTCGAGGTCGTCGGCCTTGACCTGCGCCAGCACCCAACGCAGCTGCATCATCATCACGAACAGCACGAGGAAGCCGGCGACGCCCGTGAGCCCGGCGCGGCGGCGACCGTCGTCGAGGATCCGGCTGGCGAAGGCGGTGAACGCGGGCTGGTCGGGGGCGCCGAGCTGCGGCTGATCCTTCGAGGCCGACGCCTTCGGCTTCGAGAAGGGGAGCGTCTCCTGATAGCCGGGATCGGGGGGTTCGACCCGCTTCGGCGCGACCGTGGTCGCGGTCGATCGGCGCGCGTCGAGCAGCGCCGAGAAGCTCTTGAGGTCGACCGACGCCGTCGGCGCGGCCGCCGAGGAGGACCCGCTCGTGCTGGACGACGACGTCCGTGAAGTGGTCGAGCCGCCCGACGAGGCGGCGCCGCCGGACCCGTTCGATGCGGTCGCGCCCGTCGCCTGGGTCGTGGTCGTCGGCGCCGGCATCGTGACCTTGGCCTCCGACGAGTCGGGGGAGGCGACGACGGCGTCGGAGGTGGTTCCACGGCGGATCGCCACCACGGTGTATCGCCAGTCACCCGGGCCGGGTGTGTCGACGTACTTCGTCGTGGGGGCGTCGACCGTGGCGAGAGGTGAGTACGACCCGCCCGACGGGGCCCGCTGCACCCCGTAGGCGACCACGTCGGGCTCGGGGTTCTTCGACCAGAGCACGGTGATCTTGCCGGTGCCCGCGTCGTAGCCGGCGGTGACGTCACTCGGCGCGACGGGCGGCACGGCAAGGGAGAAGACGCGGTCGACCGTGGTGCTCTGGTTCTGGAGGCCGGCGCGGCCGGTGGCGACCACGTGGGCGGTGTAGGGGCCGTTGTAGGGCAGCGCCGGTGTGGTCCAGGCGAAGGCCTGCACGGCGTCGCCGGCGCCGTCGAAGTGCGCCGTCGCGGTGTCGGGCACGGTCTGGCCGGCGTTGGCGACGATGCTCACGTCGATCCCGGTCACCGTGCCGGTCGGCTGCCCGAACTGGGTGGCGTAGCCGAACTCGCCCTTCACGCCGACCGTCGCCGTGGTGAGGGTCTGCTGATCGGTGGGCGCCGAGACGCTGCCGCTGAGCTGGCCCGGGCTGTAGTCGGCGACCGCGGGCGAGGCGAAGGTGAGCGCGGCGAGGAGGGCCGCGCCGGTGAGGACGGAGAGCCTGCGGAGCGCGCGGATCGTCATGCCTCGGTCGCCGCGCCCTTGGTGAGCGTCGCCTTGACCACCAGGCGCTTGGCCGCGGATCCCTTCGGATGACAGGTCGTGAGCGTGAGCATGTGGACCGACGGATCGTTGGCCACCACGGAGAAGTCGTCCGGCGTCACCACGAACGGCTCGGTGCTGACCTCGTAGGTGCAGGTGCCGATCGGCGTCGTCAGGATGATCACGTCGCCGTTCTTGAGCCGGTCGAGCTGGTTGAAGGGCTTGCCGTAGGTGGTGCGGTGACCGGCGATGCCGACGTTGCCCGCCTCGCAGGGCAGCGGCGTGCCCGGGTAGTGGCCGGCACCGGCCCGAAGGGCGCTGGCCGAGGTGCCCTCGACGACCACGGTGTCGACGCCGATCGCCGGGATCTGTATCCGGGTGAGGGCATCGCCGTCCTGCAGCGACCGCTGCTGGTACGCCTGCTTGAGCTGGGGACTCGCGATCTCACGATGGAGCGTGCCCTGGATCCGGTCGTGGCGGTAGTTCGTGAACACCGGGTAGCCGAGCATCGCCACCGCCGCGCAGAGGAGCAGCACGGAGAGGCCGGACAGGACGTGGCGGGCCCAGGTGTTGGCACGGAGGAAGCGGATCAGCGGGTCCATGGTCGTGTCACCTCGAACGAGGCACCTTCCGGGTCGAGTCGGACGAAACGCCCCTTCCGGGGCCAACCGCAGGGGAGGCCCCGGAGCGCAGCGCTCCGGGGCCTCCCATTACAGCGTCGAAACGCAGGGATGAGTGATCAGGTTGGGAATCAGCGGGTCCGGACGAGCACCCGCCGGGTCGCCAGCGCCAGCCCGAGGCCGGCCAGGCCGGCGATCGGCAGCCACGGAGCGGTGCCACCGGTGCGGGGCAGCTCGGCGGGCGTGCTGGGCGTGGGCGGTGCGGGCGGGGCGGCGACGGTCTGGGGAGCGGCGCAGCCACCCACGGCCTCGGCGTGCGCGAGGTCGAGCAGGACGCCGCCGTTGATGCCCTTGAGGGCGTTGACCTTGACGCCATCGGAGGTGGCCGTCGTCGACCCGTCGGGGTTGTTCGTGGTCGAGCCGCCAGCGACGACGATCTCGGTCTCGAGCGGGGTGCCGGCGGTGCCGGGGACGATGAGCGACTGGCCCGGAGCGACCGTGATCGTGGCGGTCGACGCGTCGACCGCGATCTTCGCCAGCTGGAGCTGATCGATGGTCGTGGCCGGCAGCGCCGCGAACACGGGGGCCGCGAGCTTGATCGTCACGAGCGACGGATCGATGTTGGTGGTGCCCTTGCCCGAGGTCAGGTCACAGGTGACCGCCGCGCCCGCCTTGGCGACCTGGATGGTGGCGAAGGGAGCGCCGAGCGGCGTGCCGTTGAGCACCGCGTCGGGGAGGATCTCGATCGTCGCGGCGTTGGCCGTGCCCTGGCTCGTGATCGACGCGGCGCTGCTGGTGACCGTCGCGGTGGCGTCGCCCACGGTGGCCTGCAAGGCGCGGGTCTGCACGACGCTCTGGACGAGCTGCTGCACCGTGTTGGTGACGGGGCAGGTGGCGTCGAGGCTGGTGCACACCTGGCTGAGCAGGGTGTTGAGCGTGTCGGTGACCGGCTGGGTCAGCTGGTTGGCCGGCGAGTTGTTGAGGATGCTCTGGGTGTCGAGCGCAACCTGGCCGACGGTGCCGGTGGCGGTCGAGACCGGGTAGCCGCCCTGGTCGACGACGGAGGCCGAGCTGCAGCCGAGGCCGACGCTCACGAGCGACGCCAGCTGGGCCGGCGTCGAGCCCACGCACGTCTGCGGCTTGGTCTCGCCGAGCGAGGCCTTGGTCTCGCCCTGGATGCCGAGCGGGTCGGGGAGCACGGCGGCGGTGCCGTCGGCGGTGCCCGCAGGGGTGGAGTCGGCCGTCGCCTTGCTGACGCCGAACGTGCCCGTCTGGCCGAGGATGCTCACCTTGAGCGCCTGGGCCGTGGCCTGGCCGGCGTAGACGGCAGGGGTGGTCGTGGTACCGGCGGTCTGGGCCATCACGGGACCCGCGACGGCTGCTCCGAGACAGAGCCCCGCGATCGCGGTGCCGCCTAGCCGACGTAGAACTCGCATGATGCTCCTATCTCGAGGCCCGTCCCGCCAGGGCCCAAGTTCCTGTGCAGTGCTCTGCCGGGCGGTACCGACATCCCTTTGACGCAGGATTCGGCGCCGTATGACGCGACTCCTGCGAATCATTTCGTGCTTCAACCCCTGCCGGTCGCAATGATGCCCGATTCGTCCCGCATCGCGGCGTTTGCCTCGAGCATGACGTCCGGGAGAAGCCGGCCGACGACCGGCACATCGGTCGGCGCACGGTAGCGAACCACCACGGTGACGATGTCGATCGACCCCCCTCGATGACTAGTCTCGGTTGACAGTCGGCCGGCCTTGAGCGCCACCACCGAGGCCGCGGCCCGGTCGGCGACGCCCGGCCTCGGGTCGACGGCAACCGCCCGGGCCGCCTCCCGCGCCGCGTGCACGACGAAGACCTCGTCGCGCGCCACGACCGCCACCTGGACGACGGCGAGCAGCACCAGCACCACGAGGGGCAGGACGAGGGCGAGCTCGACCGACGACTGGCCCTCGTCCCGGCCCGCGGTCACTTGGTCTTGCTGGCGAGGCTGCCGAACACGGTGTCGAGCAGCCGGCCGACGAGGTTGGTCTTGGTCGCCCAGCTCACGACGAGCAGCGCGACCGCGGCCGCGCCGAGGAGCACGAGCGCGTACTCGGCGGTGGCCTGGCCGCGGTCGTCGTGGCGCGCCGCGAGGCGAGCCGAGAGCCGAAGCACGAGGAGGGTCAGGAAC
>DATAKR010000140.1:0-9435 GCA_036261495.1 Acidimicrobiales bacterium | reverse complement strand
CCATCGCGTCGCGGAGGTGCACCCACTCGGCGGCCAGCTCTTTGAACCGAGGCTGCGACGGCGCCAGCTTGCTCCCGGTGAGATCCGGGTGGTGGGCCCAGAACGCCACGTTCGTGAGCTGGTTGACATCGCGGTGGCCCGACGCCGCGAGGGCGCGGACCACGATCGGGGCGAGGTCGAGGCCGACGGCGCGCAGCACCCGCTCGAGGCTGCCGGCGCCGACGACGGCGAGTCCCGTCACGGCAGGGATCACGGCGGCGAGCGCGGCTTGCGATCCGCCGTCGAGCCCGGGGCGTGGCGTCGACCCGACGGTCGCCGCCGTGGGCTTCGTCGGCGTCGTGGCCGGCGCGCCGGTGTGCGGAACCGGCGCCCCCGGCCCCGAGGAACCAGCCTCCGCGCCCTCGATCGTCGCCCCCGCGCTGAGCCCCTTCACCTTCGACCGCTTGCCGAGCAGCGACACCATCCCCGAGGCGTCGCCATGGAGGTCGAGGTCGCCGGATTCCACGAGCGCCTTCCACGTGGGTCCGCGCGTCTTCGTCGCGGAGATGAGCATCGCCTTGCCGTTCGCGATCAGGCGTTCACCCTTGCGGCGCAGGGCCGCGGCCTTGGCGGCGTCCGGCTCGGCCTTCGCCTGCTCGACGAGCGCGGCCCCGTTGCGCTGGTCACGCTCCGACTGGCGTATGCCGGCGTCGATCCGCGCCTGGATGAAGGCGAGCAGGAACTCCTGCTCGGTGATCGCGTGGCCCTGGACGACGTCGCCGATCTTGCCGCCGAGCTTCTTCTTCGCCTCGTCGAGCCGGTACTTCACCCCGCCCTGGACCGTCGTGTCGTAGAGCAGCGCGTACCCGAGCGCGGACCGGACACCCACCTGCTTCGCCTTCGCCGCCGAGTGGACCCAGTACTGGCGCCGGAACGTCTCGTCCTGCGCCTTGTGCATGTCGGGGTCCTTGGCCGCGCCCCGCAGCAGCCGCAGGAGCGTCTGGTCCTCCGCGAGGGAGACATCCTTTGCCTCGAGGCGTGGCAGGTAGGCGGCCAATGCCGTCGCGGCCTCGCCGTGCGACCGGCTGACGTACTCCTTCACCAGCACGTAGAGGTTGCCGCCGGCAAGGGTCGCCTGATGGCGGCCGTAGCTGATGACACCGGCGTCGTAGGTCTGCAGGGTGCCGTAGTCGCCGCCGCTCTCGAACGTCGCGGTGATGTCGCCGGCGACCCGGATGTAGGTGTTGTCCGGCGCCGGCGCGCCCGTTCCGGCGCGCTGCGCCGGAAGCACGCCCGGCGCGGACAGCAGTCGCCGCGACGACACGAGCGAGACCACCGCCGTCGCCGCCGCGTTCCCGGCCGTCGTCTGGAGGTCGGTGATCCGGTCGACGATCGACTGCTCGCGTGGATCGTCGGACCGCGTCGGGACAGAGGAGGCCCGGCGCACCGGCATCCGGGCCGGTCGCCCCCGCGACCGCGAGCCGCCCACGGTGTGTATGTACACCACAACCCTGTGCCCATTCGGGCAGATGTCCGCGAACGGCCGGCGCCGCGGCGCCGCGCCATCACTCGGGGGCGGCGGCCTCGCGATCGAGGTCGAGCGACAGGGAGTTCATGCAGAACCGCAGGCCCGTCGGCTGCGGTCCGTCGTCGAACACGTGGCCGAGGTGCGACCCGCAGCGGGCGCACCTCGCCTCGGTGCGCACCATCCCGTGGCTCCGGTCGGTCACGGTCTCGACGGCGTCGTCGGACACGGGGGCCCAGAAGCTCGGCCAGCCGCTACGTGACTCGTACTTGGTGTCGGAGCGGAAGAGGGGCGCCCTGCACGCGGCGCACCGGTAGAGGCCGGGGTCGTGCTCGTCGACGTAGGCGCCGGTCCACGCCCGCTCGGTCGCGCCCTGGCGCAGCACGGCGTACTGCTCGGGCGTCAGCCGTTGGCGCCACTCGTCGTCGGTGATGGTCCTCGGGTCGTCGTCCACGACCCCAGCCTCGCGCCGTGCGGGCGCTACGCGCGCCGCCACCCGGGCGGGCGGCCGGTCCATGCCACGAGGCGGTCGATCAACGGTGCGTCGTCGGGAACCGCGACCGCGTCGGCGAACGGCGGGGGGAAGGCCCGGCGGTTCTCGGGCATGGCCTGCGCCGACTCGGCGAACCGGGCCTGGCGGCCCGCCGACGGGAGGTCGCGGCGGATCGACTCGAACGCGACGGTGAGCACGTCGTCGTCCCACGCCGGCGACTGGCCCGTCGCCATCGCCAGATCCCATGTGTGGGTGGTGAGCTCTGACGTGTACATGCCGAGGATGCCGGTGCCCGACAGCTCGGCCCACGGGAGGGTGAACCTGCGCTCGAGCACCTCGTCGTCGGTCCAGGCCTCCTGCACGGCGTGCGCCGCAGCCGCCCACGACTCGCGGACGTCGTCGGAGGGATCGAGCGCCGAGAGGGCGAACGGGTCGTCGCCCCGCCCGAGCGCGGCCACCCGGCGCAGCACCTCGACGAAGTGCTGCTCGAGGGCGGCGACGTCCATGGCGTCGCAGGGTGTGGGGTCGGTCTGCTGCTCGGGTCGGACGCCGTCGAGCACCGCGCCCGCGAGTGCGACCGCTTTCGCGAAGCGCAGGCGCGGGTCGGCGGCGGCCAGCGGCGAGGAGGTGAGGGGGCGGGGTTCGGTCAACGGGGAGTTCTCCATGGCGGCCACGATGCGACCTGAAACCGGTCACCTCGTGGCCGGTTTTCGCGCGAGGCTGGCGAACGTGCGAGCCGACCGGCTGGTGGCCCTCCTGCTGCTCCTCCAGCGTCACGGCCAGGTGACGGCGGCGCAGGTCGCCGAGGAACTCGAGGTGTCCGAGCGAACGGCCCGTCGCGACCTCGAGGCGCTGGGGATGGCCGGACTCCCGGTCTACTCGCAGCCCGGCCGGAACGGCGGGTGGCGCCTCGCCGGAGGAGGCCGCACCGACCTGAGCGGCCTCACCGCGGCCGAGGCCCGAGCCCTGTTCCTCGTGGCCGGCCCCTCGTCGTCGGCCACGCCCCAGGTGCGCGCCGCGCTCCGAAAGCTCGTGCGGGCCCTGCCGGAGCCGTTGCGACCGCACGCCGAAGCCGCGTCGACCGCGGTCGTGGTCGACCCGACCCGCTGGGGCGACCGCAGCCCCGACGACCGCGCGCCGGCGCCGCCGCCCCACCTCGACGGCGTGCAGCGCGCCGTCATCGACGGCGAGCGGATCGTGCTCGGCTACGTGGCGCGCGACGGCACGCCGAGCACCCGCGCGGTCCACCCACTCGGCCTGGCGACGAAGGGCCGCGTGTGGTACCTCGTCGCCGGCACCGACGCCGGTCTTCGCACGTTCCGAGTCGACCGCGTCACGAGCGTGGAGCCGACCGGCGAACCCGTCACCCGCCCCGACGGCTTCGATCTCACCGAGGCGTGGCGGCTGATCACCGACGAGGTCGACCAGCGCCGCACGCCCGCGCGTGCCGCCGCCCTCGCCACCCCCGACGTCGTCCTGCGCTGCCGGTACGTGTTCGGTGGCCGCGTCCGCATCGGCCCGCCGGCCGCCGACGGGCGCGTCCAGATCGAGCTCCGCAGCTACAGCGCGGCGGCGCTCGCCGTCGAGGTCGCCGGGTTCGGCGCCGCCGTCGAGGTGATCGAGCCGGACGAGGTCCGCGAGCAGCTGGCGCGGATCGGCCGCGAGCTCGCCGCCTGCTACGGGCGCGAAGGCCCGGCCCCCGCCGGAAACTCGATTGCGCCGGCGGCGCCGGCGAGGGAGCCTTCGGCACCCGCACGCGACCGAGAGGAGGGGCGTCCCCGATGACTGTCTTGATCGCCCTTCCCCGGCCGCGCCCTCGCGCCTGACGGCGCCACGCGGTCGGCTCCCGTCACTCCGTTCCGACCCGCGCGACACCTGTCGCGGAGGAGACCCGATGCTCGAGTTCCCCGAGCCGGCGCGGCGCGCTCGCCCCGCGCCCGACTGGCTCGTTACCGACCCCGACGACTACGAGGAGTACGACCTGGGCCCGCTCAAGACGGGCAAGGAGGCCGAGGTGTTCCTCGTCGAGCGCATCGCGCCGGACGGTCGATCGTGCGTGCTCGCCCACAAGAGGTACCGGCCCCGCCGCGTCACCGAGAAGGGCGAGCTCGAGGCGCTCGGCTTCCAGCGCGCCAACTCGTTCGTGAACGACCACGTCTACCGGGACGGGCGCCGGTTCGCGAAGACCCGCGACCAGCGCGCCGCCGAGCGAATGACCAACTACGGCAAGGAGCTGCTCACGCGGCGAGGGCCGGGCCATGAGCTCGACGTGATGACCAAGCTCTGGGACGCCGGCGTTCGCGTCCCCTATCCGGTGGGGCCCACCGCCGACGGTCTGCTCATGGAGTACATCGGCGATCGGGCCGGCGCCGCGCCCCGCCTCGCCCAGGCTCGCCTCGAGCGACACGAGGTCGAGTCGGCGGCCGGCCAGCTCCGCACCGGCCTGCGCCTGATGGTCGCGGCGGGCTTCGTCCACGGTGACCTCTCGGCCTACAACCTCCTGTGGTGGGACGGTGAGCTCGTCGTGATCGACCTTCCGCAGGCCGTCGACATCACGGTGAACCCTCACGCCTTCGACTTCCTCCACCGCGACCTCCAGAACGTGGCCGCGTGGTTCGTACGCCACGGTGTCGGCTTCGACGCCGACACGGAGCTCGCCGAGCTCCTGTCGGTCGCGTTCGGAGGGTGAGCCGACCCCGTGCCGAGCCGCGAGACTCCCCGCATGTTCGACACGCACCTCACGCAGCTCGCAGAGTCGGTGGCCGGCAGCCTCGTCGAGCGAGGCGACACGATCTCGGTCGCCGAGGGATCGTGCGGCGGCCTCATCTCGGCCTCACTCCTCGCCGTCCCCGGCGCGTCGCGCTACTTCGTCGGCGGGAGCGTGATCTACACCGCGACCGCCACGCGGGCCTTCATGTCGGGCGCGGTGCCGACCCCCGAGGGCTTGCGCGGCGCCACGGAGGAGTTCGCCCGATACCTCGCGCGGTCGACGGCGACGAAGCTCTCGACCACGTGGGGCATCGGCGAGGGGGGCGCGGCCGGCCCAGCGGGCAACCCCTATGGCGACCCCGCCGGGCACGCGTGGGTGGCGGTGGCGGGGGCCCGGGAGGCCACCCGCCACGTGCTGACCGGACAGAGCGACCGCCCGTCGAACATGGTCGCGTTCGCGCGCGCGGCCCTCGAGCTGCTGCGCGACGCCCTCGCCGAGGCGTGACGTTGCGGCGCTACCGTCCGCATCCATGCAGCTCGGCTTCGCGATCCCCATCTCCGGCTCGTGGGCGACGCCCGAGAACGTGGTCATCCTCTCGGAGAAGGCGGAGGCGCTCGGCTACGCGTCGCTCTGGACGTTCCAGCGCCTCCTCTCGCCCCTCGACGGCGACACCCCGCGGCTGGCGCCGCAGTACCGGAGCGTCGACGACCCGCTGACGCTTCTCGCGTTCGCGGCGGCGAAGACCACCTCGGTGCGCCTCGGGACGGCCATCGTCAACGTGCCCTACTACTCGCCGGTCGTGCTGGCGAAGGCGCTCACGACGATCGATCGCCTCTCGGCGGGCCGGCTCGACGCCGGCCTCGGCATCGGCTGGTCGCCCGACGAGTTCGCCGCCGCCGGCATGTCGTACGACCATCGCGGGGCGCGGGCCGACGACTTCATCCGGTGCCTCGTCTCGATCTGGACCGAGCCGGTGGTGGAGTACGACGGGCCCTACTACCGGATCCCGCGCTCCCGCATCGACCCGAAGCCGGTGCAGGCCCCGCACCCGCCGATCCTCCTCGGCGGCACCGCGCCCGCCGCTTTGCGGCGCGCCGGAAGGATCTCCGCCGGGTGGATCAGCAGCAGCCAGGCCGACCTGGCGCGCATCGACGAGCCGATCGCCATCGTGCGCGACGCCGCCCTCGCCGCCGGCCGTGACCCGGCCGCGCTGCGCTTCGTGTGCCGGGGCGTCGTGAAGGTTCGCTCCGACGAACGCGGTCCTCTCACCGGGTCGCTCGACGACATCCGCGACGACCTCGGCATGCTCGCCGAGAAGGGGGTCACGGAGACCTTCCTCGACCTCAACTTCGACCCGGAGATCGGCAACCCCGAGGCCGACCCGGTCCGGTCGATCGAGCGCGCCCACGAGGTCGTCGAGGCCTTCGCCCCGGGGTAGCGGGCGCGGTCAGTCGCGGCGAACCGGCGACACGCTCAGGGCGGTGCCGCAGGTGCGGCAGAACCAGATCACCGCGTCGCGGGTGTCGGCCCCGTCGAGCGACGACGCCGTGACCGGTCGCCACGTGAGCACCTCGTCGAGAGCGTCCCCGCACGAGCCGCAGCGAACCGGCGACGAGGGGGTGGGCGCCGCGTCGACCACGGCACCGGACGACGGGTCGGCATCGGCACCAGCCGCCTCCCCCGGCTCGCGCTCGAGGGCGACACGAACCGACGAGACGTCGATGCCGAGACCGCGGAGGACCTGCCCCGCCGTGCCCTCGACGTCGAGCACGCCGAGCAGGAGATGCTCCGGCTCGACCGCGTGCGACCGCTGCTGGTGGGCGAAACGAGACGACCGTCCGATGGCCCGCTCCGCCCGGGCGGTGAAGGCGAGCGCGCCCACCGGCGGCCGCGCGCCACGAGCCCGGGCCGCGGCGACCGCCTCGCCGACCTTCTTCCGGACCGCCGCGACGGTGACACCGGCCGTGGTGAGCGTGCGGCTGGCGTGGCTGTCGGCGTCGAGCAGCAGGCCCAGCAGCAGGTGCTCGGTACCGAGGCGCTCGTGACCGAGCGCCCGCGCCTCGTCGGCCGCCACCGAGACGGCGCGCCGAGCCGCAACGGAGAACCCCTCGAGCCGCCGCCCTGGCGCGTCGTCGACCACGCGCCGCATCCTCGCGCACTGCGCCGCGCCAGCCGCGCACCAGCAGGGGTCGTTCGCCCCTACCCCCACCGTTGCCACGACGCGGACGCTGGCTCGGTGGCTTTCACTGGCGCGGGCGCGATCGACCGGCTGAGCGGCAACGACCTCATGCAGCTCGCCACCGATGCCGCCGGCGTGCCGGCGCAGGTCGGCGGGGTGCTGCTCCTCGCGCCCGGCCCCGGCGGCGCGACGGCTCTCGAGGCGGACGACGTCCTCGCCGCCCTCGAGCGCCGCGTGCGGTCGGTGCCGCGCCTGCGGCAGCGCCTCGTTCGCGCCCCGCTTGGTCACGGCCGTCCGTACTGGGTGGACGACCCGGCGTTCGACCTCCGCCGCCACGTCCGCGTCGCACGGTGCCCGGCGCCCGGCGGCGCGGCCGAGCTGCATCGCATCGCCACCGACCTCGTGACCACGCCGCTGCCACGCGACCGGCCCCTCTGGGCCGCCGTCGCGGTCGACGGGCTGGCGCCGGGCGGCGCCGCGCTCGTGGTCGTGTTCCACCACGTCCTCGCCGACGGCATCGGAGGCCTCGCCGTCCTCGGGGCCCTGGTCGATCCTCCAGGACCGCCCGCCGGCGGTCCGCCGGACGCGGTGCCGTTCCCCCGCCCCGCGCCGGCGCCCGCGGATCTCCTCCTTGACGCGCTCAGGCGCCGCGGGTTGGCGTTCCGTCACGTCGGGCGCGCCACCCGCCGGCTTCGACAGGGTGTCGCCGAGCTGCGATCGGCGCCCCACGGCGCGGCCCCCCGGTCGTCGCTCAACCGACCGACCTCGCGCCGGCGCGCGGTCGCGGTGGCCCATGCTCCGCTCGCCCCGCTCCTCGCCGCCGCCCACGCGCACCGCGCCAAGCTCAACGATGTCGTCCTCGCCGGCGTGGGCGGGGCGCTCGCCGAGCTGCTCGCCGCCCGTGGCGAGGCACTCGACACGGTCGTCGTCTCCGTTCCGGTCTCAGCCCGCCGCGAGGCGAGCACGGAGGACCTCGGCAACGCGGTCGGCGCGTTCCCTGTCCCTGTTCCCCTCGCCGGCGACGTCTGGTCACGTCTCGATGCCGTGGCTTCGATCACGCGCGGGCGAACCGCCCCGAGCGGCGCCTCGGCGGCAGTCCTCGAGCCCGCGTTCCGGACCCTTGCCGCCCTGCACCTGCTGCATCGGTTCGTCGACCGCCAGCACCTCGTCACGACGTTCGTCACGAACCTGCGCGGGCCCGACACCCGGCTCGCCTTCCTCGGTCGGACGATCACCGACATCGCCGCGCTCTCGGTGACCGAGGGCAACGTGACCGTGGGCTTCGCCGTGCTCTCCTACGCCGGGACCGTCGCCGTCACCGTGATGGTCGATCCCGACGCGATCACGGCGACCGAGCACGCGCTCGTCGTCACTGCCCTCGAGCGCCACCTCGCCGAGCTCGCCGGGTCGCACGCCACTGCGGCCTGACCGTCCGCCGTCGCTTACCGTGCGGCCGTGCCGGGACGACGCTCTTCCGCGGGGGAGGCTCACCTCTCTCTGGCCGAGGCTCGTCGCATCGCACTGCGGGCCCAGGGCTTCGGCGCGCCGCGGCCGGCGCGGCCAGCGATGCGGCACGTCCGCGCGACCGTCAGGGACCTGGGCGCGGTGCAGATCGACGCCGTCAACGTCCTCGTGCGTTCGCACTACCTCCCGCTCTTCTCGCGGCTCGGCGCCTACGACCGCGCCCTCTTCGACCGCCTCGCGTATCGCGACCGAAGGGCGTTCGAGACGCTCGCGCACGCGGCATCGTTCGTTCCCATCGAGCTCCACGGCGCCCTCCGCTGGCGCATGGACGACCAGCGCCAGAGCCGGCGCTGGACGGCGGCGAAGGCGGCGATCGACGCCCGCAACCCGGGCTACCTCGACGGCGTGCTGCGCGAGGTCGCCGAGCGCGGCCCGCTGGCCTTCAACGAGCTCACCGACCCGGCCCGGCGCGAGCGGCCGGCGACCCCCTACGCCGCGTCGACGCTGCTCTGGTGGGGACCGCGGCCATCCGATGGCAAGCACGTCCTCGAAGGGTTGTGGCGCGAGGGCGTCCTCGCCGTCGCGGGACGGACGGCCTCCTTCGAGCGACGGTTCGACCTCGCCGAACGCGTGCTTCCCGAGGCCGTGCGGGCCGCGGCGCCCTCCCGGGACGACGCCCAGCGGCAGCTGGTGCTGCACGCCGCTCGCGCCCTCGGCGTCGCCTGGCTGAAGGACCTGGCCGACTTCTTCCGCCTGCCGGTCGCGGCGACGAAGGCCCGGGTGGTCGAGCTCGTCGACGCCGGCCAGCTCCTGCCGGCGCGCATCGACGACACGGACGGGCGGGCCTACCTCGTCCCGAACGCGAGCACGCGGCCCGTCGCCGGCCGCGCCCTGCTCTCGCCGTTCGACTCGCTCCTCTGGGAGCGCGAGCGCAACGTCCGGCTGTTCGGGTTCCGGCACAGCTTCGAGATCTACGTCCCCGAAGCCAAGCGCACCTACGGCTACTACGTGCTGCCGTTCCTGCTCGGCGATCGGCTGGTCGCGCGCATCGACCTCAAGTCTGACCGCCAGCACGCGGCCCTGCG
>DATAKR010000133.1:0-2412 GCA_036261495.1 Acidimicrobiales bacterium | reverse complement strand
CGGGGCGGTGGTGCGCGCCCCGGCGTGTCGGAAGACGGCGGACGGCGGCCGCCCGGGGGGCGACCGCCGTCGCGGCGGGGTGCGGGGCGTCAGGCGCCCAGCAGCTCCCGGGCCAGGCGGGCGGTCTCGGACGGCGTCTTGCCGACCTTGACGCCGGCGGCCTCGAGGGCCTCCTTCTTGGCCTGGGCCGTGCCCGAGGAGCCGGACACGATGGCGCCGGCGTGGCCCATCGTCTTGCCCTCTGGGGCCGTGAAGCCGGCGACGTAGCCGACGACCGGCTTGGTCACGTGCTCCTTGATGTAGGCGGCGGCCCGCTCCTCGGCGTCGCCGCCGATCTCGCCGATCATGACGATCGCGTCGGTGTCGGGGTCGTTCTGGAACGCCTCGAGGCAGTCGATGTGCGTCGTGCCGATGATCGGGTCGCCGCCGATGCCGACGGCCGAGCTGAAGCCGAAGTCACGCAGCTCGTACATCATCTGGTAGGTCAGCGTGCCCGACTTCGAGACCAGGCCGATGCGACCGGTGCCGGAGATGTCGGCCGGGATGATGCCGGCGTTGGACACGCCCGGCGTGATGAGGCCGGGGCAGTTCGGGCCGACGATGCGGGTCGTGCCCTTGTCCTTGGCGTAGTTGTAGAACTCGGCGGTGTCCTTGACCGCGACGCCCTCGGTGATGACGACGGCGAGCGGGATCTCGGCGTCGATCGCCTCGACGGCGGCGGCCTTGGTGAACTGCGCGGGCACGAAGATCACCGAGACGTTGGCGCCGGTGGCCTCGATGGCCTCCGTGACCGTGCCGTAGACGGGGACGGACACGCCGCCCTCGAAGTCGACCGTCGTGCCGGCCTTGCGCGGGTTGACGCCGCCGACGATGTTCGTGCCGGACTTGAGCATGCGCTGGGTGTGCTTCATGCCCTCGGAGCCGGTCATGCCCTGGACGATGACCTTCGAGTCGGCGTTGAGGAAGATAGCCATGGTGTCGTTCTCTCTTGTCGAAGGCTCGGGGTCAGTTGGCGGGGCGAGCGGCGAGCTCGGCGGCGCGGCGCGCGGCGCCGTCCATCGTCGGCTCGATCGTCACCAGCGGGTGGTTGCGCTCCTGCAGGATGCGGCGGCCCTCCTCGACGTTGTTGCCGTCGAGACGGACGACCAGCGGGCGGTTCTCCTCGTCACCGAGGGCGTCGAGTGCGCCGACGATGCCGTTGGCGACCGCGTCGCAGGAGGTGATGCCGCCGAAGACGTTGACGAACACGCTCTTGACCTGCGGGTCCGACAGGATGATGTGCAGGCCGTTGGCCATGACCTCGGCGCTCGCGCCGCCGCCGATGTCGAGGAAGTTGGCCGGCTTCTGGCCGCCGAACTCCTCACCGGCGTAGGCGACGACGTCGAGCGTGCTCATGACGAGGCCCGCGCCGTTGCCGATGATGCCGACGGAGCCGTCGAGCTTGACGTAGTTGAGGTCCTTCTCCTTGGCCGCCGCCTCGAGCGGGTCGGCCTCGGCCTTGTCCTCGAGCGCGGCGTGGTCCGCGTGGCGGAAGCCGGCGTTGGTGTCGAGGCTGACCTTGCCGTCGAGGGCGACGATGGCACCGTCCTCGGTCTTGACGAGGGGGTTGACCTCGACGAGCGTGGCGTCCTCGTCGCGGTAGACGGTCCACAGCTTCTGGATGGCGTCCTTGAGCGCGGGCTTGTCGGCCTCGTCGAAGCCGGCCGCGTCGACGATCTCCTGGGCCTTGGCCTCGTCGATGCCCGTGTTGGGGTCGACGGCGATGCGGGCCAGGGCGTCGGGGCGCTCGACCGCGAGCTGCTCGATCTCCATGCCGCCCTCCTTGGAGCACATGGCGAGGTAGGTGCGGTTGGCCCGGTCGAGCAGGATCGAGAAGTAGTACTCCTCGGCGATGCGGGCGCCCTGGGCGATCATCACCTGGTGGACCGTGTGGCCCTTGATGTCCATGCCGAGGATCTGCTCCGCGTGGGCCTGGGCCTCGTCGGCGCTCTTGGCGACCTTGACGCCACCGGCCTTGCCGCGGCCACCGGTCTTGACCTGCGCCTTGACGACCGTGACACCGCCCGACTTCGGGCCGATCTGCTCGGCGGCCGCGCGGGCCTCCTCGGGGGTGGTGGCGATGGCGCCGGCCAGCACGGGCACGCCGTGCTTCTCGAACATGTCGCGGGCTTGGTACTCGAAGAGATCCACGGGTGGGGTCCGTCCTCGTCGTCGATTCGAATCGTCGTCGATCGCGTCGCTGCGGCGTCCCGGGTCCCCCGTGCTCGCGCTCGGACGGGCCCTGCACCGTGGCGCAACCGAATCAGGCTGTCCCTCGGACTCTAGTGGTTACGCACGCCGGCGCCCGCATCGGGTCGGCCCGACCGGGCATAGATCACACCCCCGTCTCAGCATCCGTTTCGGGCCTGCAGG
>DATAKR010000125.1:0-5659 GCA_036261495.1 Acidimicrobiales bacterium | reverse complement strand
GGCTGGCGGCGGCGCTGCGCGACGTTCCGGGGGTGCGTGACGTGCGCGGCCTCGGCCTCCTCCTCGCCGCCGAGCTCGAGGTGGCGAACGCGAAGGCGGTGGCGGCCGCCCTCCTCGACGCCGGCCTCGTCGTCAACGCCGTCACCGAGTCGGCGCTGCGCCTGGCGCCACCGCTCACCGTGAGCGACGACGAGATCGACCAAGGCGTGGCGATCATCCGCAAGGTCGTGGCCGCGTGACGGTCCGCCACTTCCTCGAGATCGACGACCTGTCGGCTGACGACGTCGCGCAGGTCCTCGACCTCGCCGAGCAGGCCGATCCGCCGCCCGTGCTCGCGCGCCGGGGGGTCGCGCTGATCTTCGAGAAGCCCTCGCTCCGCACCCGCAACGCCACCGAGCTCGCGGTCTTCGAGCTCGGGGGGCATCCGCTGACGTTGCGCGGCGAGGAGGTCGGGCTCGGCACGCGGGAGCCCGTGGCCGACATCGGGCGCGTGCTGTCGCGCTACCACGCGGCGATCTGCGCCCGCGTGTTCGAGCACCAGAAGCTCCTCGACCTGGTCGCCTCCTCCAGCGTCCCGATCGTCAACCTGCTCTCCGACGACGCCCATCCCTGCCAGGCGCTCGCCGACCTGCTCACGATCCGCCAGCACTTCGGCAAGATCGAGGGCATCGAGGTCGCCTACGTCGGTGACTTCAACAACGTCGCTCGGTCGCTCGGACTGGCGGCCGCGCTGATGGGCGCCGGCATCCGCTTCGGCTGCCCGCCGGGCTACGGGCCCGACGAGGAGTACCTCGAGCGGCTCCGCGTCGCCGGCGCCAGTCCCGTTGCCACGTCGCGGCCGTCCGACGCAGTCGCCGGCGCGAACGTCGTCTACGGCGACGTGTGGGCGTCGATGGGGCGGGAGGCCGAGGCCGATGCCCGCCGGCGCGCCTTCGAGGGCTTCACTGTCGACGCCGCCCTCCTCGACGCCGCGGGCCACGACGCCGTCTACCTGCACTGTCTTCCTGCCCACCGGGGCGAGGAGGTCACGGGCGAGGTGGTCGACGGGCCCCGCAGCCTCGTGTGGCAGCAGGCCGAGAACCGCCTCCACGCGGCGCGCGGCCTCTTCCTCTTCCTGATCCCCCCGGCCTGATGCCGAAGACGCAGCGCCAGCAGCGCATCGCACGCCTCCTCGAGAGCAAGGCCATCACGAGCCAGGCCCAGCTCGTCGAGATGCTCGCCGAGGACGGCATCGTGGCCACGCAGGCGACGGTGTCACGCGACCTCGAGGCGCTCGGCGCGGTGAAGGTCCGGGTGCCGGGCGGCGAGACCGTCTACGCCATCCCGCAGCTGCCCAAGGACCACGGCGCGCCCGAGGAGCACCTGCGCCGGGTGCTCGGCGACTGGGTCGCGGAAGTCGCCCAGTCGGGCAACCTCGTGATCGTCCGCACGCCGCCCGGATCGGCGCACGTCGTCGCGTCCGCCTTGGACCGCGCCGCCCTGCCGGGCATCATCGGTACGGTCGCCGGCGACGACACGATCCTCGTCGTCGCCTCTGAGCGGACGGGCGGGGCCAAGGTGGCCCGTCGCCTCTCCCAGCTCGCCGGTCTGTAGCACGCAAAGGAGCAGTCACTCATGGCCAAGCGCGTCGTCCTCGCTTACAGCGGCGGCCTCGACACGTCCGTCGCGGTCCGCTGGATGATCGAGGAGCTCGGAGTAGAGGTGGTCGCGGTCGCGGCCGACGTCGGCCAGGGTGGCGACTTCGAGGCGATCCGCCAGCGCGCCCTCGCGGCGGGCGCGGTCGATGCCGTCGTCGTCGATTGTCGCGACGAGTTCGCCCGCGACTTCGTGGTGCCGGCGCTCAAGGCCAACGCCCTCTACGAGGGGCGCTACCCGCTGGTGTCGGCGCTCTCGCGCCCGATCATCGTCCGACATCTCGTCGCCGCGGCGCGGCAGTTCGGCGCCGACGCGGTCGCCCACGGGTGCACCGGGAAGGGCAACGACCAGGTGCGCTTCGAGGTGTCGACGCGAGCCCTCGCTCCCGACCTCGAGGTGATCGCACCCGTCCGGTCGTGGGGCATGACCCGTGAGGACGCGATCCACTACGCCTACCGCCACGGGATCCCGATCACCGCGACGAAGGAGAAGGTGTACTCCATCGACGACAACCTCTGGGGCCGCGCCATCGAGTGCGGCGAGATGGAGGACCCGTGGGCCGTCCCGCCCCCCGGCGTCTGGTCGCTCACGCAGCCGACGGCCACCGAACCGCGCGACCTCGTCGTGGGCTTCGAGAAGGGCAGTCCGGTGGCGGTCGACGGCGAGCGCCTCGGCCTCGTCGAGCTGATCGACCGCGTCGGCGCGATCGTCGGGTCGTATGGCTGGGGCCGCATCGACATGGTCGAGAACCGGCGCGTCGGCATCAAGAGCCGCGAGACCTACGAGTGCCCCGCGAGCCTGGCGCTGATCATGGCCCACGCCGATCTCGAGTCGCTCACCCTCGAGCGGGATCTGGCGCGTGAGAAGTCGCGCCTCGAACCGCGGTACGCCGAGCTCGTCTACGACGGGCTCTGGTTCTCACCGCTCAAGCAGGCCTACGACGCCTTCATCGAAGAGAGCCAGCACTACGTGACCGGTGATGTCCGCCTCCGTCTCGAGCCGGGCTCGTGCCGGGTCACCGGCCGGCGCTCCGACTACAGCCTGTACGACTACGCGCTCGCCACCTACGACGCCGCCGACGCCTTCCGGCACGAGGATTCGGCGGGGTTCGTCCGCCTCTGGGGCCTTGGCATCGAGACGTGGGCCAATCGTCAGGCGAGGGAGGGGAACGAGCTGTGACGTTGTGGCACGGGCGCTTCGGCGGCGGCCCGGCCGACGAGCTCCTCACCTTCACCGTGAGCCTCCCGTTCGACCAGCGGCTGGCCCGCGACGATCTCGCCTGCTCACGGGCCCACGTCCGGGGCCTCGCCCGCGTCGGCATCATCACCGACGACGAAGGCGGCGCCATCCTCGCCGCCCTCGATCAAGTCGACGGTGAGCTGGAGTCGGGTCGCTTCACGTTCGAGCCGAGCGACGAGGACATCCACACGGCCATCGAACGGCGCGTCACCGAGATCGCCGGCGCGCCGGGCGCCAAGCTCCACACCGGGCGAAGCCGCAACGATCAGGTTGCGACCGACCTGCGGCTCTACGCCAAGCGTGAGCTGCTCGAGGTGGCGCGGCGCGTCCACGCGCTCGAGCAGACGCTCTTCGACCGGGCCATCGAGGCGGGCGACGCCTATCTGCCCGGCTACACCCATCTCCAGCGGGCGCAGCCCGTGCTGCTGGCGCACCATCTGCTGGCGCACGCCTGGGCCCTTGCCCGCGACGTCGACCGTCTGCTCGAGACTCGGCGCCGGCTCGACGTGTCGCCCCTCGGCGCCGGCGCCCTCGCCGGCTCCTCGCTCCCGCTCGACCCCGACGGTGTGGCGGCCGACCTCGGGTTCACCAACCGCTTCGAGAACTCCCTCGACGCGGTCTCCGACCGCGACTTCGTGGCCGAGGCCTTGTTCGACCTGGCGCTCCTCGGTGTTCACCTCTCCCGGATCGGCGAAGAGGTCGCGCTGTGGTCGACCGAGGAGTTCGGGTTCCTGACCCTCGACGACGCCTATGCAACCGGCAGCTCGATGCTGCCCCAGAAGAAGAACCCCGACATCGCCGAGCTCGCCCGCGGCAAGGTCGGCCGCCTCGTCGGCCATCTCGCCGGGATCCTGACGACGCTGAAGGGGCTGCCGCTCTCGTACAACCGCGACCTGCAGGAGGACAAGGAGCCCCTGTTCGACGCGATCGACCAGGTGGCGCTCGGGCTCGCCGCGCTCACGGGCCTCATCGGCACCGCTCGGGTCCACCTCGACCGGATGCAGGCGGCCGCCGACGCGCCCACGGCGGCAGCCGTCGACCTGGCCGAGCACCTCGTTGCCAAGGGGATGCCGTTCCGCGAGGCCCACGCCGTCGTCGGCGCGCTCGTCCGCGACTCGATCGAGCGAGGCGTGCCGCTCGCCGAGCTGGCGGAGGCTCACCCCGAGCTCGGTGCCGACGCGGTGGCGCTCCTCCAGCCCGGCGTCGCCATCACCCGCCGCACGACGCCGGGTGGCGCCGGGCCCGAACCGGTGGCCGTCCAGGTGACCCGCTTCCGATCGCATCTCGAGCTGGAGGCGAGCCGGCTGTCGGGAGAGGCCCACGTTGGCTGACCCGTTCATCCACCGGGTGCGGATCCGGTACGGCGAGGTCGACATGCAGCGCGTCGTCTTCAACGCGCACTACCTCGCCTACTGCGACGATGCGATCGAGTCGTGGACCCGGGGTCTCGGACTCGACGTGGCGGCGCACGGCTGGGACTTCATGTTGAAGAAGGCGGTGATCGAGTGGGCCGGCTCCGCCACCGTCGCCGAGGAGCTCGACATCGCCGTCCGGGTGACGCGATGGGGCAACACGAGCTTCGACGTCACCTACTCGGGTGCGGTGGGCGAACGGCCGGTGTTCTCGTGCGTGGTCACCTACGTGGGGGTGCGGCACGGGACGCTCGAGACGATGCCGCCGCCGCCCGAGGTCCGGGCCGCGCTCGGCGGCTGACGCGACGGTGGCGGGTCGCGGGCGCCGGCTGCCGCGGTCGTTCTACTCCCGTGACGCTCGCGTCGTGGCACCGGAGCTCCTCAACAAGGTCTTGGTGAAGGGTGGGCTGCGGGCCCGGCTCGTCGAGGTCGAGGCCTACGTCGGCGGCGGGCTCGATCCCGGCAGCCACGCCCATCGGGGCCGAACGAACCGCAACCGCTCGATGTTCGGCCCACCGGGCCACCTGTACGTGTACTTCACCTACGGCATGCACTGGTGCATGAACGCCGTGTGCTCACCGGCGGGCACGGCGACCGCGGTGCTGCTCCGCGCCGCCATCCCGCTCGACGGCCTCGAGGAGATGCGAGCGGCCCGCCCGACAGCGCGACGCGGCGCCGATCTCCTGTCCGGACCGGCCAAGCTCTGCCAGGCGTTCGGCATCAGCGGGGTGGACGACGGCCTCGACCTGGTCGGGCGGGCCGCGACGGTGACGATCGTCGACGACGGCACGCCGCCGCCGTCGGAGCCCGCCACATCCGTGCGGATCGGGCTGAGCGCCGGCGCCGAGCTGCCGTGGCGGTGGTTCGTGCCTGGTGATCCACATGTGAGCAGGCTCCGATGACGGCGCTCGGCGACCGGGCGAGGCCCCGGGTTCGGCAGGGCGGCGGCGGATGTGTATGCTGGGCGACCCCGGAGGGGAGCGATCCCCGAAGGGCCGGCAGATCTGCCGGACCAGCGTGTTCTTCCGGATGGCGGTTTGACTTCCGGATGGGCCGCCGGTAGAGTGATCAACCGCTCGGTGCGCCGGAAACGGCCTCCGGGAAGTCGGGAAGCACGGGCCTCGCCCGAAAGCCCCGGCCAAGCGTGCGACACCGCATCAACGTCATGTTGTTGGCGCGTGCGGGTCGCAGGACGCTCCTTGAAAACGGAACAGAGGAAGCCAGTAAGCGAGTGCGGGCGACCGCGCCGGTCAAGCCGGTGTCGGTCGCAACGAAGTCAATGCACTTTGAACGGACAACACTTCCGTACTGAGTGCCAGTTGGCGTTCGAGCTCCGGTTCGGACGCCGGCTCTTCTGATCTTCCGGCCTTCGG
>DATAKR010000122.1:0-23441 GCA_036261495.1 Acidimicrobiales bacterium | reverse complement strand
GGTGCTCGACGGCCACCGGGCCGGCCTGGTCGGCCGGCGGGGTGACGCGCAGCGCTCGCCCGCGCGGTTGCACGGTCCACTCGCCCGACGCCGCCGGGGCGAGGACGTGACCGTCGGCGACGACCCGGAAGCGGCCACCGGTGATCCGGGCCGCGGGGTCGTCGAGGGCGCCGGCCGCCCGGATGCGGTCGGGGAGCCAGCCGGCGGGCGCGGCGACGGGGCGGAGGCCGGCGTAGTAGGCGGCGAGGATGTCGGGCGCCTTCATGCCCCGGAGGGCCTTGCCGAGGGCGCCGTACTGGCTCATGCCGATGCCGTGGCCCCACCCGCCGCCGTCGACGACGGCGGCGCCATCTTGGGTCGTCAGCGAGAACCGCATCGTGGGGATCGTCAGGGGCAAGCCGTCGGGCGCCGGGATGGCGTCGTCGACGAGCGAGCGGAAGTCGGTCGCGGCGACGTGGGTCTCGGTGGTGGCGCCGGCGTTGCCGGTCGCGTCGGGCTCCTGGTTCGGGTCGGGGTCGGGCCGCGTGACGCGGACCGTGTCGCCGTCCCGCTGGACGTCGACGGGCGTCTGCGGCAGCGACAGGGCCGCGCCGATCTGGTCGAGCGGGATCGTGATGTGCCAGTGGTGGAGCGGGCTGTAGGCGTCGTCGGGATCGTCGACCGCCCGCAGGTAGGGCTCATCGCCGGCGACCGAGCGGCCGCCGTTCGACGACGAGTACTTCGCCTTGATCGGGGCGTTGCGGTAGGCGAGCACCTGGCCGCGGGTCTGGTCGACGGCGGCGATCCAGTTGGTGGCGCGGTCGTCTCGGAGCTCTCTCGTGAGGCCGGCGTAGACCTGGCAGGCGTCGGTGGCGCAGATGTCGGCGCCGATGTTCTTGTAGGCGGCGTTGACCTGCTGGCGCGCCGACCACACCGCGTAGGTGCGCGCCGCGATCGCCTGGGCCTTCTGGGCCTCGAGCGGCCAGTTCGTGGGCACCTCGGCGATCCCCCTCACGTAGTCCTCGAGGGGGAGGTCGTCGATGGCGGCCACGCTGCCGCCGTTGCGCGTGACCTCGATGACGCCGCGGTAGGGCCCGTGGCCGGCGAGGGTGAGGGGCACCGGCGTGCCGTCGAGGGGCTCGAACCGGACGCGGGTGGCGTCCCAGCCGGGCGGCGGCGGTGGCGTCGCGGGGCGGGGTCTGGCGCCGGCGGGGCGCGGTCCGTCGGTGACGGCGGACGCAGGGGCGCCGGCGATGGCTCCAGACGCGGCGAGGAGCACCAGCGCCACGACCACGCGCCGCGCGGCGCGCGTCGCGAGAGGCCCCCAGCTCCGCGTCATGGGCCAGAGAGGCTAATCGGGCGCGACGAGAGGTCCGAACAGCGCCGTCCGGTGGGCTCGCCCGTCGGGCGCTCGCGCCACGCCGGCGGCGCCACGAATCCGCGGTCAGAACCCGAGCGTCCTCGCAAGACGTGGCGGTTTCCGCCACGAGTGCGCTGTCAGAACCCGAGCGCCACGAGTGCGCTGTCAGAACCACGGGGCCCTTCGGAACGCGCGGTCAGAACCGGGGCAGCAGCTCGGCGGGGACCCGGCGGCCCACCCACCACGACCCCGCGGCCAGCGCGGCGCCGCCGAGGTCCTGTCCGAGGGCGATCTCGCGCCCGATCGCCTCCTGACGGAGCCGCTCGCCGAGGATCCGGCAGGTCGGGCCGAGGCCGGCGATGGCGAGCGCGATCTCCCGCGTGGCCTCGGGCGACCCGGGCAGCGTGGAGTGCTCGCCGTCGACGATTCCCTTCGATCCCGGGTCGACGACGACGTTGGCCGCGCCGTCGAGGTGGGCTCGCACGTTGGGCACCACCGGGTCGTGCTCGCCCGCGATCGACACGACTCGCGTCGTCGGGGGCAGGTCGGCCGCATCGAGCTCCCGGAGGAACGACGACGTCGCCGCCATCTCCCGGATCGACGTGGCCGTCGGGTCGAGCGGTGCCACCAGCCCGGCGGCTCGGAGGGCGACCTTGCCGGCGACGGTGGTCGACAGCGCGGCGCCGGCGGTGGCGAGGTCGGCGCCCTGGTGGGGCGTGGCGAGGGTGACGAGGGTCGCGACCCCCTCCAGCCCGTGGACGAGGGCCGACCGGGCGACGAGCCCGCCCTGGCTGTGGGCGATGAGGTCGACCGCCACACCGGGGTTGGCGGCCTCGATCCGCCGCACGTAGGCCGTCAGCCGCTCCCCCGCGGCGCCGATGTCGCCGTAGGTGTCGGCCGCGGTGTACGGCCCGTCGTCGCGGTAGGAGAACTGGGTGACGTCGGCGGCCTCGTAGCCGAGCGCGGCGGTGTCGACGTCGAGCACGGCCGCGCGGCCCGTGCCGGAGCCGAGGCCGCCGACCAGGATGGCGATGCGCCTCGGGTTCCTCGCCGGCCGCGGTGGCGGCGGACTCGCCGCGGGCGTACAGCCCTCCTGCTCGGCCGACCACTCCAAGGCCGTGATGGCGAGGTAGGCCGGCGTGCCGATGGTGGTCTCCCTGGCGTAGTACGCAAGCAGCCTGAGCTGGTCGACCTTCGCCTGTGCGGCGCGGGCTGCCAGCCCAGAACCGCTCGTCGCCAGCGCGCTCAGGTCGTCGACGCTGGCCGCCAGCACGCCGCCGGCGGCGCCCGCGATGCCGCGCAGGCTCCGCACGAGACCGGCCCGCTCTTCGCCGACCGGTTTGGGTCGCCGCGCTTCGTCGTCCGCGTCCGGGAGCAGGTGGGCGTGGAGCGTGGATGACGCCGACGCGCGCAGGAGCTCGAGGGGATCGACGTACTCGTCGCCGACGCGCGCACCGAAGTGGAGCCGCGTGCCGGCGGTGCCGACGGCGTCGCCCTGCTCGACGGAATCGCCTCTCGCGACCGTTGCGGTGTCGAGGAACGCGTAGGTCGTGCGCACACCGTCGGCATGCAGGACGACGACATGCGTGGCGCCGGCGACCTGCCCTGCGAACACGACCTCGCCGCCGGCGCTGGCGCGAACCGGCGTGCCCGGGGTCGTCTCGTAGTCGATGCCGCGGTTGCCGGCGGCGTACGGCGTCGCCGGCGCCCGGAACGGGTCGACGATGGGCGCGTCGACCGGTGGGGTGTACGCGACGACGTTCTGCGGTTCACGTGAACCGGTCGATGCGGGCTCCGCCAGGGCCGGTGGCGCACCCGCCGGCACGACGACAGCAAACGCGACCAGCACCGCGACGACTCGGGCTCCGCGCATGCGCGCTCCCCTTCGGTCGATCGGACCTCAGGGGGAAGCGGCTACCGAGAACCTACCCAGGCGGTGTGACACCTTCAATGCCCCACGTTCTGCAGGCACTGGCGCGGGTTGATGCCGCGCCCATGCCTGCAGAACGAAGTGCGGACGCGATGAGGGCGCCGGCCGAAGCCGGCGCCCTCATCTCGTTTCGTTCCCTAGATGGACGCCGTCACCCGTTGCCGAGGTCGACGGCGTTGAGCGTGCCGAGCACCGTCACCGTCGTCGATGTCGCCGACGTCGTCGTGAACTTGACGGTGTAGGTGTGAGCGGAAGGCGGATTCGCGCTCGTCGCGATGCCCGCCGCCGTCCACGGGACGACCGCAGTGGTGTCGGTCAGCGTCTGGGTGTACTCGGGGCCGACCGCCGTCGTGCCGTCGAACAGCTGCCACTTGACCGTCACCGGGTTCCCAGAGGCGCAGGCAAGTGTGCAAGTGACGGTGCCCTGCGTCGTCAGCATCACCTTGTGCGACGCGGTGTTGATCGTGAGGGCGACGGACCCGAGGCTTCCGGGGGTCCCACTCGCGACGGTGGTGTTGATCGAACCCATGCCCGCGTTCGCCGTCTGCTTGTCGGTCGTGACGGCGCCGTCGGCAAGCTTGAGCGTCGTCACCGAGCCATCCTGCAGCTTCGCTGTCGACACGCTGCCGTCGGCGAGATCCCAGACCGTGACCGAGCCGTCGGAGATCTCGTTGGCGACGGCGCTGCCGGGAACGCCGCCGTCGGCATCCTTGCCGCCTCGGATCGTTGCATTGGCGATGTTGGCGTTGGTGATCGTCTTGAGGGCGATGTTGCCGGTCGGGGTACCCGAACCGGCCGCAGCTTCACCGGTGACAGTGCCGATGGCGATGTTTCCGGTCCCCGGCGCGACCGGGCCGGCTCCGCCGAAGCCCTGAACGGCACCCGCGGCGATCTTGCCGAAGGTCACTGCGCCGTCGGCGAGATCCAGACTTCCGATGCAACCGGTGCAGGAAAGGTCCGCCGCCATCGCCGCGTTGTCCGCGTTTGTCGCCGTGTCGGCCAACGTCGCGTGAGAAGCGTCCGTCGCGGTCGCGACCGCGCCGGTGATCTTCGAACCAGCGAGGCCCGCAGCCACCTTGGCGTCGGTGATCGAGAGGTCGACCAGGTTCCGAGTGCCGATCGTGTTGAGAGCGATGTCACCGTTGGTCGGGCCCGAGGTTGCCGTCCCGTCGCCGGTGACCGAACCATCCTTGATCGTCGAGCTGTCGACGCTGTTCGGCTGAAGCTTCTTCGTCACCGCGTCGGGTGCCAGGTCGTCGGAGGTGATCGAGCCGTCCTTGATCTGGTTCGACACCGCGTTCACGCCGTTGTCCGGCCCACCCTCGATGGTGAAGTCGGCGATGTTGGCCTTGGTGATCGTCTTCGATCCGATGTCGGTTCCGGTGATCGAGCCGTCCACGATCTTCGAGCTGTCGACGGCGTTCGCACCCAACTTCACCAGCGTCACCGCGCCGTCGGCGAGGTCGCCGGTGGCGATCGTCCCGTCGAGGATCTTCGCCGACGTGACTGCGCCGTCCGCGAGGTCACCGACGAGGATCGTCCCGTCGAGGATCTTCGCCGACGACACCGCGCCATTCGCCAGATCGCCCTCGACGATCGTCCCATCGAGGATCTTCGCCGACGTGACTGCGCCGTCCGCCAGATCGCCCTCGACGATCGTCCCATCGAGAATCTTCGCCGACGACACCGCGCCATCCGCCAGATCGCCCTCGAGGATCGTCCCATCGAGAATCTTCGCCGACGACACCGCGCCATCCGCCAGATCACCTTCGAGGATCGTCCCGTCCGCGATCTTGTCGGTCGTGACGGCGTTGTTCTCGATCTTCTGGTTCGTGACGCCTTCGGGCAGCAGCGGGTCGTTCGACGCGTCGTGGATCTTGGGCGTCGTGACCGCGCC
This sequence comes from Acidimicrobiales bacterium, assembly GCA_036261495.1. Taxonomy (GTDB): domain Bacteria; phylum Actinomycetota; class Acidimicrobiia; order Acidimicrobiales; family CADCTF01; genus DATAKR01. The sequence continues at coordinate 18,275 of DATAKR010000122.1, read as the reverse complement.
GTCACCGAGTCGAGACTCGATGACCGTCTCCGGCTTCAGGTCTCTGGTCTCGATCGAGTAGTCGAGGATCTTGTCGCTCGTGATCGAGTCCGGGGCGAGCTTGGCGTTGGTCACCGCGGCGTCGACGATCTCGTTGGTGTTGACCTGCATCACGACCTTGGTCGGATCGGTGCTCAGGAGGTCGGCCCTCAGGCCACCGAAGGCTGCGGCGCGGTCGGCGATCTCCTTGGTGAGCGCCACGTTGACCGTGTCGATGTCCTTCTTGCGGTCGAGGATCTCCTGGTTCATGGTCGCCTGGAGACCCGCGTCGGCGGCCTTGAAGGCGTCGCTGTTCGACTGGTCGCCGGCGGCGCGCGCCGCGGCTTCCTGATCGATGCCCGTCTTGGCCGCCGCCGTGATGTCGGCCGCCGTCTTCTGGGTGGCCGAGGCGAGCTGTGAGTTCGCGGCGTTGGCCGCGGCGTTGGCGTCAGCGACCGACTGCTTGGCGTTGGCCTCCGCCGCCTTGCGCGCGTCGATCTCCGCCTGCAGCTCCGACAGGTTCGGCACCTCGAAGGCGAGCTTCGAGAGCGTGACCGAGCCGGAGGCCAGCTTGGCGGTGGTGATCGCTTCCTGATCGATCTCCGCGGTGCTGATGCACGGCTTCTTGCAGTCGACGTCGCCGGCGACCACCGGACCGGCGGTCTTCGACTTCGAGTCGGCGGCGTTGGACGCCGACGGCAAGGTCACTTCCTTCTGCTGGGCTCTGCTGGTGGTGTCGTTGGAGAACGCACGCGCCACCGCCACGGCGCCCACCACCAACAGCAGCAGGCCTAGTACCCACTTGCCCGCCGAGCTCATCTCTGCCTCGATTCCCGCCTTGATTGGCCCGTGACGCCCTTTGCGCCCTGAGCGTACGACTTGTTCAGGACCCCCTGCAAGGGTCCGACCACACACAGTGCTAGGGCCGTTAGCCCTTCTTGTTGGTGCCCAACTGCCGCTCGATCTCCTTCTGGATGGGGGAGTCGGCGGCGAGGTTCTCCACCAAAACTACCTGGTCCTTGCGGATGAGCATGGTGTTCTCCGGTGCCTGGAGCTCCCGATTCACCGGGAGCAGCGTCCGCTGCGGCTCGGCGCCGGCCGTCGTCGGCGTCGTCTCCCGGAGGAAGAACGCGTTCTTCAGCTCGTAGAACTCGTCGCTCTTGTCGGACACCTGGCCGAAGTAGACCTTGTCGTTGGCGAGGATCACGGCCTGGTAGCGACCCGTCTTCAGCGAGCCCGCGAACGGATCGCCCGCGCCCCCGGTGTTCTGCACCAAGAGGAGGCCGAAGACGCCGAGCAGGACGCCGACGGCGAGGCCGGCGAGGATCGCGACCCAGGGCGACCGCCCCGTTCGGGGCGCCGCGTCCACGGCGGCCGCGGAAGGCCGGACCGGCCCACGCGGCGCGTCACGACCCTCGTCGCGCTCGCGCTCGCGGTCGCGCTCGCGCTCCCGGGCACCGCGGGCCTCGTCTGCCGCGCGCTCGCCCCGACCTGCCGGAGTGATGTTGCCGGGGAGCGGGACGGCGGGTTCTCTGCGTTCGCCCGCCATCAGCCGGCGGCCTCGCGCTCCGGCTCGGCCATGCGTGACCGGAGCTGGAGGACGGCCTTGGTGTGGATCTGACACACCCGGCTCTCGGTGACGCCGAGCACCTCACCGATCTCGGCGAGGGTGAGGCCCTCGTAGTAATAGAGCATGAGCACCAACTTCTCACGGTCGCCGAGGCGGCTGATCGCCTGGGCGAGGATCTGCTTCATCTCCTCGACCTCGTAGGCCGCGACCGGTCCCTCCCCCTTGTCGGGGATGGTGTCGCCGAGCGTGGTGGATTCCCCCCGCTCGCCGCCGGACAGCATCTCGTCGAGCGCCACGAGCCCGACGAAGGAGATCTGGTTGAAGATCGTCTGGAGGTCGTTCTCCGAGATCCCCATCTCGGACGCGACCTCGGCGTCGTTCGGCGTGCGCAGCAGCGTGCCCTCGAGGCTGGCGTAGGCCTTCTCGACGGCACGGGCCTTGGCGCGCACCGACCGCGGCACCCAGTCGATCGAGCGCAGCTCGTCGATGATGGCGCCCTTGATCCGCGCGATGGCGTACGTCTCGAACTTGATGTTGCGGCTCGGGTCGAACTTGTCGATGGCGTCGATGAGGCCGAACACGCCGTAGCTCACGAGATCGGACTGCTCGATGTTCTGCGGCAGGCCGACCGACACCCGCCCGGCCACGTACTTGACCAGCGGCGAGTAGTGCACGATGAGCCGATCGCGCGCCTCGCGCGAAGTCGTGGCCTTGTAGCTCGCCCAGAGCTTCTCGATCGCGCTTGCGTCGGCCTCGTCCACAGGATCCCTTTGGCGGGAGAGGCGAACCGGCCCCCCACCGCTGCGCGCAGTGTAGACGGAGCGCGCGCGAACAACGCGTTGATCGACCGCCGCTCGGCCCGCCGGCCGGCGGGCTCACGACGACACGCGCTCCCACCACGCACCGCGTTGGTGGACGAGGCCGCGGCGCTCGAGCGCGTGCAGCACCGTCGCCACCGCGCCGAACCCGAACCCGGTGCGACGCATCACGTCCTCGGTGGCGGTCGGCGTCCAGTCGACAGCGTCGAGCACCGCGGCCTCGTCACCCTCGACATGAGGTTGAGGTTGCATCGCGGCACGCGGGCCGGCGTCGAGATGACCGGGCGGCCGAGGCCCGGGCATCGCGCCCTCGAGCGACAGCGCGACGAGCACGTCGGCGGCGTCGAGGACCGGCGGCATCCCCTCGCTCAGGAGGTGGTTGGTGCCGGCCGACGAGGGGCTCCGCACCGACCCCGGCACGGCCATCACGGGAACACCTCGATCGAGCGCCTCCTGCACCGTGAGCATCGACCCGCCCCGGGCGTGGGACTCGACCACGACGACGACGTCGGCCAGCGCGGCCAGGATCCGGTTGCGGCGCGGGAACCGCCACCGGTCGGCCCGCGCGCCGAGCGGGGCCTCGGTCATGAGCAGGCCCGACTCGGCGACGCGGCGCCAGAGCGTGCGGTGCGCTGGCGGGTACACGACGTCGAGGCCACTCCCCACCACGCCCACCGGCGACGCGGCGGCATCATCGGCCGCGAGCGCCGCCAGCGCGCCCTCGTGGGCGCAGCCATCGATCCCCAACGCGAGCCCGGAGACGACGGCGACGCCGGCCGTCGCCAGGTCGCGTCCGAGCGCGGCCGCGACCTCACGGCCGTAGTGGGTGCAGCGCCGCGTGCCGACGATCGCGACGCGCGGCCGGTCGAGGGCGGCGACGTCGCCCTTCGTGAGCAGCACACCCGGGGGCTGGCGATCGCCGGCCAGGACCGCCGGGTAGCCGGCGCGGTCGAGGACGCGGACGGTGACGCCGCCGGCGTCGAGGCGCGCCGCGATCGCGTCGAGGTCGAGCCGCCGCGCATGGTCCTTCCACGAGCCTGCGAGGTCGGGGCTGTCAGCGGCGCGACGCAGGGTGGGGCCGACGCCCGGCAACGAGGCGACCCTGCCCCGGCACACGGCGCGCCACACGTCGTCGAGCGGCGCGGCCCGCACGAGCGCGACGAGCCGAGAGGGCGTGATGTCGGGCAGCGACGCCAGCGCGGCGGCGATCACCCGGTCGGCCGGCGTGACGGGCGACGTCGCGGCCGGCGGGGACATGTCGCCCTCGATCGTCATACGCCCACCTCCAGCTCGGAGAGCTCGGCGCGCAGCTCGAGCGCGAGGCACACGTGCTCGTCGTCGACGAGGTCGGCGCCGGCCAGGTCGGCGATCGTGCGCGCGACGCGCTGGGTGGCATGGAGGCCTCGCGCGCTCAGGGCCCCGACGCGGAGCTTGTGCTCGACGATGCCCTTCGCCGTCGGCGACAACCTCACGACGTCGTCGAGGACGCCGCCGCGGAGCTCGGCGTTGGTCGCGACGCCTCGCCCGAGCGCGCGCTCACGGGCGGCGGCGACGCGGGCCGCGACCGCGGCCGACGACTCCCCGGGCGGCCCGCGCAGCAGGTCGTCGATCGCGGGCCTCGCCACGGTGAGCCGGAGGTCGAAGCGGTCGAGCAGCGGCGCCGACAGCCGGCGGGCGTAGCGGGTGCGCGCCTGGTCGGTGCACCGGCACGACCCCGGAGGGCCGCCCTCGCCGCACGGGCAGGGGTTCATGGCACCGACGAAGAGGAACCGGGCGGGGAACTCGACGGTGGCCCGCGCCCGCGCCACCCGGATCACGCCCTCCTCGAGCGGCTGGCGCAGCGCCTCGAGGTGCTGGGGCGGCATCTCCCCGAGCTCGTCGATGAACAGCACGCCGCGGTGCGCGAGGCTGATCTCCCCGGGGCGCATGGTGCCGCTGCCGCCGCCGACCAGCGACACGAGCGACGCGTTGTGGTGGGGCGCCCGGAACGGCGGGTGCTCGACGAGCCCGCCCGGTGGCAGGCGGAGGCCGGCGGCGGAGTGGACGCGCGTCGTCTCGAGGGCGTGCTCGCGCGACAGCGGTGGCAGCAGGCCCGGGAGGCGGCGGGCGAGCATGGTCTTGCCCGCCCCCGGTGGGCCCACCATCAGCAGGTGGTGGGCGCCGGCGGCCGCCACCTCGAGGGCGAACCTCGCCACGGGCTGGCCCCGCACGTCGGCGAGATCGGGGTGCGGGCGCGCCCGGCGACGCTCGGTGCGCCGGGGTGGGCCGGCCCACGGTTCGTCGCCCATCAGCGCGGCGACGACGCAGCGGAGGGTCGGCTCGCCGTGCACGACGTGCCGGTTGACGAGCGACGCCTCCTCGGCCGCGTCGGCCGGGACGACGACGGTCGGCGCGCCGGCGGGGTCGATGGCATCGACGAGCGAGAGCGTGCCGGGAACGCGCCGCAGGTTGCCGTCGAGGCCGAGCTCGCCGACGAACGCGATGCCCTCCACGGCCGGAGGCTCGATCTCGCCGACGGCGACGAGGAGCCCGATCGCGATCGCGAGATCGAGCCCCGAACCGGCCTTGCGCTCGCCGCTTGGTGCCAGGTTGACGGTGACCCGCTTGAGCGGCCAGGGCAACCCGCTCGAGAGCAGGGCGGCCCGGACGCGGTCGCGTGCCTCGCGGCACGACGTGTCGGGGAGCCCGACGACGGTAAAGCCCGGCAGGCCGTTGGAGACGTGGACCTCGACGGTGACGGCGCGCCCCTCGACGCCCAGGAGCGTGGCGGACGGGATGCAGGCGATCACGCCGGCCTCCTTCTCTGGTGGATCGGAGAGGAGGACCATGCGCCGGTCGCTCGAGCAGCCGCGACGGTACCCGCGCCAACGCCGGCGATCGAGGGCCTCTTGGGAGACCGGCAGGCCGAACCGCCGGCGGCGACCGGCTCGTATGCTTCCGCGGCATGAGCGATCCGGCGGCCGGGCGGGCGCGCGACGGCCGGCGGGGCGCGCTCCTGGTCGGGCTCGTCGTCGTGGCCGTCGCCGTGGTCGCCCTGGCCGCCCGGGGCGATCACGCCGACGGGACGTCGGCCGCGTTCGCCTTGCCCGACTCGACCGGCTCCTACGTCACGTTGGCCGTGTTCGTGGCCGCCGTCGCCGCGCTCGTCGTCGCGGCGCGGGCCTCCTGGCCCGAGGACCGCCAGCGGGGCGCCCCGAGGAAGCGATCGGTGTGGCGCGACCTGGCCGCCACCGTCTTCCTCATCCTCGTCGTCTTCGGCGCGCTGCACGCCACCCGCCGCCGCCCGGCCGACCGCCGGCCGGCGATCACCGAACCGGTCCCGCCGCCCACCACGATCCGCCCGCAACCGGAACGTCGGGCGCCGCGAGCATCGGCCGGCGCCTCCCTCGCCCTCGCCGCGCTCGCGATCGCCGGTCTCGGCCTGGCCGGCGCCGTGCTCACACGCCGGCGCCAGGAAGACGGCGTGCCGGCGCTCCCGACCGGCGACGACCTCGCCGGCGCGACGCCGAGCGCCGACCCGGCCATGCGGGTGCTCACCGACCCCGACGACGCCGGTCGCGTCGCTCGCGACGATCCCGACCCGCGCCGTGGCATCCGCGCCGCGTATCGCGCCGCCGAGCTCGTGCTGGCACCGACCTCGTACGCGCGCCGCGCCTCGTTCGCACCTCGCGAGTGGGTCGCGCAGGTCGGAGCGCAGGCCGGAGCGCAGGCGGCGGGAGCGCGTGCCGCGGCGACGCTCGCCGAGGCACTCGCGCGCCTGGTCGCCTGCTACGAGCTCGCCCGCTTCAGCGACCATCCCGTCGGCGAGGACGACCGCGCCATCGCTCTCGCCGCCCTCGACGAGGTGCGGTCGGCCGTGCTGAGCGCCGGCGCGGGCCGATGAGACGACTGCTCGCGCCCCTCGCCGTCGTCGCCGCGCTGCTCGCGGGGCTGGTGCCGCTGCTCCTCCTCGAAGGCGGCCGCCGGGCCTGGGGGTTCCGCCTGTACACGATCGTCCTCGGCGTCCTCGCCGTGCGAGCCGTGCTGCATCTCGTGGAGGCCACGCCGGCGCCTCCGGCCACCTCGCCGTTCCGCCGCCGGTCGCGCCTCGCGGCGGCGGTCGTCACGCGGGTCCGGAGGCGCCGCCGCACGCTGCACCACTACCGCGGGTCCGCGCAGCTCGTCCGGTCGGCCACGGGATCCGCCGGCACGCTGCATCACCGCCTCCGGCCCGTGCTCCAGTCGATCGCCGGCGAGCGCCTCCACGTGCGCCACGGCCTCGCGGTCGACGACGCGCGCGTGGCCGCGCTGGTGTCGCCGTCGACGTGGGAGCTCCTCCGCCCCGACCGTCCCGCACCGGCGGAGCGCCGCGCACCGGGCGCGCCGCTCGCCGTGATCCGCGCCGCACTCGACGACCTGGAGAAGTTGTGACACTCGAACTGTCACCTGCCGATGTGGCCACCCGCGTCGACGCCATCGTGTCGGCCGTCGAGCGCGCCGTCGTCGGCAAGCGCGACGCGCTCGAGCTGGTGCTGCTCGGTGTCCTCGCCGACGGTCACGTCCTGCTGGAGGACTACCCCGGGGTGGCGAAGACCCTCGCCGCCGTCTCGTTGTCGCGAGCCGTCGGGCTGACGTTCGCGCGCATCCAGTTCACTCCCGACCTCATGCCGGCCGACGTCACCGGGTCCGCGGTGCTCGACCAGCGCGCCGGCGAGCTCGAGTTCCGCCCCGGGCCGCTCTTCGCCAACCTCGTGCTCGCCGACGAGGTCAACCGCGCGCCGGCGAAGACCCAGGCGGCGCTGCTCGAGGCCATGCAGGAGCGCCAGGTGACCAGCGACGGCGTGACGCGCGCCCTGCCCCGGCCCTTCATCGTGCTCGCCACCCAGAACCCCATCGAGTACGAGGGCACCTACCCCCTGCCCGAAGCCCAGCTCGACCGCTTCTTGCTCCGCACCGCGTTCGGCTACCCGAGCCGCGACGACGAGTGGGAGATGCTCGAGCGCCGCATGGCCCGCCGGCGCGACGACGTCGACATCGACGCAGTCACCTCCGCCGACGAGCTCCTCGCCATGCAGCGGGCGCTCGAGGACGTGCACGTCGCGCCCGCACTCGGCCGCTACTTGGTCGACATCGTGCGCGCCACCCGCGACTCGCCGCGGGTGCAGGTCGGGGCCAGCCCGCGTGGCGCGGTGTCGCTGCTCAAGCTCGCCCGCGCCCGGGCCGCACTCGACGGCCGCGACTTCGCCGTCCCCGACGACGTGAAGGCGGTGTGCGTGCCCGCGCTCGCCCACCGACTCGTGCTCCGCACCGAGCTGTGGGTCCGGGGTGTGCGCCCCGAGGAGGTCGTCACCGAGATCCTGGCCAGCGTGCCGACGCCCTCGGCCGCCGACCTCGACCGCGCATGACGATCAGCTACACCTCACACCGCGTCGCCGGCTATCTCACCCTCGTCGTCGCCGGCCTCGTCGGTGCGCTCCTCACCGGGCGGCCCGAACCCGCCATCCTCGCGGCGCCGTTCGCCGTTGCCCTCGCCGGCGGGCTCGCCCTCACGCATCGCATCGACGTGAGCGCTGATCTCGAGGTCGACCACGACCGCGCCCTCGAGGGTGACGACGTCACCGTCGCCATCGCGGTGACGCCGCCCGACGCCGCCGTGGCGCTCGAGGTGAGCCGTGGCCTCTCGGTGCGCCAGGCCGACGCCACCGCCGGCGGCATCGTGTCGCTCGTCGTCACGCCCACGAGATGGGGGGCGTACCCCGTCGGGAGAGTGGCCGTCCGCGCCCTCGACGACATGGGCCTGTTCTGGACGGAGACCACGTTCGAGCGACGCGCCGTCCTGCGCGTGTACCCGTCGGCGGAGCGGCTGCGCCGGGGCGTCGGAGCCGCCGACCCGGAGCCCCTCGTCGGCCGGCACCCCTCCCGTGCGCGCGGCGAGGGGGTCGAGTTCGCCGACCTGCGCCCGTACTCGCCCGGCGACCGGGCCCGGTCGGTGAACTGGCGGGCGACGGCGCGGCGCGGCGAGGTGTGGGTGAACGACCGGCATCCGGAACGATCGTCCGCCGTGGTGCTGCTCGTCGACACCCTCGACACGCGGGGCGCCGATCGCGCCGGCGTCCTCGACCGCACCGTGCGCGCCACCGCGGCTGCGGCCGACGTGTACACGCGCTCGCACGACCGGGTCGGCCTCCTCGCCTTCGGCGGGAACGTGCGGTGGCTGCGACCGGGATCGGGACGAGCCCAGCTCCTCCGCATCGTCGACGCGCTGCTCGACACCGAGGTGCTCCTCACCGGAACGTTCCAGGGCGGCACCCACCTCCCGCTCGGCGCGCTGCCGCCGCGCGCCCTGCTGCTCGCCATCACTCCGCTCGACCACGACGCGGTCGTCGACACGCTCGCCGATCTGCGAGCTCGCGGCTTCGACGTCGCCGCCCTCGTCCCGGCACCCGACGCCGGACGCGACGACGCCTCACCGTCTCGACGCGGCGACGGCGACCACGGCGACGAGTTCGAGCGAGAGGGTGCGCGCCTCGACACCCTCCTCCGCGACATGCGCCGCCTGCGCCTCGAGCGGCTCGGCATCGTCGTCGCCGACACCCGCCACGGCGTCGCTGCCGGCGTCGAGGAGGTGGAGCTGTGCCGCCGGCGGATGCCGCGCGTCCGCATCTGATGGCGCGGGCCGCGCCGGTCGCCCTCACCGCCGCGCTCGCCGCGGCGGTGGCGGGTGTTGCGGTGGCGCGCCCTGGCCGGCTGCACGTCCTCGTGGCCGGCCTCGCCGTCGCCGGCGTCGCGCTCGCCGTCACCGGCGCGCTCCTCCGTTGGGCGTCGCTCGGCGTCGTCGCCGCCCTGGCGCTCGGCGCCGCGTTCGCCGCCACCCGCTACGAGACGACGACGGTGGTCGACGTCGCCACGCCCGGCGTCGCGCTCGGGTTGTTCCTCCTCGCCGAAGCGGTGGCGTGGTCGGCCGAGGGTGGTGCCGGCGGTGCCCCCGGGCTCCCCGCCCCCCGCCGGCTCGTGGCGATCACCGCGGCCGCGGGTGCGGGGACCGCGGCCGCGGCGATGGTGACCGTGGCCGTCTCGTTGCCCGTCACCGAGGACCTCGCCGTCGCGGCACTCGGCGGCGCAGCCGTCGTCGGGGTGGTCGTCGTGCTGCTCTCGCTCGCGCGTGGGCGCGCTCGCGACGGTGACCCCGACGTCGCCGGCGGCTGACCGGCTACTTCCCCTCGAACCGAGGGTCGCGCTTCTCGAGGAACGCGCTCACCGCCTCGCGGAAGTCGCTCGTGCCGAAGTTGACGTTCTGCGTGCGGGCTTCGTCCTCGATCGCCTGCTCCATCGACACCATGAAGGCGTTGTTGAGCAGGGTCTTGGTCATCGACAGGGCGACCGGTGGACCGGCCGCCAGCCGCCCGGCCCAGTCGTCGACGAAGGCGTCGAGCTCGCCCGCGGGCACCACCCGGTTGACGAGACCCATCGCCTCGGCTTCCTTCGCCGAGATCACCTCCGCGAACAGGGCCAGCTCCTTCGCCTTGTGGAGCCCGACGATCCTCGGCAGGAGCCAGGAGCCGCCGAAGTCGATCGTGAGGCCTCGCCGGGCGAAGATCTCCGAGAAGCGCGCCGTGTCGGACGCGACGACGAGGTCGCACCCGAGCGCCATGTTGCAGCCGGCGCCGGCGGCCACGCCGTTGACCTTGGCGATGGTGGGCTTGGCGAGGCGGTGGAGCGCGAGGGCCGTGAGCCCGATGTGGCGCATCCGGGTCATGCCGCTGCGGGCCAGCTCGTCGACCGACGACAGGTCGGCGCCGGAGCAGAAGGCGTCGCCCGCGCCCGTGATCACGAGCACGCGGTCGGTGTCGCGGTCGGCCACCTCGGTGAACACCGCGTGCAGCTCGTCCCACATCTTGCCGTTGGCAGCGTTCTTCTTCTCGGGCCGGTTGAGCGTGACCGTCACGACGCCGCGGTCGTCGCGCTCGACGAGGATCGTCTCCATGCGTCGGAGACTATTCGGGCGACGCGCGACGATGACGCCGTGGGCTTCAACCCGTTCCGACCGCAGCGGCGCAGGACCTCCGACTATGTGACGGTCGCGGCCGCGTTCGTGGTCGTCGCGCTCCTGCTGCTGTGGGTCGTGTTCCCGAGGTAGGCCGGCGAGGCCCGGCGGGTGCCGCCGCTCGTCGCCGTCGCCGCATCGCGGCGAGAATGACCGCATGAGCGACCTGCCCGCCCCGCCCCAGATCGACGCGACGACCGCTCGCCAGCTCGCCGGCGACGGCGCGCTCCTGCTCGACGTCCGCGAGCCCGTCGAATGGCAGGCGGGTCACGCGCCCGACGCCGTGCACATCCCCCTCGGCGACCTCGGCGCGCGCCTCGAGGAGCTCCCGCGCGACGCGCAGATCGTGGCCGTGTGCCGCGCCGGCCATCGGTCGAACCAGGCGGCCATCGCGCTGCGGGGCGCCGGCCTCGACGTCGTCAACCTCGTGGGCGGCATGCAGGCGTGGGCGGCCGCGGGCCACGACGTCGTCACCGATGACGGCGGCGCCGGTCAGGTCATCTGAGCGACGAAAGGGCCTGGGTGAGGTCGGCCCAGAGGTCGTCGACGTGCTCGAGCCCGACCGAGAAGCGGAGCAGGCCGGCGGGCACGTCACCCTCGCCGGCGTACTTGGCGCGGCGCTCGATCATGCTCTCGACGCCGCCGAGGCTGGTGGCCGGGACCACGAGGCGCACCCGCTCACACACCGCGTCTGCGCCCGGCGCGCCGCCGCGGACGACGAAGGAGATCATCGTCCCGAACCCGTCCATCTGGCGGGCCGCGACCTCGTGGCCAGGATGCGACTCGAGGCCCGGATAGAGGACGGCCTCGACCGCGGGATGCGCAGCGAGCCGGCACGCCAGCTCGGCCGCCGTCGCCTGGGCTCGTTCGACACGCACGGCGAGCGTGCGGACGCCCCGCAGCGCGAGGAACGTCTCCATCGGCCCGGGGATCGAGCCGAACGTCGAGCGGTGCTCGCGCAGCCGTTCGGCGATGGCCTCGTCGCGGGCGACGGCGACGCCGAGCAGCACGTCGGAGTGGCCCGACAGCAGCTTCGTCGCGCTGTGCACGACGACGTCGGCGCCGAGGAGGAGCGGGCGCTGGAGCAGCGGCGACGCGAACGTGTTGTCGACCACGACCAGCGCGCCGTGGCCCGCGCCACCGGCCGCGGCCGACGCCGCGGCGATGTCGGCGATGCCGAGGAGCGGGTTGGTGGGCGACTCGAGCCACAGGACGCCGGCGCCCGATGCCGCCGCGCTCGCCACGGCGGCAGCGTCGGTGACGTCGACGAGCGAGCGGTGGACGCGGCCCACCGCATCGAGCCGGTCGAAGAGCTGGCGGGTGCCCTTGTAGGCGCCGGACGCCACGGCGACGCGACCGCCCGCCGGCGCCAGCTCGGCGACCGCCGCGATGGCGGCCATCCCCGACGCGAAGGCGACCGCGGCCCCACCCTCGAGCGCGCCGACGACGGCCTCCAGCGCCTCCCACCCGGGGTTCGACTCCCGCCCGTAGATGACGGGACCGCCGGCGCGGTAGGTGGACGAGAGCTCGACGGTGTCGCCGAGGGGCGCGCCCGGGTCGTGCCGGCGGCCCGACGAGACGGCAACCGTCGACGGGTGCGGTGCCGACGGCGGCGGCGGTTCCTCCGGCGACTGGCCCGGCGGCGTCCCGGCGGACGTCAGAACGCGCCCTCGACGACGTCGATCTCGCCGGCGAGCACCGACGCCACGTCGAAACGGATCTCCCCGGCCGGGCGGGGCGAGTCCTCGAGCCATCGGGCCGCCAGCCGGCGCAGACGCTGCTGCTTGTCGCGGGTGACGGCTTCGACGGGCGCGCCGAACGCGGTCGACGAGCGGGTCTTCACCTCGCAGAACACGTAGGTGCGGCCGCTGCGCACGATCAGGTCGAGCTCGCCCTCGCGGCAGCGCCAGTTGCGGGCCACGACCTCGTAGCCGTTGGCCTCGTACCACGCCGCGACGGCATCCTCCCCCTGTGTGCCCAAGGCTCGGCGCGCCTGCGTCATCGGCTCAGAGCTCTTTCTCCGGGAGCTCCTCGATGTTGACGTCCTTGAACGTGACGACGGTGACGTGCTGGACGAACCGCGCCGGTCGGTACATGTCCCACACCCACGCGTCGCGCAGCTCCACCCGGAAGTACGGTCGCCCGCCGTCCTCCTGGGGGGTCATCGCGACCTCGTTCGCCAGGTAGAAGCGCCGCTCCGTCTCCACCACGTAGCGGAACATGGGGAGGACGGCCTTGTACTCCTGGTACAGCTGCAGCTCGATCTCGGTCTCGTACCTCTCGAGGTCCTCAGCGCTCATCGGAGTACCCGTGCCCTCATGACGCCAACAGTACGTCCCGTCACAGGAATCCGACACGGTGCAGGGGCCAGACGCGCATCACCGCCCGGCCGATGAGCGTGCCCGAATCGATGGGGCCGAAGAACCGGCTGTCCTGCGACTGAGCCCGGTTGTCGCCCATGACCCAGAGGCGGCCGGCGGGCACCGTGACGGGCGCGAACTCCGAGGTGACGACCGCCCGTGGAAGGTAGGGCTCGTCGAGCAGGCGCCCGTCGACGAAGACGCGCCCGCCGTGGCCCTCGACGGTCTCGCCGGGCAGGGCGATCACCCGCTTGATGTAGTCCTCGGTCGACGGCTGCACGATCCCGAGGCGCTCGCCGATCCAACGGACGGCGCGAACGGCGGGGTTGCCGTGGTGCGGGTGGTTGTCGCACTGGGCTGTCGACGGGCACTGGAACACCACCACGTCGCCCCGTCGAGGGTGATGCAGCCGGTACGACATCTTCGACACGAGCACCTTGTCGTTGATCTCGAGCGTGTGCACCGGGCACTGCGCGCATCCCATCGACTGCGACGGGATGTAGAAGAACTGGCCGAGCAGCGTGCGGATCAGGAAGGCGATGACGACGGCGACGACGACGAGCAGCGGCAGCTCACCGAGGAGGCTCGGACCGCGGCGTTGCTCGGGCGCGAAGGGCGGAAGGCCCTCGGGCTCCTGCTCCCCTTCGCTCGGCTCGACGCCGGACCGCCAGGCCAGCACGGCCGGAAGCGCTTAGCGCTTCTCCTTGATCTTGGCCTTCTTCCCGGTGAGGCCCCGGAGGTAGTAGAGCTTGGCCCGGCGGACGTCGCCACGGGTGACGAGCTCGATCTTCGAGATGATCGGCGAGTGCACCGGGAACGTGCGCTCGACGCCGACGCCGAAGCTGATCTTGCGCACGGTGAAGGTCTCGCGGATCCCCGAACCCTGGCGGCGGATGACCGCGCCCTGGAAGATCTGGACCCGCTCGCGGTTCCCCTCGACGACGCGGACGTGCACCTTCAGGGTGTCGCCGGGGGCGAACTCGGGGACGTCGTCACGGAGGCTGGCGCGGTCGACAAGATCGGTGGGGTTCATGGCGCGTTCGGCTCCCGCGAATCGGAGGGGGACGTCGCCGCCTGGCGAGGCGACGGCCCACCAGTGTAGCCAAACTCCTCCAAGACCCTCAGATCGGCCCCGGTGAGCCCGCCGCGCGCCTCGATCAGGTCGGGGCGGCGCTCGAGGGTGCGGGCGAGCGCCTGCGCATGGCGCCACCGGGCGACCTTGGCGTGGTCGCCCGACCGGAGCACGTCGGGCACGGTCCACCCGCGGAAGTCGTAGGGCCGGGTGTACTGCGGGTACTCGAGGAGGCCCGCGGAGAACGACTCCTCGCCTGCGGACTCCTCGTTGCCCATCACGCCCGGGACGAGCCGGCCCACGGCCTCGATCACCACGAGGGCGGCCACCTCTCCTCCGGCGAGCACGACGTCGCCGATCGACAGCTCGTCGTCGACGAGGTGGTCGGTGACCCGCTGGTCGACGCCCTCGTAGCGCCCGCAGAGGAGGCTGAAGCCGCCGCTCGGCGCGGCCGCCAGCTCGCGCGCCATCGCCTGGTCGAACCGCCGGCCACCGGGACTGAGCAGGTACAGCGGCCGGGGCGGGTCGACGGCCTCGACCGCCCCGAACAGGGGATCGGGTGCGAGGACCATGCCGGCGCCGCCGCCGAACGGGGCGTCGTCGACCGAGCGGTGCGGGTCGACCGCCTTCGAGCGCAGGTCGTGCACCTGGATGTCGAGCAGGCCACCACGGCGGGCCTTCCCGATCAGCGATTCCGCGAGGAACCCGTCGACCATCCCCGGGAAGATCGTGAACACGTGGATCTGGAGGGGAGCCGTCACTCGAGGAGGCCGTCGGGGAGGTCGACGACGAGCCGGCCGGGCGCGTGGTCGACGACGAACCGGAGCGGGATCAGGCCCCCGGTCTCGAGCACGAGCAGGTCGCTCGCCGGGTTCGCCTCGACCGCCTCGACCCGCCCGAGCCGGGTGCCGGCGGCGTCGACGACCTCGCTGCCGATCAGCTCGTGGATCCAGAGGACCGACTCGTCCTCGATGGGCTCGGCGTACAGCAGCTCGCCGCGCAGTGCCTCCGCGTCGTCGCGAGTGGCCACGCCGGCGAAGGCGACGATGAAGCGGTCGGGTTGCGGCTGCGGGCGTGACCGCACGATGTCGAGGGCGCGCCCGCTCGCCGTGGTGAGGACGCTGCCCACCGCGACCCGCTCGGTGCGGTCGGTGACGAGGGCGACGATGACCTCACCGCGGATGCCGTGGGCCTTGGCGATGCGGCCCACCTCCAACATGCGGGGCGCCGTCAGTCGACGATGTCGACGGTGGCCTCGATGCCCTCGCGGGCGCCGGCGGCCCGGACCACCGTGCGGATCGCCTGCGCGACGCGGCCGCGGCGGCCGATGATCTTGCCCATGTCGTCGGGGGCGACGTGGAGCCGGAACACGACACCGTGTCGGGTCGAGTCGCGCTCGATCGAGATCGAGTCGGCGTCGTCGACGATCGAGCGGGCGAGGTAGTCGAGGACCCGCTCGGCCACGCCGCCGTCCCCCGACACGTCGTCGCCCTCGTCGCGGCCGGCGAGGGTGTCGGGGTCGCTCACTTCTTCTTGGTCGCCTGGAACTGCTCCCAGGCGCCCGACTGCACGAGCAGCTTCTGCACTCGTTCGGTGGGCTGGGCTCCCTGCGACAGCCACTTGAGCGCCTTCTCGGCGTCGATCTGGACGCCCGACGGGTCTTCGCGCGGGCGGTAGGTGCCGACGATCTCGATGAACCGCCCGTCGCGCGGCGCCCGCGCGTCGGCGGCGACGACCCGGTAGGTCGGCTGCTTGGTCTTCCCCATCCGCATCAGGCGGAGCTTCACTGCCACGGTTTCTCTTCTCTTCCTATCGATGTGAGAGCGGTGCCGGAGGGCCCGGCGATCACGGACGGCGGCCCTTCGGTGTCGTCCGGCCGCCCTTCTTGCCCTTCTTCGCCTTCTTGCGCGCCAGCGCCTTGCCGAAGCCCATCTGGTTCATCATCTTCTGGGCTTCCTTGAACTGCTTGAGCAGCAGGTTGACCTCGCTGGTGGTGACCCCGCTGCCGTTGGCGATGCGCAGCCGGCGCGACCCGTTGATCATGTCGGGGTTCTGCCGCTCCGCAGGTGTCATCGACCGGATGATCGCCTCCACCCGATTGAGCTCCCGGTCGTCGATGTTGGCCTGCTTCAGCTCCTTCGGGACCCCCGGGAGCATACCGATGAGCCCCGACAGCGGCCCCATCTTCTTGAGCTGCTGCATCTGCTCGAGGAAGTCCTCGAGCGTGAACGTGCCCTCCTGGAGGGCCTGGGCCGCCTTCTGGGCGACGTCCTGGTCGTACTCGCGCTCGGCCTTCTCGATGAGCGTGAGCACATCGCCCATCCCGAGGATCCGGCTCGCCATCCGGTCAGGGTGGAACTGCTCGAAGTCGGCCAGCTTCTCGCCGATGCTGGCGAAGGCGATCGGGCGACCGACGACCTCCTTGACGCTCAGTGCCGCGCCGCCGCGGGCGTCGCCGTCGAGCTTCGAGAGGATCACCGCGTCGAGCTCGAGGGTCTGGTGGAACGCCTCGGCGGTCTCGACCGCGGCCTGGCCGATCATGGCGTCGATCACCAGGAACGTGTAGTGCGGGTCGGTCGACTCGGAGATGTGACGGACCTCGTCCATCATCTCCTGGTCGATGGTGAGGCGGCCGGCGGTGTCGACGATCACGACGTCGCGCCCGACGCGGACCGCCTCCTCCACACCCTTCTTGCTCACCGTGACCGGATCGGTGGGCTCGCTGAAGACGGGAACGCCGGCCTGCTGGCCGAGGACCCGGAGCTGCTCGACGGCGGCCGGGCGCTGCAGGTCGGCGCCGACGAGGAGGGGGTTGCGCCCCTGCTGCTTGAACCAGCGGGCGAGCTTCGCCGCGGCGGTGGTCTTGCCCGAGCCCTGCAGGCCGGCGAGGAGCACGACCGTGGGCGGCTTGGGCGCGTAGGTGATGCGGAGCGTGTCGCCGCCGAGGGTGTTGACCAGCTCGTCGTTGACGATCTTGATGACCTGCTGCGCCGGGCTCAGGCTCTTCGACAGCTCGGCCCCGACGCACTGCTCGCGGATGCGGTTGACGAGCCCGCGGACGACCGTGAAGTTGACGTCGGCCTCGAGGAGGGCGAGGCGGATCTCGCGGAGGACCTCGTCGACCTCGGCGTCGCCCAGGCGCCCCTTGCCGCGCAGGCGCGTGAAGATGCCCTCGAAGCGGTCGGACAGGGACTCGAACATGCGGCCTCACAGGGTACTGGCGGCGGGCCCGGTCGCCGAAACGCCGGAAAGCCGGAGACGCCCTCCCCAGCATTCTCGAGGCAAACCCGCCGGCCGACCTGCGGGTTCGCGGCCCGTTCGCCTCGAGAACGGCTCGGAGGCGATCGGCGGCGTTCGCCTCGAGAAGTGCCCCTTGTCGCGGCCCGCCGCGGCGGCAACACTGACGTCACCACTCCCCCTCACGTGTTCTCGTCCCTACTGGGGGAGTCGTGCTCCATCCCGTCGACGCCGCGATGCGCGAGCACGCGGCGCAGCAGCACTCGACCTTCGCGCGCCGTCAGGCGCTCGCCGCTGGTGCCTCGCCGGAGTTCATCAACGGTCGGGTTCAGTCCGGCGACTGGATCCGCGAGTCGCTTCAAGCGCTCTCGTTCCCCGGCCACGACCCCGCCTGCGTACGCCGGCGGATCTGGCTGGCGCTGCACCAGGCCGGCCCGGACGCGGTGGCGTCGCACTGGGCGGCGATGGCGCTCCACCAGGTGGAGGGGTTTCCGCTGGCGCGGGTCGCCGTGACCGTTCCGCACGGGCAGGGCAACCATCGGAACCCGTTCGGCAAGGTGCACCAGACGGTCGCGCCGGCGTCGCCCGTCCTCATCGACGGCATCCCGACGACACCACTGGCCCGAACGCTCGTCGACATGGGGAAGGTGCTCGGCAAGAAGCGTCTCGGCGAGGCGGTCGATGACGCCGTCGCCGCCCGCCGGCTGACGATCCCCGCGCTCAGCGCGGTGTACCTGCCCCTCGCCCGGTCGGGACGGGAAGGCGTGCGGACCATGGCGGCGGTGCTCGCCACGCGCGACGAAGAGGGGTACGTGCCGCCCCACACGGTGCTCGAGCGGCTGCTCGACGACGTTCTCGACACGCTGCCCGGCCCTCGTGCCCTCCGCCAATACGACATCGGGGGGCGCCACGGACTTCCCCACCGGGTCGACCGGATCTTCCTCATGCCACCGCTGATCGTCGAGGGCGACGGCCGGCGCTGGCACATGCGCGTCCGCGACCAGAAGCGCGACCGGGAGCGCGACCGACACGCGCTGCGGCTCGGCTACCCGACGGCCCGCTACGGGTGGGAGGAGCTCATGTACGAGCGCGAGGCCGTTCGCGCCGAGCTCCTCGCGTTGCTCGAACGCGGGTGAGCCGGCGGCGGGGCGCGGCGGCGGGGCGCCGGGGCCGGGGC
>DATAKR010000105.1:0-28916 GCA_036261495.1 Acidimicrobiales bacterium | reverse complement strand
AGCTGGGCTGAGACGCGACGCTGCCCGCCCCTCGCAGGGCGGGCAGCATGCGTACCGAGCCGTCTAGTCGAAGACGATGACGGAGCGGGCGACCTCGCCCGACTTCATCGCCTCGAACGCCTCGTTGACCTCATCGACGCTGATCTCGCGAGAGATCAGCTCCTCGAGCTTGAGCTCGCCCTTCTTGTAGAGGTCGATGAGCATCGGGACGTCCTTGTGGGCCTGGGTCGATCCGTACCAGCAACCCTTGATCCCTCGCGCCGTGTAGATCAGCCCGAACGCCGGGTTGAGGTTGAGGTTCACGTCGAGGCGGGGCACGCCGACGAGGATCGTCTCGCCGCCGTTGCGGGTCATGTTCATCGCCTGCTCGATGGTGGGGCCGAGGCCGATCACCTCGAACGCGACGTCGACGCCGCGCTCCGACGTCAGCGACCGCACCTTGGCCACCGGATCGCCCTCGCCGGCGTTGACGAGGTCGGTGGCGCCGAACTCCTTCGCCATCTGGAGCTTGTTGTCGATCATGTCGACGGCGATGATCTGCGACGCGCCGGCGATCTTGGCGCCCTGGATCACGTTGAGGCCGACGCCGCCGCAGCCGATGACGGCGACGACGTCACCCTTCTGGATGTTCGCCGTGTTCATCGCCGCGCCGACGCCGGTCTGCACGCCGCAGCCGAGGAGCGCCGCGACCTTGAGCGGGATGTCCTTGTCGATCTTGACCGCGCTGATGGCGGGCACGACCGTCACCTCGTTGAACGTGCCGCACATGGCCATCTGGCCGAGCGGCTGGCCCTGAGAGGTCATGCGCTTGGTGCCGTCGAGCAGGCCGCCCATCATCTGCGCCGACGACTTCTCGCAGAGGAAGCCCTGGCCCTTCTTGCAGAAGAAGCACTCGCCGCACTCGGGCACGAAGGTGAGCACCACGTGGTCGCCGACCTCGAACCCGGTGACGCCCTCGCCCACCTCCTCGACCACGCCGGCGCCCTCGTGGCCGAGCACGATCGGCGGACCGAGCGGGATGGTGCCGTTCTGCACCGAGAGGTCGGAGTGGCAGACGCCGGACGCGGCGATCCGCACCTTCAGCTCACCGGCCTTCGGCGCGTCGACCTCGACGTCGTCGCGGATCTCGAGTGGCTGGTCGAGCCCGACGTGGACGGCGGCCTTGCTCATGGTGGTCCCCCTGCTAGGAGTGATGGTCGAAACGAGGCCGATCGTTTCACACACGACCGTGGCGCGCTAACCGCCGCGCTCGTCGCGCTCCGCGGCGCGGACGCCGTAGCCGAGCACGATCGCGGGCGCGAGCGTGACCGTGCACAACGCGAGGGCGATGCCGACGACGGGTCCCCAGATCCGGAACGACGTGAGGAGCCCGATGGCGAAGGCGACGACGGCGACGGCGAGGACCAGGTAGCCGATCCGTTGGCCGAGGTCGGCCACCCTCCCGATCTGCGCCCGGCGGCGCAGCACGGGATCGTCCGGCGCTGGCGTCGAAGCCGGATCGGGTGTCACAGCACCCGCTCTAGCACGGCCGCGAGCTCGGAGGGCAACCGGTCGAGGGAGAAGTGGTCGCGGGCGATCCGGCGGTTGTGGTCGAGCAGGTCGTCGTCGGGGTCGCGGAGGAAGGCATCGATGCCGGCGGCGTCGCCGGGGTCGAACCACCGGAACCCGAAGGCGAGGAGCTCCTCTGCGACCGGGTACCGGGCGACCGCCAACGGCCGGCGGTGGATGGCCGACTCGATCGTGGGGTTCCCGAACCCCTCCCACGTCGAGGGGAACACCACCAGGTCGCACGCCGCGTAGGCGTCGGCGATCGAGCGCCCGGGTGGGATGGCGGCGCGGAGCACCGGTACGCGTGCTGCGGCGAGGAGGCGACCGAGCTCGTCGCCGTAGCCGTCCTCGGCGTCGCCGACGAGCCAGTAGGTCGCGCCGATCGCCTCGGCCAGCGCGAGGGCGGCGGGCACGTTCTTCCGGGGGATGGCGCGCGTCGGGTGCAGCGCGACGCGACCAGTGAGCCCCGCGGCGGTGCGGGTGGCGTCACGGTTCGGTGAGGGCGCGTCGATGGCGAAGCGGTTGTAGAGCGTGATGGCGTCGATGCCGGCGGCTGCCAGCTCGCCGCGGCTGCGCTCGTTGATCGTGACGTGCACCCAGCGTGGATCGTGGGGCGGCGGCGGCCACCCCGCGAACCGCTCGCGCTGCCACGGGAGGTCGTGGTGGTGGAGCACGGCTGGCCGGCCGGCGAGCGCGCCCGCGACCGCGGCCGCCGCGGGCGGGTTGAGCGGAAGCGAGAGGAGGTTCTCGACGATGACGACGTCGACGCCGGCGAGCGCCTCGGCGAGCGCGTCGTGATCGACCGCCCGGTCGTCGTCGATCCCGAGCCCCGCCACCAGGACGTCGGCCGACCCGGTGCCGGCGACCGTGCGGATGCCGACGCCGAGGGTCTGCAGCGCGTCGATCCACTTGCGCGCTTCGACGGCGACGCCATCGCGGCCGCCGAGGCGGAACGACACGACCGCGGCGGTGGTCATCGACGTCGACAGACCGGACGGCGACGTCAGCGGAGCTGGGGAAGGCGGCGGTTCGTGGCGTCGAGCACCGCCCGGGCGACGGCGTCGAGCTCGCCGGCGCTGCGCACGACGGCCGACCCCGACAGCACCTCTTCGTACGGCGGCACCACGACGACGACGGTGACGACCGCCACCGAGCGGTCACCGAGGCGGACGAGGCTGGCCGTCTCGACGTCGGCGCGGCCGGCGGCCGGCTCGATGGCGCGGAGCGCGTCGAGCGTGGCCTGGGCGACCAGCCGGACGACGGAGCCGGCGGCCACGAGGCCCTCGGCGCTGCCGGAGACGGCGTCGTCACCACGGAGGAGCGTCACGTTCGCCGTGCAGCGCACGCCGTTGCGCACCGCGGTGACGGCCTCGACGTTGATGCGGAGCGTGTCGGCCGGGCTCGCCGGCAGCCCGGCGGCCGCGTCGCCGGCCGCCGCACCGTCGTCGGAGCCGCCGGCGGCCCCGACCGCCGCGCCGCCGTTGGGGTTGTCGAGCTGCACGACCGACACGATCCGGCGGTCGAGGTCGATGCCGAACGTCGCCAGCGCCACCGACTGCACGTCGCGGACGACCTGCTTGGCGTGCTTGCTCGGCGCCGAGAGGATGTGGACCTCGGTGATGCGACCGTCGGCCTCGGCCACGACGCGCGCCGCCGTGATCTCGGGGATGCGGCACAGCTCGCGCTCGAGCTGCTCGGCGTCGACGCTCACGCGCGCAGGGTACCTGGGGCCGGCTCGGCGGGGGCGAATGGGAGGCGTGTGATCAATGTTCGACCCGTTGACAGTGTGAAAGACGAGCGGTACGTTCCGTGCCGCGAGGTTTCCGGCATTCAGGCAGGAAGCCGAGGTCGCGACGTCGCGGGAGGGACTGCCAACGTTGGTTTGGAGTGTCCATGCCTCTCGGCAGCGCGAAATGACCCGAAAGGGCTATCGACCGTAGGCGCCGCCAACCGTAGCGTTCGTGACGAAAACGGACGTTGATGCAGGAACGCTCGTCACCCGACGATCTCCCCGCATCCGGCGGCGAACCGAAACGTGCGGGTGGCCCCCGCAGCGCACCTTGACAACCGAGATCGAGAAGGAGACGGCAGAGGCCTGTCGTCCCTGTGCTTCGTGCTTAGCCGTACCCGAGCGGAGCGGATGCGACCCCGACCTAGCGGACACGGGGCGAAAGTCCAACGCGAAGGGAGGTGAAACGCATGAAGAAGCTCTACGTCCGCATCGCCGCCGTCGCAGCAGGCCTCGCCGGTCTGCTCCTCGCCGGAGGCGCAGGTTTCAGCCTGCGGTAGTGCCACTTCTACTTGTACAGGCCATGGCCTCTGCCGCCTCTTGCTCGGTCTCGGTTCATCAAGGAACTCAGTTGGCGGTCCGGTGGGGACGAAGGAAGACGTGTGAGCGAGCAGGCGGAGAGTCGAGGGCGAACGCACCGTCTTGCGCTGCTCTACGCCGTCGCCGCGTGTCTCGTCGGGGTCGCGGTCGCCATGCGTGCCGGCGAGCGGCCCGATGTGGCGGCGCTGATCACCTTCACCGTGCTCGTGGTCGTCGCCGAGAACCTGGGCGTCGTGCTCCCGTCCGAGGTCGGGGTGAGCCCCGCGTTCATGGTCGTGATGGCCGCCATCGCCGCCTTCCACTCCGCGCCCGTGCTCGGCGCCTGCGTCGTGGGCGCGTCGGCGGGCTTGAGCATCCAGGTGTTTCGCCAGCGCCGCTACGCCACCCTGGTCATCAACATCGCGCAGTACCTGCTCGCGGCCGCGGCGGCCTCTGTCACCTACGAAGGGCTCGCGAGCGTTCCGACCCTTGGCCGCGTGCTCGTCACCGGCGTGGTGTTCGGCGCCGTGAACGTGGCCCTGATCCTGCCGGCGGTGGTCCTCGAGTACGACGAGCGACCGGCTGCGGTCTGGGCCGACATGCGGCCGGCGCTTCCCAACTACCTGGCCTTCGGCCTCGTCGGCACGCTGATCGGGTCGCTGTACTCGTCGCTCGGCGCCATCGCCGTCGTGCTCCTCCTCACCCCGGTCGTCATCGCCCGCGCCACCTTCTGGTCGTTCCTGCAGCTCGTCGAGGCGCACGAGGCGACCATCCGCGTGTTCCTCCGCGCCATCGAGGCCAAGGACACCTACACGGCCCGGCACACCCAGCGCGTGTGCAAGTACAGCCTCTACATCGGTGAGCAGATGGGCTTCTCCCACGACCGGCTCGCCCATCTCCGGCGCGCCGCGCTGATGCACGACATCGGCAAGCTGGCCGTGCCGAAGCATCTGCTCAACAAGCCCGGCAAGCTCACCGACGACGAGTTCGCGCGGGTGCAGCGCCACGCGCACGTGTGCGTCGAGATCCTCGACATCGTCGACTTCCTCAAGCCGATGACGGCGGCCGCCGCCGGACACCATGCGCGCTACGACGGCGGCGGCTACGGCGGCACCGGCGAGCGTCCGCTCGAGGCGTACATCGTCGCCGTGGCCGACGCGTTCGACGCCATGACCTCGACCCGGTCGTACCGGAAGGCGCTCGCGATGGAGGTGGCGTTCGAGGAGCTGCTCGCCAAGTCGGGCTCGCAGTTCCATCCCGACTGCGTCGCGGCGCTGATCGGCGCACTCACCGCCCGCGGGGAGCGGGTCGGTCTGGGCTTCGAGGAGGACGCCGTCGCGTTCGAGGTCGAGCCGCCGGTCGCCGGCGTCGGCTCCGCCGGCCTCGGCGACCGGCTTCCCGATGTCCCCCCGGCGCCGTCGCGATCCGCCCCGGTGGCATCGTGACCTCCCGCGAGGTGCGCGAGATGCGCCTGCCGGCGCGGGGCGCAGGAGGGGCCCTGGTCGCCGTTGCCGCCGGCGCGCTCGTCCTCGCCGGCGAGCGTCACTGGGCGATGCTCGCGCTCGCGGCGCTCGTCACCGGTGCGAGCCTGCTCCTGCAGGTCGACCTCCCCTGGGGCGGGCGGGTGCCGCTCGGCCACGCCGTGGTCATCGCCGTCGCCGTGCTGGCCGCACCCCTCGAGTGCCTCGGGGTCGTCGCCGGCGCGTTGGTCGTGGTCGTGCCGTTCCGTGCGCTCGAGCCCGGGGCGACCGTCCGCTCCTACGCCGGTGAGGCAGCCTCGCTCGCACTCGCGGTGGGCGCGGCATCGGGCGCCCATGCCGTCGCGCTGCTGTTCACCGGGGCCCACAGCCCCCTCGTCGTCGTCGGCCACGCCGTCCTCGCCGGCGTGGCGTTCCTCGGCGTCGACCTCGTGCTCCGAGGCACGGTGTTCGCGCCGACCTCCGAGCGGCTCCGCATCCGCGAAGCGTGGCCGCTGCAGCTGTCGCTGCTGTGCGCCGCCGCGCTCCTCGCGCTCGCCTACGACAAGTCCGTCACCGTCGCACCGATCGCTGCGGTGCCCCTTCTCGTCACCCAGTTCTCGTTCCAGCGCTACTCGAGCGCCCGCGCCACCTACGAGCAGACGACCCAGGCGCTCAGCCTGCTCCCCGAGGTCGCCGGGCTCACCCCACTCGGCCACGGCGAGCGCACCGCGCTCTACGCGGCGCGCCTCGCCGAGGAGCTCGGCTTCGACGCCGCCGGCGTCGACCGGATCGCCACCGCGGCCCGGCTCCACCACATCGGCCACATCTCGCTCCACGAGCCCGAAGAGCGCCGGGGGCCGACCGACGTCCGAGAGGTGGGGCGCGTCAGCGCCGAGCTCCTGCGGGAGACGGGCTTCCTGGCCGACCTGGCCGATCTCGTGG
Source organism: Acidimicrobiales bacterium (assembly GCA_036261495.1). Classification (GTDB taxonomy): domain Bacteria; phylum Actinomycetota; class Acidimicrobiia; order Acidimicrobiales; family CADCTF01; genus DATAKR01. Next base: position 22,658 of record DATAKR010000105.1, on the reverse strand, counting down.
AGCGGGTGCAGGTCGACGCGTCCCGGGACGGTCCGCTCGACGCCGCGCTCATCCGCGTCTGCAGCACGCTCGACGATCTCGCCGAGGCGGGCAACGTCGTCGACCCGTTCGCGGCCGCCCTCCACTGCCATCCCGAGGGCGTGGAGCGCAGCGCCGCCATCGCGCTCCTGCAGCTCCACGACCGCGACCCCTCGCTGGTCGACGACGCACGCGCCGCCAGCCACGCGCTCGCCACACTTGCGGCCGAGCACTCGTCGCACGATGCGGGTCACGTGCACGGCGACGCCTGCGTCTGACGTTCTCGCCGCCGAGCTCGCCACCGGGGTGCCCGAGCGGGTGGGTGGCTGCCGGCGCTCAGCCGTCGCCGGCCGACGCCGTGGCCGGTGGGCTGAACGCCAGCCGGGGCCGCTGCCGCATCAGGTGCACGATCACGTCGGCGATGCCGACGGCCATCACCAGGTCGCCGAACGACAGCACCTCGCCGGGGCCGAGGCCGATGGGGATGATGTCGCCCAGGAACGTGAGCCGGTCGTCGGGTGTCTCGAGGTGGCGCTTGCTGCCGAACTCGATCGTCGGGATCTCCCGCCGGCTCGCGATCCCGGCGGCGACGATCGCCTCGCCCCGCACCGGCATCCCGCCGTTGACCGCGATGGCGACGACGTTCATGGCGATGCCCACCAGCACGAGACCCATGCCGACGCGCGCCAGGTTGGCTGCCGCGAACACCAGGAGCAGCACGTAGGAGGCGAGAACGAGCGCGAGCCCGGTGCCGCCGCGCATGGCGTTGGCGGCGATCTGCAGGCCGACGCCGACCGCGAGCGCCGGCCAGATCCGGAACGGCGCCTCGCCGAGGTTCGCGAGCCGTCCGCCGGTGGCGACGCCGACGAGAACGCCGCCCACGACGGCCACGACGATGTAGATCACGGCCGAATGCTCGCATCTCCGGCGGCGCGATCCGTGACACGCTCTGACCCATGCCTGACGACAGCGAGGTGGTCTACGAGGTCGCCGGCGGCGTAGCCCGCCTGACGATCAACCGACCCGAGCGACGCAACGCGCTGTCGTGGGACGTCGTACGAGGGCTTCGGGCGCGCGTCGCCGAGGCCAAGGCCGCCGCCGACGTGAGGGTGCTGGTGCTCACCGGAGCGGGTGACCGCGCCTTCTGCGCCGGCGCCGACCTCGACAACATGGCGGCCGGCGACGGCTTCCTCGCCCTCCACGACGGGCGGGGCGAGCTCGCCCGCCTGTTCCTCGACCTGTACGCGCTCGGCAAGCCGACGATCGCCCGGGTGCGCGGCTACGCGCTCGCCGGCGGGTTCGGCCTCGCGCTGGCGTGCGATCTCGTGGTCGCCGCCGACGATGCGGTGTTCGGGACGCCCGAGGTCGACGTCGGCCTGTGGCCCTACATGATCACCGTGCCGCTGATGCGGTCGATGCCGCCGAAGAAGGCCCTCGAGCTGATGCTCACCGGGCGGCGGGTCGGGGCCGAGGAGGCCGAGCGGATCGGCTTCGTGACGCGCGTCGTCGGTGTCGACGCGCTCGACGACGCGGTCGCGGAGCTGGCCGCCACGTTGGCGGCCAAGCCGCCCGGCGTCGTGCGCCTCGGGCGCGACTCGTTCTACGCGGTGTGGGACCGGGCGGCCGAGGACGCGCTCGCCACGCTCCACCCCCTCCTCACCGTGACCGCCATGACCGAGGACGCGCGCGAGGGCATCGCCGCGTTCGCGGAGAAGCGCGCCCCGCGTTGGACCGGGCGCTAGAGGGAGAGGGTCGGCCATGAAGGTGAGGATCGGCTACGGGCTGGGCACGACCACGTCGCTCGACGGGCCTCGGTTCGCGAGCCTCGTCGACGGGCTGGAGGCCCACCGCTTCGACTCGCTCTGGCTGTCGGAGCGCATCACCGGCCCCGCGCCCGACCCGATCGTGGGGCTCTCGGTCGCCGCCGGCCGCACGGCGCGGTTGAAGCTCGGGTTCAGCGTGCTGGTGCTCCCCGGCCGCAACCCCGTGCTCCTCGCCAAGGAGCTGGCCACGCTCGACGTGCTGTCGCAGGGCCGGCTGCTGCCGGCGTTCGGGCTCGGGGTCGCCGATCCCAACGAGCAGCAGGCGTTCGGCGTGCAGCGCGAGGAGCGGGCCGCCAGGTTCGGCGAGGCGCTCGGCCTCGTCCGCCGGCTGTGGACCGAGGACGCCGTCGACCACGACGGCCGGTTCTTCTCCTACAAGGGCATCTCGGTGCGACCCCGCCCGGTCCAGTCGCCGCCCGACGTGTGGCTCGGGGGCCGGGCACCGAGCGAGCTGCGGCGGGTCGGGCGGGTCGGTGACGGCTGGTTGCCGAGCTTCACCACGCCCGAAGAGGCTGCAGAGGGTCGCGCCGCGATCGACGCGGCGGCGGCCGAGGCGGGGCGTGCCATCGACCCCGAGCACTGGGGCGCGCTCGTGCCCTACTCGCGTGGGCCGCTGCCCGAGCGGATGGCCGCGTTCCTCGCCACCCGCCGGCCGGGTCGCGATCCCGCGGAGGTCGTGCCCAGCGGCTGGGCGGCGCTGCGCGAGCGCCTCGAGCGGTTCTGCGACGTGGGCTTCTCGAAGTTCGTCCTCGTTCCCACCCAGGAGCCGCCGTCGTGGGACGACGAGCTCGGGGAGGCCGCGGCCGAAGTCCTTCCGCTCCAGGGCACCCGGTGACTCAACGCGAGGCGAGGTGGGCGCGGGCGGCGGCGATCGCCTCGTGCTCGCGGCGGTCGTGGGACGTCTTGGCGAGCAGGCGCAGGCGCTCGTCCCACTCGTCGCGCCCGCCGGCGTCGAGGCCGCGCTCGAGGTCGTGGTCGAGGAGTCGCAGCTGCAGCTCGACCTCGGTGTAGCGGGCGACGACGACCGGCAGGCGCTCGGCCTTGGCGACCGGGTAGGAGGTGCCGGCGATCAGCTCGTGGGGTTCGACCTTGAAGATGCCGGCGAGGAGCGCGACCGTCCGCTCGCCGGGGCTGCTCATGCCGGCCTCGAGGTGCGACACCGCGACGCGCGAGATGCCCAGCCGCTCGGCGAGGTCCTGCTGGGTCCAGCCGAGTGAGTTCCGCAGCGCGGCGATGCGCGCTCCGAGCGAGGGCGACCCGTCCTCGAGGCGCTCCCGCTGGTCGCGAGGCGGGCGGTCTGCGGTCGGCACCCCGACAGCATCGCGCCGTGGTCTGCCAACCCAGTTGGCAGACACAACGCGTCGCGACCGGTAGAACTGGCCTCCATGTCACCCCGCGCGCTCATCACCGGGATCACCGGCCAGGACGGCTCCTACCTCGCCGAGCTGCTGCTCGAGAAGGGATACGAGGTCGTCGGCATGGTGCGGCGGTCGAGCACCGTCAACTTCGAGCGGATCAACCACATCCAGGACGACATCACGATCGTGCCCGGCGACCTCCTCGACGAGGTGTCGCTCATCCACGTGCTGCGGACGTACCGGCCCGCGGAGTTCTACAACCTGGCCGCGCAGTCGTTCGTGCAGACGTCGTGGGGCCAGCCGGTGCTCACGGGCGAGACCACCGCCCTCGGGGTGACCCGCGCGCTCGACGCCATCCGGATCGTCGACCCCGAGATCCGCTTCTACCAGGCGTCGTCGAGCGAGATGTTCGGGAAGGTGCTGGAGGTTCCCCAGCGGGAGACCACGCCCTTCTACCCGCGCAGCCCGTACGGGGTGGCCAAGGTCTACGGCCACTGGATCACCGTCAACTACCGGGAGTCCTACGGTCTCCACGCGTCGAGCGGGATGCTCTTCAACCACGAGAGCCCGCGCCGGGGCCTCGAGTTCGTGACCCGCAAGATCACCCACGCGGTGGCCCGGATCGCGCAGGGCCTCGACACCACGCTGCCGCTCGGCAACCTCGACTCGCAGCGCGACTGGGGCTTCGCCGGCGACTACGTGCGGGCGATGTACCTGATGCTGCAGCAGGACAAGCCGGACGACTTCGTCGTGGCGACGGGCGAGACGCACTCGGTGCGCGAGTTCTGCGAGCTCGCCTTCTCGCACGTCGGCCTGAAGTGGGACGACCACGTCACCCAGGACGAGCGGTTCATGCGTCCCGCCGAGGTCGACCTCCTCGTCGGCGACCCGAGCAAGGCCCACGACACGCTCGGCTGGAAGCCCGAGGTGCCCTTCCGCCAGCTCGTCGAGATGATGGTCGACGCCGACATGCAGCTCGTCGAGTTCCAGCGGGCGACCGGGACGGCGCACTGACATGATCGAGCGGGAGCAGCGCGGCGCGGTCTCGGTCATCACCCTGAACCGTCCCGAGCGGCGGAACGCCGTGAGCGGCGAGGCATGCGTCGCCCTCGCCGACGCGGTCGACGCGGCCCGCTACGACGGGGCTCGGGCGATCGTGCTCACCGGTACCGGCCCGCACTTCTGCGCCGGCGCCGACCTGTCGGGCGTCGAGGACGAGCACTTCGCCCAGCAGCTGCGAGGCGCCCTCCGCTCGCTCCACGAAGCGCCGATCGTCACGATCGCGGCGGTTCACGGCGCCGCCCTCGGTGCGGGCATGCAGCTGGCAGTCGCCTGCGACCTGCGGGTCGTCGCGCCCGATGCCCGGTTCGGGATCCCGGCCGCCAAACTCGGTCTGATGGTCGACCACTGGACGGTCCAGCGGGTGGCGCTCCTCGCCGGCTACGGCCCGGCGCGGGCGGTGCTGCTCGCGGCCGACGAGATCGACGCCGGCGCGGCGGTGAACCTCGGCCTGGCGTCGCGCACGGGCGATCTCGAGTCGGCCATCGCGTGGGCGGAGCGGATCGCGGAGCTGGCACCGCTCACCATCGCCGGCCACAAGGTCGCGCTCAACGCGCTCGAGCCCACGCTCGACGATCCCGCCGTCACCGACGCCTTCCGTCGGGCGTGGTCGAGCGACGACCTGCGCGAAGGGCGCGCCGCGTTCGCCGAGAAGCGCGCGCCTCGGTTCCAGGGGCGCTGAGGGCCCCGTGGCCGGGGAGCTGCTGCTCGCGTTCGCCGGCGGGATGCTCTCGTTCCTGTCGCCGTGCGTGCTGCCGCTCGTGCCCGGCTACCTGTCGCTGATGTCGGGAGTGAGCACGACCCAGCTCGGCGCCACGACGGCCGCCGACACCCGGGCCCTCCTTCGCTCCACGCTCCTCTTCGTGGCCGGGTTCACCGTCGTGTTCGTCGCGCTCGGTGCCGGCGCGAGCGCCGTGGGCCAGGTGCTGCTGCGCCACCAGCAGGTGCTGAGCAAGGTCGCCGGCGCGGTCGTGATCGTCATGGGCCTGTTCCTCGCCGGCGTGATCGCCCCGGGGCTGCTCCAGCGCGAGCGCCGGTTCCACGTGCTCCCCGACCGCCTCGGCGTGTTCGCGCCGCCGCTCATGGGGATGGCGTTCGCGTTCGGCTGGACGCCGTGCATCGGACCGATCCTCTCGGTCGTCCTCGCGGCCGCCGCCACCACGAGCACGCTCGGCAAGGGCATCGCCCTGCTCGTCGCCTACTCCCTCGGCCTCGGCGTGCCGTTCGTGGCGGCCGGCGTCGCGTTCGGGCGCCTGGCGTCGGTGTTCGGCTGGGTGAAGCGCCACTTCCGGGCGATCAACGCCACCGCCGGCACCATCCTCGTGCTGTTCGGGGTGCTCCTGTTCACCGATCGCCTCGGCCGCATCTCCTCGGTGCTGATCAGCTTCCTCGAGGCCGTCCACCTCGGGCGGCTGGCGAACATCTGAGCGCCGCCGGCCGCCTCACACGTTGGCAGGGAGGAGCCGGGCGAAGTTCTCGAAGAAGATGAACAGCACGACGAGGAACACCGGTGTGCCCATCGCGTAGGCGGGCAGCCGGCCCCAGCGCTTCGAGAGCAGCCACGTCGCGAGCCACACGAGGGCGGCGAGCAGCCCCCACAGGATGGCGGGCAGCTTCGACGACGACGTACCCGACAAGCCGGCCTCGCCGGGGATCGACGACGGAGTGCTGGCAGTGGTGGAAGGGGATCCGGGCACCGTCGAGGCCGTCGATCCCTCGTCGCTCGGTGTCGCTGCCGGCGGGGGCGCGGGAGCCGGGTTGTCGGTGAGCTTCGACACGACCACCAGGCGTTGGGCGGCGCTGAACCGCGGGTTGCAGGTGGTGAGGGTGAGCCGGTTGTCGGGCGTGGGATCGAGCACCTCGCTCTGCGTGGGCCGCACGACCTTGCTCTCCATCACCTCGTAGGTGAACTCCCCTTGGCGGGTCGTGACGAAGATGTCGTCGCCGGGCTTCAGCTCGTCGAGGCGGTAGAAGGGCGCGCCATAGGTGGTGCGGTGCCCGGCGATCGCCGCGTTCCCGGGCTGGCCCGGCATCGGGGTGGTCGGGTAGTGGCCCGGGCCCTTCTTGAGGTCGGGCACGCCGACGCCCTCGACCACGGCCTTCTCGACGCCGATCTTCGGGATGCGGATGATCGCGACGGCCTCGCCGGAGGGGGGCGGAGGCGGCGCCGCGGGCAGCGTGGTGTCGGTGGTGCCGGTGGTCGCGGGCGATCCGGGCGCGGTGGTGGCCGTCGTGCTGGTCGTCGACGTCGGGTTGTGGAGGGCGTCGAGGAAGTCGGACCGCAGCCGGTCCTGGCTGCGCGCTTCGGCGAGCCCGGTGCCCCACAGCTGGTAGGCGACGAACAGCAGGATCAGGACGCCCGACGCGATGAACACCCGACCGATTCCGCCGATGATCCGGCGCGCGTCCACCCGCCGGCCCGTTCGTGGCACGTTGAGGAGGGTAGCGGCGGCTGCTTGGTGGTTCGGGGTCGGACCCTCGTACCATGGTGCGTCGCCATGGCACCTGCCGTCCGCCTGTCACGCGCTGTCGCGCTCCTCGGGCGCTTCCCGGCCCTCGCCGGCGCCGACCTCCTCGTCCAACCGGGGGAGATCGTGCACCTGTCCGGACCGAACGGCGCCGGCAAGAGCACGCTCCTGCGCGTCTGCGCGGGCCTCCTCCGCGTCGTCGACGGCGATGCCGAAGTGCTGGGCGTCGACCTGCGGCGAACCCCTCGAGACGTGCGGCGCCGGGTCGGGCTGCTCGCCCACGCCACGTTCCTCTACGACGACCTCACCGTCGAGGACAACGTGCGGTTCGCGGTGCAGGCGGCGCGTGCCGGCACCCGGCGGGTCGAGCCGGCGCTCGGGCGGCTCGGCCTCGACGGCCGGCTCCGCAAGGTGGAGGTGGCGCGGTTGAGCGCGGGCCAGCGCCGGCGGGTGGCCCTCGCGGCCATCGTCGCCCGCGACCCCGATCTGTGGCTCCTCGACGAGCCGCACGCGGGGCTCGACGCCGCCGGCCGCGACACGGTCGACGACCTGATCCGCGAGGTGGCGGCGGGCGGGCGCACCGTGGTCTTCGCGTCCCACGAGCTCGACCGGGCCTCCGGCGTGGCCGGCCGCCAGCTCACGGTCGTCGGCGGCCAGGTGCACGTCACCCAGCCGTTCGCCGCCCCCGCTCCCGAGACGTTGGCCTGCGGTGCTTAGGGACGCCGCGCTCGTTGCCGGCAAGGACCTGCGGGTGGAGGCGCGCTCGAGGGTCGCGCTCAATCAGGTCGCTCCGTTCGCGATCCTCGTGCTCGTGCTGTTCGCGTTCGCCCTCGATCCCGACCGTGGCGTGCTCGTCCGCGCCTCGGCCGGTCTGTTCTGGGTGGCGGTGGCGTTCACGGCCCTGCTCGCCGTGCAGCGCAGCTTCGCCATCGAGGTCGCCGACGGCGCGCGCGACGGCCTCCGCCTCTCGGGCCTCGATCCTGCCGGCATCTTCCTGGGCAAGGCGGGCGCGGTGGCGGCCGAGCTGCTCGCCCTCGAGGTCCTGCTCGCTGCCGGCGTCGTGGTGCTCTACAACACCGACCTGCACGGCATCGGCGTGCTGGTGCTCACCTGCCTGCTGGCGACCCTCGCCATCGCGGCCGCCGGCACGCTCTACGGCGTGCTCGCCGCCGGCGTGCGGATGCGCGAGACGCTGCTGCCCCTGCTCCTCGTACCGGTGATGGCCCCGGTGGTGCTCGCCGCCACGAAGGCCTCGGAGGCCGCCCTCACCTCGGCGGGCACCGACGCGTGGCCGTGGATCCGCTTGCTCGGCGCGTTCGCCGCCGTCTACCTGGCCGTCGGCACCGTCGCCTTCGGCCCCCTCCTGGAGGACGCGTGAAGACCCGGATCCTCGGCGGCGCCGCCCTCGTCAGCCTCATCGCCACCATGGCCGTCGGCCTCACGCTGCCGCCCACGGAGGAGCAGGAGGACTTCGCTCGGCTGATCGCGATCCACCCCGCCATCGCCTGGGTGGCTTACGTGGCCTTCGGGGTGATGGCCCTCGGCAGCCTCCTCTACCTCATCCCCGCCACCCGCGCCCGGGTGTGGGACCGCCTCGCCGCGGCGTCGGCCGAGGTCGGTGTCGTGTTCACCGCGCTCATGCTCGTGACCGGCTCCCTGTGGGGCCGGCCGGTGTGGGGCGTGTACTGGACGTGGGATGCCCGGCTCACGCTGAGCGCGCTCATGCTCGCGCTGCTGCTCGGCTACGTCGCCCTGCGGCGCGTCACCGTCGAGGTCGACCGCCGGGCCATGGTGTCGTCGATCGCCGGGCTCGCCGCGGTGGTCGTGATCCCCCTCAACCACTTCGCGGTCACGTGGTGGCGCACGCTCCACCAGGGCCGTTCGCTCGTACGAGTGAGCCCCGGGTCGGAGCTCGACGCCCGCTACATCCAGGCGATGCTGCTCGGGTTCGTCGCCATGACGCTCGTGTACGCGTGGCTGCTCGTGCACCGCTACCGCCTCGAGGTGCTCGAGGAGGAGCAGGGCGACGTCGAGCTCGAGGCCGCGATCGCGGAGCGGCGGGCCGAAGCCACCGAGGTGCTCGTCTGATGTCCTACGTTCTCGCCGGCTACGGCGTCACCGCCGCCGCGCTTGCGCTCTACACCGGCTACCTGCTCCGCCGGGAGCGGATCTACCGGAGGCCGAAGTGACCGCGCTCGACGACACCACGGCACCGGCGCCGGCGCCGGCGGTGGCCCCCGGGGTTCCTGCCGCGGCCCGCGTGCGCGCCCGGACGACCAACCCGTGGCGGATCGTCGCCGTCGTGGTGGTCGTCCTCGGCGCGGTGGGCTTCCTCGTGTTCAAGGGGCTCGGCGACGCGACCGTCTACTTCCGCACCGCCGACGAAGCCGTCGCCCAGAAGGCCCAGCTCGGCACGCAGCGGTTCCGGGTCGAGGGGGCCGTCGTCGACGGCACCGTGGCCCAGGACGGCGACCACGTGCGGTTCGAGATCATCAGCGCCGGGGTCACCTTGCCGGTCGTGCACGACGGCGACCCGCCGGAGCTGTTCAAGGCCGGCATCCCGGTGGTGCTCGAGGGCCGCTGGCAGGGCGACCACTTCGCGAGCGACCGCATCATGATCAAGCACTCGTCGGAGTACCGCGCCAAGAACAGCGACCGGCTCGACAAGGCCCAGCGTGACGTGCAGGACGCGCAGAACCCGGCGAGTGCGAGCACCACGCAGGTGACGCAGGTCCAGCCGTGAACGCCGTGCTCGGGCAGGGCGGCGTCCTGCTCTCCCTGCTCGCCGCGGCCGCGGGCGTGATCACGCTCGCCGTCGGCCTCGTCCGCCGGCGGCCGCTGCTGCTCGACGCGGCCACCCGCTACGTGTGGCTGGTGCTCATCGGCGCGCTCGTCGCGGTGGCGGGCATGGAGCGCGCCCTGCTCACCGACGACTTCTCGCTCAAGTACGTCGCCGACCACTCGGCCCGGTCGACGCCGCTGCTGTTCAAGATCGCCACGATGTGGGGCGCCCTCGAGGGGTCGATCCTGCTGTGGGGACTGGTGCTCTCGCTCTACCTCGTGGCCATGGTGCTGCGCTTCCGCGACCGCACGCGCGATCCGCTCTTCGGGTGGGCGCTCCTCACCGCGTTCGCCGTCGCCGTCTTCTTCTTCGGGCTGATGGCACGCGGTGCGCCCGCCGACCCGTTCGCGCTGGTGAGCGGGCGCATCCCCGCCGACGGGCCCGGCCCCAACCCGCTCCTCCAGAACCACCCGCTGATGGCGTTCCACCCGCCGATGCTCTACCTCGGCTACGTCGGGTTCACCGTGCCGTTCGCGTTCGCCGTCGGGGCCCTCGTGACCGGCCGGCTGGGCGAGGGCTGGCTCGTCGAGACCCGGCGCTGGACGCTCCTCGCCTGGGGCTTCCTCTCGATCGGCATCGTGCTCGGCGCGTGGTGGAGCTACGAGGTGCTCGGGTGGGGCGGGTTCTGGGCGTGGGACCCGGTCGAGAACGCCTCGTTCCTTCCCTGGCTCACCGCCACCGCGTACCTCCACTCGGTGATGGTGCAGGAACGCCGGGGGATGCTGCGGGTCTGGAACCTGTCGCTGCTCCTCGCCACCTTCTCGCTCACCATCCTCGGCACGTTCTTCACCCGCTCGGGCGTGCTCGACTCGGTCCACGCGTTCACCCGCTCGCCGATCGGCCCGTGGATCCTGACCTTCTTCGCCGTCGTCGTGCTCACCGTGGTCGGCCTCATCGGGTGGCGCGGCGATCAGCTGCGGTCGCCGGGGTCGATCGACTCCCCGGTCTCTCGCGAGGGCGCGTTCCTCGCCAACAACGTGCTGTTCGCCGCGTTCGCGTTCGTGGTGCTGCTCGGCACCGTGTTCCCGCTCCTCGTCGAGGCGGCCAACGGCGACCGCATCACCGTCGGCCGCCCCTACTTCGACCGCATGACCACGCCGCTCGGCATCGCCCTCCTCTTCCTCATGGCGGTGGCGCCGGTGCTCCCGTGGCGCAAGGCGTCGGGCGAGCTGTTGAGCACGCGGCTCGTGTGGCCGGCGGCCGCCGGCACCGCGGCGCTGGTGCTGTCGGTGCTGCTCGGCGCCCGTGGGCTCGCGCCCCTCATCGCCTTCGGGCTCGCCGGCTTCGCCGGTGGTTCGGCCGTGCGCCAGCTGGTGCTCGCCACCCGCCGGCAGGGTTGGCACGGTCTGATCGGTCGAGCCAACGGCGGGATGATCGTCCACCTCGGGATCATCGTGATCGCCGTGGCCTTCGCGGCGAGCCAGGCGTACGGCAAGCGTGCCGAGGTCCGGCTGACCCCGGGGCAGTCGGCCACCGTCTTCGGGCACCGGATCACCTACGAGGGCTTCGACTCGAAGACGTACCCGAACCGGAGCGCGATCGAGGCCAAGGTCCGGGTCGACGGCGGCGCCACCTACCGCCCGGCCCTGTCGACCTACCCCTTCTTCACCCAGGCCATCGGCACGCCGTCGGTCGACACGGGGGTGACCGAAGACGTGTACCTCACCCTCGTCAGCGCGTCCAGCGACCCCAAGGCGCCGGTGGTGATCGGGGTCAACATCCAACCCTTGGTCGCGTGGCTGTGGATCGGCGGCGGCTTCGTCGCCATCGGCACGCTCATGGCGATGGTGCCCGGGCGGCGCCGGCGACCGACGGCTCCCGTCTCCGCGCCGGTGCCCGGTGCCGACGACGACGTGCCGGAGCCGCGCCAGGCCGTCTCGATCGGAGGCGGCGGGTGAGGGCATCCCTCGGGAAGCGGAGCCGGTGACGTCGACGATCGACGCCCGGCCCGAGCCGGCCGAGCCCAGCGGTGCCCCCGACCGGCGCCGCCCTCGAGTCGCGCCCTGGGTCGCGCTCGGCCTCGCGGTCGTGCTCGTCGGCTTCGTCGCGCTGCTCTACACCCGCAAGGGCGCCGACTCCACCGTGGCGCCGAGCCCCCTGATCGGCAAGCCCGCACCCGAGGTCACGGGCCCGGGCCTCGACGGCTCCACGGTGCGGCTCTCCGCCTACCAGGGTCGGTACGTGCTCTTGAACTTCTTCGCCAGCTGGTGCGTGCCGTGCCGCAACGAGCACGACGACCTGCTCAAGTTCACCGCCCGCCACCAGGCCGCCGGCGACGCGCAGGTGCTGGCCGTCATCTTCGACGACGATCCCGCCACGGTGCGCACCTGGTTCCAGAAGAACGGCGGCACCTGGCCGGTGATCGAGGACCCGAACGGCAAGGTGTCGCTCGACTTCGGTGTGCGCGGACCGCCCGAGTCGTTCCTCATCGCGCCGGACGGCACCGTCCTCACCCGCATCATCGGGGAGGTGGACGCCAACGTCCTCGAGTCGTTGGTCGCCCAGGCGAAGAAGCTGGGAGCAGGAAGTTGAGCCGGCGCCTCGTCTACCTCGCACTCGCGGTGATCGCCGCGATCGCGCTCACGGTCGGGGTGGCCGGCCAGCGCGGCGCGCGCACCGAGGACGAGAAGGTGCGCCAGATCGCGTCCACCGTCCGGTGCCCGACGTGCCGCGGCCTGTCGGCGGCGGAGTCGGACGCCAAGGCGGCGCAGGCCGTGCGGGAGGAGATCCGCACCCAGCTCCGCGAGGGCCGCAGCGCGACGGAGATCCGCGCCTTCCTCGCCGGCCGCTACGGCCGCGACATCCTGCTCACGCCCGGCGCGAGCGGTGTCACCGGGCTGGTGTGGGTGATCCCGGTGGTCGTGCTCGTCGTCGCGGTCGCGGGGCTCGTCGCCGCCTTCCGGCGATGGCGCGACCATCCGTTCGCGGTGGCGACGATCGACGACCGCGTGCTCGTGGAGCACGCCTTGCACGCCGACGAAGGAGCCGGACGGTGATCGACGAGATGCGGCGCGACCTCGAGGAGGAGCGCGACTTCCTGCTCCGCTCGATCGAGGACCTCGATGCCGAGCACGCGGCCGGCGACATCGGCGACGACGACTACCGCCGCCTTCGCGACGACTACACGGCCCGGGCCGCCACCGTGATCCGCACGCTCGACGGCGGGGCCGTCCCGCCGGCCGTCGCCCGTCGCGCGCCGGCGCCGCGCCGGCGCTTCGGCCGGCGGACGCGGGCGATCGCGATCTCGGTGGTCGTGCTCCTCGTGGGCGTGGGCGCCGGCCTCGCCCTCGCGTTCTCGGCGGGCGAGCGCACGCCCGGCCAGTCGGCGACCGGGTCGATCCCCACCGGCGCGACGGAGGACCGCATCACCAAGGCCCAGCAGCTCGTGAGCCAGGGGAAGGTGCTCGACGCCGTCAAGCTCTACGACGCCGTCCTCAAGGACGACCCGCAGAACCCGGTGGCGCTCGCCCAGCGCGGCTGGCTCCTGTCGCGCGTCGATGCCTCGCTCTCCGACATCGGCATGCAGAACATCGACCAGGCGATCTCGATCGACCCCGGCTACGCCGAAGCCCACTTCTTCAAGGGCATGCTGCTCTGGCAGTCGAAGAAGGACCCCGCGGGCGCGGCCGACGAGTTCCAGAAGGCGATCGATGCGGGCGCCCCGCCCGATCTCAAGACGTTCCTCGTGCAGGAGCGCGACCAGGCGCGGGCCGAGGCGAGCGGGCAGCCGCCCGCGACCACCACGACCACCGCGCCCTGACCTCGCGGGCGGAGCCGGGGGGCGAGCACCTGTCGCGTAGGCGAACGCCGGAAAGATCCGGTTCGCTCCCGCGTCCGTAGGATCCCCCGGTCATGGACACCCTCGAGCGCTGGTTCCTCGTCCGTGAGCGCGGGTCGACCGTCCGCACCGAGCTGGAGGGAGGGCTGGCGACCTTCTTCACGATGGCCTACATCGTCGTGCTCAACCCCCTCATCCTGTCGGGGGCCAAGGACGTCAACGGTCACCAGCTGAAGATCGCCGCCCTCACCACCGGCACCGCCCTCGTCGCCGCCGTCATGACGCTGCTGATGGGCCTCATCGGCCGTTACCCGTTCGCCCTGGCGGCCGGCCTCGGGCTCAACGGTGTCGTCGCGTTCCAGCTCGCCGCGGTGATGTCGTGGCCGGCGGCCATGGGTGTGGTGGTGATCGAGGGCATCGTCATCACCGTCCTGGTGCTCACCGGGTTCCGGAGCGCGGTGTTCGACGCCATCCCGCTCGCGCTCAAGCAGGCGATCAGCGTCGGCATCGGCTTGTTCATCGCCTTCATCGGATTCGTCGATGCCGGCTTCGTGCGCCGCAACCCCGACGCCCTCAACACGCCCGTGCCCGTGAACCTCGGCGTAGGCGGCCGCCTCCTCGGGTGGCCGACGGTCGTGTTCGCCTTCGGGCTCCTCCTCACCGGGATCCTGGTAGCCCGCCGGGTGCGGGGCGGCATCCTCCTCGGGATCGTGGGCACCACCGTCTTCGCCATCATCATCAACGCCATCGTCGACGTGCCGCCCCAGTTCGGCCCCGGCGGCAAGTTCACGCCGACCGGGTGGGGGCTCAACGTCCCGGAGCTGCCGCACAAGCTGTTGGCCGCGCCCGACTTCAGCCTGCTCGGCCACTTCTCGCTCGGCGGCTCGGTGGTGCAGGTCGGTGTGATCAGCACGGTGCTGCTGGTGTTCACGCTGATGCTCGCCGACTTCTTCGACACGATGGGCACGGTCGTGGGCGTGGGCGCCGAGGCGGGGCTGCTCGACGACGAGGGTCGCCTGCCCGGCGTCGAGCCGGTGCTCCTGATCGACTCCCTCGCCGCCGTGGCGGGCGGGGCGGCCTCGGTGTCGTCCAACACGACCTACATCGAGTCGGCCGCCGGCGTCGGCGACGGCGCCCGGACCGGCCTCGCCAACCTCATGACCGGTGGCCTGTTCCTCGTGGCGCTGTTCCTCTCACCGCTGGTGGAGATCGTGCCCTACGAGGCGGCGGCGCCGGCGCTCGTGATCGTCGGGTTCCTCCTGATGACGCAGGTGAAGAGCATCCCGTGGGACGACTACGACATCGCCATCCCCGCCTTCCTCACGATCATCCTGATGCCCTTCACCTACTCGATCACCAACGGGATCGGCGCCGGGTTCGTGAGCTACGCGGTCATCAAGCTCGTGAAGGGGCGGGCCCGCGACGTCCACCCGCTGCTCTGGGTGATCGCCTTCCTGTTCGTCCTGTACTTCGCCATCGATCCGCTCGAGCGGTTGCTCGGCGTCAAGTAGCGCTCACGCCAGGCGCAGCACCGCCGCCACCGCCGCGCCGGCGACCACGCACACCGCGAAGGGCGCGCGCACGGCGGCGAGCACGACCGCCACCCCTACGCCAGCGGCCTTGGCGTCGAGACGGGGGATGCCGTCGGCGCCGGTGAGCTCGGTGATGACCAGGGCCGCGAGGAGCGCCGGGGCCAGGCCTCCGAGGCGCGCCGCGACCGCGTCGGGGATCTCGGGGAGCAGCGAGCCGGCGCCCTTGATGAGGATGGTCGCGGCGGCGAGCACGACGATGGCGACGAGCATCAGCGGTAGGCCAGGAGCCCGGCGACGGCGGCGCCGGCGAGCGCGACGCCCGACGGCACGAACGGGCGGAGGATGGCGGCGACCGCGAGGCCGGCCACCGCGGACTTCACGGCGTCGGAGCGATCGAGCATGGGACGGAGCAGGGCGACGAACAGGGCCGGGAACGCGGCGTCGAGGCCGAGCCGCTGCGGGTCGCCGAGCACCGGGCCGAGCAGGGCGCCGATCGCCGATCCGGTGACCCAGCACAGCCACTCGGCCGCGCCGGCCGTCACGAGCATGCGCCCGTCGGGCCGTTCCGGGGAGCCGGCGCCGACGCCGAGCGCGAAGCTCTCGTCGACCACGAGCTGGGCGAGCAGGAACCGCCGCCAGCGGCCGCCCGGCAGCACCGGCGCCGCCGCCGCTCCGGTGGCGAGGTAGCGCGAGTTGAGCAGCACGCCCGACACCACCGCACCGGCCGGCGACCCGATCGCGAACGACGACACCGCAGCGAACTGGGCCGAGCCGGCGAACACCAGCATCGACATCATCACGGTCTCCCAGGCGGGGACCCCCGCGGCCGAGGCGAGCACGCCGTAGGAGATCCCGAAGACGCCGACGGCGGCGACCACGGGGGCGATGGCCGCCCACGCCCCTCGTTCCCGGCCACGCTCGGTCGGCGCCACGAGCCGATACTGCCCGCTCCCCACGATGCCGACGAACCGCGCCGGACCCCGAACGGGCCGGCTCGGCCTACCGTGGCGCCGTGGGGTTCTTCGAACGCAACCGCAAGGAGCTCGAGCGCAAGGGCATCGACCCGCGGCGGCTCCCGCCCGGCCAGTACTTCACCGAGCGCTTCCCCGTGCTCCACGCCGGCAGCGTGCCCATCTACGACGACCTCTCCGACTGGGACTTCCGCATCTTCGGGCGGGTCGCGACCGAGGCCCGGCTGACGTGGAGCGAGCTGACGGCCCTCCCGTCGGTCGAGGTCACCACCGACATCCACTGCGTGACGAAGTGGTCGAAGTTCGACACCGTGTGGAAGGGCGTGCCGCTCGACGAGGTGCTCTCACTCGTCGACGTCGCCCCGGACGCCACCCACGTGATGTGGCACTCGGAGTTCGGGTTCACCGCCAACGTCCCCCTCGCCGACGTCACCGGCACCGACGAGCGCGGCCGCCCGAAGGCCATGCTCGCCTACGAGTTCGACGGCAAGCCGCTCGAGCCCGACCACGGCTACCCACTGCGGTCGTTCGTGCCCCACCTGTACTTCTGGAAGTCGGCCAAGTGGCTGCGCGGCATCGAGCTGATGGCGGGCGACCGGCCCGGCTTCTGGGAGGAGAACGGCTACCACATGTACGGCGACCCGTTTCGCGAGCAGCGCTACTGGGGCGACTGAGCGGCGAGCCCGCGGAGGCGATCCACGACGCGGGGGAGCGCCTCGGAGAAGGCCTCGATGTCGGCGTCGGTCGTCGACCAGCCGACCGACACGCGCAGCGACCGCTCGGCCTCGACGCCCATGGCCTCGAGCACGGGCGACGGCTCGAGCGACTCCGACGAGCACGCGCTGCCCGAGTGCGCGGCAATGCCGGCCTGATCGAGACCGAGCAGCACCGCTTCGGCCTCGACGCCGGCGACGACGAGGCAGGCGATGTGCGGGAGCCGGCCGGCGGGATCGGGGTCGCCGAGCGGAGCCACCCCGCGGAGTGTGGACGCGGCGGCGCGCACCCGCTCGGTCTGCGCCGCCGCCCGCTCGATCTCGTCGGCGAGCACCGCGCCGACCGCGCTCGCGGCCGCGCCGAAACCGACCAGCGCCGGCACGTTCTCGATGCCGCCGCGGCGCGCCCGTTCCTGGTCGCCACCGAGGATGAAGGCCGGCAGCCGCAGGCCCCGCCGGACGAGCAGGGCGCCGGCGCCCTTCGGGCCGCCGAGCTTGTGGCTGCTCACCGCCATGAGGTCGGCCCCCGACGCCCCGAAGTCGACGACCGCGTGGCCGACCGCCTGCGCGGCGTCGACGAGGAGCAGCACGCCCCGGTCGTGGCACAGGGCCGCGGCCGCCTCGATCGGTTGGAGGGTCGCCACCTCGTGGTTGCCCCACTGCACGCACACGAGCGCCGTTGCCGGTGTGACCGCGGCGTCGAGCTGGTCGAGGTCGACCCGACCGGTGCCGTCGACGCCGACCCGCACCAGCTCGTGGCGGCGGGCCGGCTCGAGCACCGCCGAGTGCTCGACGGCGCCGGCGACGACACGCTCGCCGCGCGCGGCGGTGGCGCCGAACACGGCCGCGTTGATCGCCTCGGTGGCACCGCTCGTGAACACCACCTCGCGCGGGCGGGCGTTGACCAGCGCGGCGACGCGCTCGCGGGCGTCCTCCAGGGCGGCCCGGGCCATGCGTCCCTCGGTGTGCACGCGGCCGGGGTCGGCTGCGGACCCACCGCTCAGCCACTCGACCATGGCGGCGACGGCCTCGGGGCGCGCCGGCGAGGTCGACGCGTGATCGAGGTAGTGGCGGGGCACGAGTGCGGGTCTAGACGACGGTGACGCAGGTGTCGTCGCCCTGGGCCCGCGACGACTCGGTCTCTGGCGACGTCTGGCCGTAGAGCCCGGCGAGCATGCCCCGGACCATGCCTCGGTCGACGGCGCAGATCACCGGGTTCTGCGACGCCACGTCGACGCCGAAGGGGCAGCTCTCGTTGATGATGGCCAGCGTGCCGTTGCCTCGGGCCTCGGCATGGGCGGCGAAGCCGTGGGCGGTGAAGGCGTCGGCGACCGCCTGCATGGCGGCCCGCCGGCTGCGCGCCCGGTCGTCGGGCGCGATGTGGGCCGCGAGCGACCGGCCGTACTCCTCGCCGACCTCCTCGGCCACGCCCTCGGCCTGCTCCTTCGGCACCATCGCGAGCACCCGGGCCAGCAGGCGGACGACGAGGTCGTCGCGCACGCCGGGGAGGTCGGCGACGGCGCCGCCGGCGTCGGGCGGGGCCTGGTAGCGCTTCGAGGGGCGGCCGGCGCCGGCGCCCTCCTGCCGGCCCACCTGCACGTCGAGGTACCCGCCGGCGGCGAGCTTGTCGAGGTGGTGCCGGGCCACGTTGGGGTGCAGCGAGAAGCGGTCGGCGACCTCCGATGCCGTCACGCCGGCGCCGCTCCCGCGCGCGAACAGGTAGATCTCGCGCCGCGTGGGGTCGCCGAACGCGGAGGTGACGGCGGCGACCATGGCCGAGAACTGCTCGCTGCTGCGCTCCCCGGCGGGGAGGGGTAGCCGCTCCACGTCAGTAATATTACCTACGCGCGTAGGGGAAATCCCCGCGCTCACTCAACGTGGGAGTCATACCGTGCCCGTCAGCGAACAGCAGGTTCTCGAGGCCCTCCGTCCGGTCGAGGATCCGGAGCTGCGCCGGAGCATCGTCGACCTCGACATGGTGAAGGCCGTGACCGTCGAGGGCTCGCACGTGCGGGTCGTCGTCGCGCTCACGGTGGCCGGATGCCCGCTCCGCACGGAGATCACGGCGCGGGTCACCACCGCCGTGCGGGCCCTCGACGGCGTGTCCGACGTCGACGTCGACCTCACGGTGATGTCCGACGAGGAGCGGGCGGCGCTGCGAGAGATGCTCCAGGCATCGGGCGGTGCCGGGGGCGGGGCGGCCGGCGGCCACGACCACGCCGGCCACTCGCATGCGCCGGCCAAGCAGGTGCCGTTCAACCTCCCCGGCTCGCGGACCCGCATCCTCGGCATCGCGTCGGGCAAGGGCGGCGTCGGGAAGTCGTCGGTCACGGTCAACCTGGGCCTGGCGCTCGCCCGTCTCGGCTACGACGTCGCCCTGTTCGACGCTGACGTGTACGGCTTCTCGGTGCCGAAGATGCTCGGCATCGACCAGGACCCGGTGGTGATCGACGGGATGATCGTGCCGCCGGTGGCGTACGGCGTGAAGGCGTTCTCGATGGGCTTCCTCGTCGAGGACGACCAGCCGGTGATCTGGCGCGGCCCGATGCTGCACAAGTACCTCGAGCAGTTCCTCACCGACGTCTACTGGGGCGATCCCGACTTCCTGCTCGTCGACATGCCGCCTGGCACTGGCGACGTCGCGCTCTCGATGGCCCAGCACCTGCCGCGCTCCGAGGTCTTCGTCGTCACCACACCGCAGGCCGCGGCCCAGCGCGTCGCGCAGCGGGCGGCCTACATGGCCCGCAAGGTCAACCTCAAGGTCACCGGCGTCATCGAGAACATGTCGTGGTTCACCGGCGACGACGGCACGCGCTACGAGCTGTTCGGCGCCGGCGGCGGCGCCCTGCTCGCCGACAAGCTCGGTGTCCCCCTCGCCGGCCAGGTGCCGCTCGTGCCGGCGCTGCGGGAGGGCGGCGACGAGGGCGTGCCGGTCGTGGCCGCCGATCCCGACGGCGAGGCCGCGTCGGCGTTCCTCGAGATCGCCCGCTTCGTGGAGGCCAACGCGCCCAAGCAGATCCACCGCCCGGAGCTCACCATCCACTAGCTCGCGACCTGGGTGCGACCGCGCCGCGCATTCGCCTTGACGGTCGACCGGGCACGGGCTCGAATCGTCGTGTGGGCGGGATCGACGACCGGGAGCACCACAAGCGCGCGCCGGTGCCGGCGACGGGCCGACCCTCGATCTATGAGTGTCGGCAGCCGCCCGTCGATCTCGGCGACCTCCTCGACGAGCACCTGCCCGCACTTCGCGGCGCGAGCGTCCTCGACGCCGGCTGTGGCCCGGGGGCGTACGTTCCCGCGACCTCCGGGCGAGCGGCGTCGCTGACCGCGCTCGACCTCGCCGCCGGCCGCCTGCGCTCCATCGATCCTGCGGTGGCGCGTCGCGTGTGCGGTGACGTGCAGGCGCTTCCGTTCCGCGACGCGACCTTCGACGTCGTGATGGCGATGCACATGCTCTACCACGTGCCCGACATCCGGGCGGCGGCACGCGAGATGCGTCGCGTCCTCCGCCCGCGGGGGGTCCTGTACGGCTTCACCAACAGCGAGCGGGCCCAGTGGGAGCTGGCCGAGCTGCTCGAGCGGAACGGCTGCAACCCGTCGGCCGGTGGCGACTTCCTCCAGCTGCGGTTCTCGAACGAGAACGGGGCCGAGCTGCTCGCCGAGAGCTTCGACGACGTCACGTTGGTGGAGCTGACCGACTCGGAGCTCGTCGTGCCCGACCCCGAGCAGATCATCGACGAGGTCGAGCGCAACCGCTATCTCTACGAGGCGGGGCTGCGGCCGGGCCTGGCGTGGCCGGACTTCGTCGAGCGGGTGCGCCGTGAGGTGCGTGCCGTCGTCGCACGCGAGGGCGCGTTCCGAATGGGCGAGAACCACGGGCTGTTCATTTGCCGGTGAGGCGCGAGGGCGTCTCGACCAGCCGTCCGTCGCGCATCGACAGCAGCCGGTCGGCCACCGGCACCGCGTCGGGGTTGTGGGTCGCGACGAGGCAGGCCGTTCCGGCATGGGCCGCCTCGCGGATCGCGACGAGCACCGCCTCGGTCCACGCCGCATCCTGGTGAGCGGTCGGCTCGTCGGCGAGGAGCAGCCGTGGCGTCACGACGAGCGCGCGGGCGAGGGCGGCGCGCTGCTGCTCGCCGAGCGAGGTCTCCGCAGGGAGGCGGTCGCGAAGCGCAGCGAGGCCGAACCGCTCGAGCAGCCCGAGCGCCCGGGCGTCGCGCTCGGCTCGGCGTAGGCCGGCGAGTCGTAGGGGCAGCGCGACGTTCTCCCGGACGGAGAGGTCGTCGACGAGGCCGAGCGCCTGCGGGACGAGCGCGACCTCACTCCACGGGCGGTCGCTTGCCGGCGCGTCGCTGAGCGTCGGGCTCCAGCACAGTGCCCCCTCGTCCGGCGCCTCCCAGCCGGCGAGCAGGTTGAGGAGCGTGCTCTTGCCGGATCCGGACGGGCCGACGAGCACGACGAGCTCTCCCTCGCGCAGGTCGAACGTCACCGCCTCGATGGCGTGGACGACCTCGCGCCCGCGCCGGAAGCGCTTCGTCACCCCGGCGAGGCCGACGACCGGATGGCTCGCAGGTGTGGCGCTCACGGCGGTGTGATCCTCACCTCATCGTCCTCGATGCGGACGATGGCGCGCCGCTCCGGGAAGAGCGCGAGCGCGTCCTCAGGGAGCTGCACCCGTCCGAAGGCATCGACGACGGCGAGCGCGGTGCCGGCCGTCGACTCGGCCTCGACGGCGCCGTGGCGCAGGAACAGCGTGCGGTCGGCGGCGGCCATGACGACGGGGTCGTGCGTCGAGACCACGACCGCCGTGCCGCGATCGCGGAGGTGGCGCACCGCCTCCATGACCGCCTCGGCCGACCGGGAGTCGAGCTCCGCGGTGGGCTCGTCGGCGATCACCAGCTCGGGCCCGCCGGCGACCGCGGCCGCGAAGGCGAGGCGCTGCTGCTCGCCGCCCGAGAGCTCGCCGGCGCGCGACGTCGCGCGGTGACCGAGGCCGAGCGAGTCGAGGAGGACCGCGGTGTCGGCGGTCGTGCCGCGGAGCCGGGCCGCCGCTCGGACCTGCTCCTCCGCGGTGAGGTAGGGGAGGAGGTTGTCGGCCGGCTCCTGGAACACGAAGCCGACGTGGCGGCGCCTCACCTCACGACGGCGGCGGGGCGAGAGCCCACCGAGGTCGACGTCGCCGATCCGCACCCGCCCCGCGGTGGGCGCGTCGAGACCGGCGAGGAGGCGGAGCAGCGACGACTTGCCGGATCCCGACGGGCCGACGACGGCCGTGACGAGCCCGCGCGGGAAGGCGGCGTCGACGCCCTTGAGCGCGTGCACCTCGCCGGAGTCGCTCCAGTAGATCTTGACCACGCCGGCGCACGTGGCCGCCGGCGCGCTGGTGTCAGCCGGCACGCCGCAGGACCTCCGCGAGGCGGGCGGCGTCGGCACGGCGTTGCACGAGGAGCGACCCCGCCAGCGCGAGGGCGACCATCGCCCCGGCGAGGGTGGGGAGCAGGAGATGTGGCACCGTCAGCGCGGGCCTGGGCGGCACCGACGGTTGGGTGTCGAGACCCGCCATCACCGCCCGCGCCGCCACCCAGGCCACCGCGCATCCGGTGAGGGTGGCCACGGCCAGCATGGTGCCGAGCTCGACGGCAACCGAGAAGAGGTGGGTTGCGCGTCCGAGCCCCATCCGGCGAGACAGGGCGTAGCTGATCTCGCGCACGCGCTGGCGCTCCTCGACGTAGAGCACGAGCCCGACGACCGCGATCAGGCCCGCCAGCGCGCCCAGGGCCTCGACGAAGCCGAAGGTCAGCTCGACCGCGACCGCGTCCGATGCAGACCGCACCCCGGCGGCGGTCCGGGCCAGGCTGACCGGGAGGCCGGCCCGGACGAGCGCGGGGCGCGCCCCGGCCATCGGCGCGGCGACCCACATCTCGGTCGGTAGGAACGCCGGAAGCCGATCGCGTGCCGCCACGATCACCGGTCGGTCTCCCTGCCTGCCGGGCCACAGCGCCGGCCGGCCCTCGACCTCGACCGCGAACGCCTGGCTGTCGCCCCCGGCCGAGACCCGGAGCTCGGTCCGCGCCGGCACGTCGCCCACGGCCA